>JAMIFN010000064.1:0-25441 GCA_035906235.1 Allobrachymonas sp. | reverse complement strand
TTCAAGGCGTGGCGTTTGCGCGCCTAGGTGTTGGGTTAGCGCGCTGCTAGGTGTTAGGCCAGATGGCGATAGGGGGCTTGTGGCTTGAGGAGGGGCAGTTCGGCTTTTGCGTAAGGGGGGGACGAGGCCTGTTTCAGCCAGGGCGAGGTCGCGGTTGCCTCGGACTTTGACCGGCTTGACCGGGGTGGCGCTGGGGCTTTTTGAGTTGGGCTCAGCGTTGTTGGTGTCCAAATTGCTTTGAACGCCAAAGTAATTGGGTTTTGCACCTAGGCTAGGGTCCAACTCGTCAGGGGTCTCGCCACCGCCATCGCTCACGCGCGGCATATCCGCAAACAGGGTATAGCTGCGGCTGATGGGCGTATCGCAATCGGCACTGACGAACAGTGTGACAATGGGTTCATCCACAGGCTGAGTGCTGCGCACGATAATGGCGGAGGATCGTTGCTGGATTTGGAGACCACCAACAGGCATGTCGCCATAACTCAGCTGCGCCCGCACGCATGCAACGGCGCCTTCGCTGTCGGTGAGCGGGACGCTGGCATAGAAAGGCCGCCCGATATAAGGCGCGCTATTGGCGAAGCCTAAAGTGACGGCCTGCGCGCCAGATGCTATGCATGCGAATGCGCAGGCGAGCAGGACAGGGCGAAGGCGAAACTGCCCCCACATCAGTTTCTGAGTGTGCATTGTTTTATCTAATCCCTAGGGTTATCCCCAGTACTTTTTCGATAGTGATAACCGGTAGGACGATACTACAGGCAGGCGGCTAAAGCCAGTTTTTTTGCACGATTTGGCAGTTATGAGCCGTTGTATTGTTGCAATGTTGGTGAGGGTTCAGCTCTGCCCGCAACTCTGCCAGGGGCAAGAGGGCAAAATCGCGCTCCCAAAGCCGAGGATGAGGCACGATTAACCGGGGGGTATCGGCAATAGACTCACAGCCGTAGAGCAGGATGTCTAAGTCTAAGGTGCGGGGGGCATGGATGTGGGGGCGCTTGCGTCCCGCTGCAAGTTCGATGGTTTGCAGTGCAGCCAACAAGGCATAGGCATTTAATTGGGTCGAGAGTTCGACCACCGCATTGAGGAAATCCCCCGAACCAGTAGCACCTTCAGCCGCTGTGGATTGATACAAGCTAGAAACGCCCAGCAGTTGCGTCTGGGGTAACGCGGCAAGCTGGTGCACGGCCTGTTGCAAAAAATGTAAACGATCACCCAGATTTGACCCTAGGCCGATATAGGCCAAGACTGCTGAGGGGGGGGGCGTTTTCACGGGTGGCTTTAAATCTCGGCACTGTCGGCGGCATCGGGCTTAGGTTTGCTCCTGCGGCGTCGGCGCTTGGCTGGCGCCTGCTCTGTCATAACGCCCACCTTCTCTGCTCCCAATTCAGGAGCATGCACGGCAGGTTTTTCGCTAGAAATTGAGATTTTTGCTTTGTTTTTTGGGCCGCTTTTTTTGATTTTATGGCTACGCTCTTTCGGTACCTGTACCAGCAAATCAGCGCGCGCATCCTCATCCTCGGCTGTGCTAAATTCTTCCCACCAATCAGCAATCGCCATATCGGCCTGCTCGACAGCGGCGCGTAGACGGTAAAAATCGTAGGCGGCGCGGAAACGGAAATTCTCCAGCAAACGGGGGGCGCCTGAAGGTGTGCGGCGCTCAAAGCGCGGTTGCATCATCCAGACCTCGCGCATATCGGCCGCCAGTTTGCCTCGACCCGAGACATCGCCGATGCGGCGGTCAAACACTTCATCAATCGCCGTGCTGAGCGCGGGGATGATGTGCTCGCCCACCTCTTGCAGTTCGTGCCAGCGGCCTTCAACTTCCTCCCAGAGCACGCAGGCGAGCAAGAAGTAAGCGGCAGCTGATTTACCTTCTTGAATACGGCGATCGGTATCGCGCAGCGCCGCCTGCACCAAAGGCGCATCGGCACACCCTGCAATCAAATCCAACAAGGGGTAAATGCCCTGCCCAGGCTTGCCACCCACCAAACCAGCTAGTCGCAGCTGGCGCAAACTGGCCTCGGCGTGGCCCGTTTGTAGTAGTTTGAGGGTTTCATCAAACATGCGACTTTGCGGGATATCAGCCAGCAAAGCCTTGCAACTGGCAATCGGACTGGCGGTTTTCTTCTCGATCTGGAAACCGAGTTTTTCTAACTTGGCGGCGAAGCGTACAGCACGCAAAATGCGCACAGGGTCTTCGCGATAGCGCGTGGCCGGCTCACCGATCAGCTGAATGATGTGGCGTTGGCAATCGGCAAAGCCATTGTGGTAATCGACGATGACCTGACGCTCTGGGTCGTAATACATGGCGTTGATGGTGAAATCACGCCGCGCGGCATCCTCTTCTTGGCTACCCCAGACATTGTCGCGCAGTACCCGGCCGTGCTCATCAACAGCGTGCTTCATACCCGCCAAGGCGGCTTTAGAAGTTTTTTCATTGCCGCTGACTTTTTCGGCCTGGGTATTGTCGAGCAAGGCGCGGAAGGTCGAGACCTCGATCACCTCGTGCTCGCGCCCTCGGCCAAAAACCACATGCACGATACGAAAGCGACGCCCGATGATGAAGGCACGACGAAACAACGCCTTAACCTGCTCAGGCGTGGCACTGGTCGCCACATCAAAGTCTTTGGGGGGCACGCCCAGCACCAAATCGCGCACAGCACCGCCGACGATGTAGGCGTCAAAACCTGCATTTTTTAAGGTGCGTACGACCTCCACCGCTTTAGGCTCAAGCAGTTGGTGGTTAATACGGTGTTGACTGGATGGAATTTCGACCGCGCGACCCAGTTTTTTGTTTTTTCCGGCGGTGCTGGCAATAATTTTGCCGATGATGCGTTTGATCATGCGCCCGATTGTAAATGCTGGACATCGCGTCTTGAGTACTTTGGTCCCGCCGCCAGGAATCGAACCTGGATCTCAGCCTTCGGAGGGCCGAATTCTATCCATTGAAATACAGCGAGAGTGCGAACACAACAGGCGCGCATTGTATCGCCAGGATGCACCAGACGGCGCTCTATATAATGCAGCGGTTTAGTTTATTCGATCTATTTTTCTCTACCGGTTATGAGCAATTCTTCTGACACAGGCGAGCACAGCGCCGTTTCCACCCCCAAGCAATTTTTGTGGTTGACCATTGCGTCTTTTGTGGTGCCGATTTTTGTCATCATTGGCTTGGTCTATTTCGTCACCAATGGGGCAAAACCATCTACACAGACGCAAGGCTCAGGCGTTGGTATTGCAGGCACGACACAGGCAGATATTGAGCGCGACACTTTGCGCAATATTCAAAAAGTAGGGACGGTCGAAATCAAAGATGCGAACAAGCCCCTGCGCACGGGCGAAGAAGTCTTCAAGATGCAATGCACCACTTGCCATACTGCAGGCGTAGCTGGCGCACCCAAATTTGGCGATGCTGGCGCTTGGGGTGCTCGCATTGCCACAGGTTACGAAGCCTTGCTCAATTCAGCACTGCATGGCAAAGGTGCCATGGGTGCCCAGGGCGGTGGTGAATTTGAAGATATTGAAATTGGTAGAGCCGTGGTTTACATGGCCAACGATGCAGGTGCAACATTCCCAATACCAGAAAAAACCAGCGCCACAGGCGCGGAAGCTGCCGCCAGCACCGCCAAGTAAGCTGCACCTAACGGCAGCCTTTTCAAGGCTGCCGTCTTAGGGGAGAGGCATCTACCCCCTTTTCGGCGCTGGCAGCACACCATCAGGCGGGCTACTTTGCCAAAAAAACCGCATCAGCACACCTGCTATGACGGATTTTTTACCCCTGCACCCCCATCCCGATGACTGTGCTCCAGCCTTCAAAAGGGGTTTTGCAGAAGCTCTTCGACAAAGCCAGCACCGCTGGCTTTTTTTATGCACATATGCATCGCACCATGAACATGGTGCAAAGAGCGGCGCGCCGCTAAGCCGCGTTATGACGCTTAGACGACCACCCGATAATAGCCAGCCATGCGCTACTTAGGCCGCTTGCACAAGAGGGAATTGTCCGCTTACCCTTTCCGGCTTTGCAGCTTTTTAGTCGAAGCCTTAGAGCCTGGTTTATTTCCAGCTTGTTTGCCCACAGTTTTACCGGTTTTTTTAGCGGCGCGGCGCAATGCAGGCGCGGCTGGGGCTTGCGCCTGCTGCGCAGCTTGTTGCCGAGCTTTGCTGCCTTTCGGGCTAAAGCTTTGTCCTTCATGTGCATGTGGCAATTGCTTATCTTTGCGATAGGCGGCTAGCTCATCGACCAGGACAAAGTCGATTTTGCGCGCATCAGCATCGACCCGCACCACTTGGATTTGCACTTTACTACCTATGGCGTAGCGTTGGCCTGTGCGTTCGCCGCGCAATTCTTGGCGCGCTTCGTCGTAACGGAAGTACTCGCCGCCCAATTCAGTGATGTGAATCAAGCCCTCGACATACACTTCATCTAGGGTGACAAATAAACCAAAGCTGGTGACTGCCGTGACTTTGCCCGAGAACTCCTCGCCCAGATAGTTTTTCATGTACTGACATTTCAGCCAGGCTTGCACATCGCGGCTGGCTTCGTCGGCACGGCGCTCATTGGCGCTGCAGTGCAAGCCGGCAGCTTCCCAGTCTTGCAATTCGGCATGGCCTTTCGTCTTACGCGCTTTGGGCGGTTTGCCCGGCGCGGTGCCGCCAGTATGTGACACACGCCCTAGGCGCTGATTGCGCGCGGCTAGGCGCTTACCCATTTGCTCGTGCGCATCGCCAGGCTCAGGAAGCTCGGGCAGGTGATAGGGCTTGGCTTGCAAAATAGCTTTGATGACGCGATGCACCAGCAAATCGGGGTAGCGCCGAATCGGGCTGGTGAAGTGGGTGTAGGCTTCGTAAGCCAAGCCAAAATGGCCGTCGTTGATGGGCGAGTAAATCGCTTGGCTCATCGAGCGCAGCAGCATGGTGTGCACTTGCTCGTGATCTGTGCGCTCATGCGTCGCTTGGCTGATACGCTGAAATTCCTCAGGCCGTGGCTCGTCGCTGACGCTCAGGTTTAAGCCTAGGCTGCGCAGATACTGGCGCAACAGTTCGACCTTTTCGGGTGTGGGGCCGTCGTGCACGCGGTACAGGCCTAGATGCTTATGTTCAGCAATAAATTGCGCTGCGCAAACATTGGCCGCCAGCATGGCCTCTTCAATCAGGCGGTGGGCATCGTTGCGCGTGCGCGGCAAGATTTTTTCGATGCGCCCAGCGTCGTCGGTGATGATTTGCGTCTCGACCGTATCCAAATCCACGGCACCGCGTTTTTGTCGCGCCTGCAGCAGAGCACGAAACACATCGTGCAGATTCAGCAAATCCGGCACGCGGTCGCCCAAGGCTACGGCCTCAGATCCGCGGGTATTGCTCAGGGCAGCGGCGACCTGGGTGTAAGTCAGGCGTGCATGGCTGAACATGACGGCGGGGTAGAACTGATAAGCATGAACCTCGCCCTTGGCATCTATCAACATATCGGCCACCATGCACAGGCGCTCGACCTGGGGGTTGAGCGAGCACAGGCCGTTGGACAATTTCTCGGGCAGCATGGGGATGACGCGGCGCGGAAAATACACGCTGGTGGCGCGTTCATAGGCATCGCGGTCGATGGCATCGCCCGTTTGCACATAGTGGCTGACATCGGCAATCGCCACCAGCACACGCCAGCCTTTGCCACGCCCGACTTTGGCGGGTTCGCAGTACACCGCATCGTCAAAATCGCGCGCGTCTTCGCCATCGATCGTAACGAGCGGAATATCGGTCAGATCCACTCGTCCGCCTTTGTCGCTTACCAGCACCCCATCGGGCAAACGGGCGGCTTGCGCCAGGCACTCAGGACTGAATGCATGCGGCACGCCGTATTTACGCACCGCGATTTCAATTTCCATACCGCTGTCGTCAGGCATGCCCAAAATTTCAGTAACGCGCCCTACGGGCTGGCCGTAGAGACTAGGCGCATCCGTGAGCTGGACGACAACCACTTGGCCGATCTCGGCGTTCAGCAAAGCATTTTTCGGGATGCTGACATCCTGCCCGTAACGCTTATCCTCGGGGGCAACCAGCCAAGAACCTGACTCATGCAGCAGGCGGCCGATGATGGGTTGGGGTGAGCGCCGCACAATTTCCAGCACCCGCCCCTCGGGGCGGCCGCGCTTGTCATGGCGTACCACGCGCACACGCAGAGTGTCGCGGTGTAGCACGGCACGCATTTCATTAGGGGGCAGATAGATGCTTTGTCCGTCATCCGTACTGACAAAGCCATGACCGTCACGGTGGCCGGCAACTTGGCCTATAAACTCTTGCAAGAGGTTGGGATTTTTTTCTGACATTATTTTTTCTGGTATATAATTTCGGTCTTATCTGAAAGCCCAGGTGGCGGAATTGGTAGACGCACTAGTTTCAGGTACTAGCGGGTAACTCCGTGGAGGTTCGAGTCCTCTCCTGGGCACCAAAGCATACTGCAAAAGGCCTCCTCGTGAGGCCTTTTTGCTGCCCGCCGCTTTCTCCTGTGCTTGCAGCTACATCGCCAAAGATGTGCTGCCTTGACCCAAGACCGCCCAGGCCTATCACGGTTAACGGCTCGCTTGCAGCGCAGCTTTTTGCGCGGCGATCAATTGCTCTATCCCCAGGCTGGCCAAATCGAGTAGGGCATTGGCTTGGCTTCGGCTAAAGGCTTGGCCTTCAGCGGTACCTTGAATTTCCACAAAATGCCCGCGCTCGGTCATGACGACATTCATATCGGTCTCGCAGCCTGAATCCTCGATGTAGTCTAGGTCGAGTAAGGGTGTTTGTTCGGCTATGCCGACCGAGATAGCGGCCAAATGCTCTTTGATGGGATTTGCGCTAATTTTGCCAGCAGCCAAAAGCTGATTCACGGCATCGCAGGCCGCAACAAAAGCCCCCGTAATGCTGGCCGTGCGCGTGCCGCCATCAGCCTGAATCACATCGCAGTCTAGGGTGATGGTGCGTTCGCCCAATTTTTGCAAATCAAACACCGCGCGCAAGCTACGGCCTATCAGTCGCTGGATTTCTTGGGTACGGCCGCTTTGTTTGCCTTTGGCCGCTTCACGGTTCATGCGCTCGTGGGTCGAGCGCGGCAGCATGCCGTATTCGGCCGTGACCCAGCCCTCGCCCGAGCCTTTTTTGTGCGGCGGCACGCGCTCTTCCACACTGGCGGTGCAGAGGACTTTGGTGTTGCCGCAAGCAATCAAGACCGCACCTTCGGCGTGTATGGTGTAGTTGCGGGTGATGGTCAAAGGGCGCAATTGGTTGGCGGCGCGGCCATCGTGACGAAGATGATTCATGGTCTTAGGGATTAAAAAAAAACCACCAAGCGCCAGCTGGCTTGATGGTTTGGTGGTTGATATGAAAAGAGGAGCTGCTCAGGCAGATTTTGTGCGAGAAAAGGCTAAAAAGATGCTGCAAATCAGTCTTTTTTCTGGCGTTCAGCTGAGCGGCGGATGGCTTCATTGATTTCAGCAATGGAACGCTCAATCGCAGCATCGTCCATGTCATCGAAGGAGTCCAGCTCGCCATCCGTAAAATTGCCTTGTATCGTCGTAGCGAAGACGCCATCGTCGATGGAGTCGGTCGAGATATTGCTGCCGCCACTATCGCCTTTGTTCGGGCTTTCCCATTCCAGCGCAATCGCAGTGGTGTTGTCGCAGCGTTCGCCGCCCTTGTGCATGGCCAAATCCACCAGCTCAGGCACAGCATCGGCGACGGGGCGCAATCCCAGTTTGAGGACGATGACCTCGTCCTCCAAGGGACCCCACAGGCCATCGGAGCAGAGTAGGATTTTGTCGCCCTGTCGCAATGGCAGAGAATCAGAGACATCAAAGATCGGGCGAGTAGGTGAGCCTAGACAGGTAAATAGGATGTTGCGGTTGAGCATTTCCAGCTTGATAATGCCGGCATTTTGCTGCTCGATATACGAATGATCGCGTGTGCGTGTGACCATTTCGTGATTACGCACCAAATACGCGCGCGAATCCCCGCAGTGGCCAAAAATTGCCTTACCGTCTTGCACCAATACCGCGACCACCGTCGTGCGGGGCGTGTCTAGCATGCCGCGCTTGGCAGCATGGGCTAGCACATGGCGGTGCGCACCCAAAATCGCCTCTTCCATAAACTGCTGCGGATCGACCACGCGCGGCGTGGCGCATTGCTGAAAATAGGCCGACATGCTCTCGAGCGCTAGCGCCGCAGCAATTTCACCATCGGGGTGACCGCCCATACCATCAGCCAGCAGGAAAAGCCCGGACTCTTTGGTGTAGCAGTAGCCCATGCGGTCTTCGTTTTTTTCGCGCCCGCCGATGCGACTGAGTTGAAAGACTGAGAACTTCATGGTTTATTTCTTTCCGCCTTCGCCCACGATACCTTCGAACTGCATACGCACTTTCTCGCCGACGCTCATCTTGGTATAGCGGCGTTCGGTTTCGCGTGCCAGCTCTTTTTGCAGGGCAAAAACCGATTGTGGGCGGGCATTGGCGTCTAGCGCCATGCACCACTCCACGACTTCAATGAGATTGTCTGAATACGCGCCACGCAAGCGTGACATGGACAGACCTAAACGGTCTTTCTCTTGGCGCTGCGGCGCGTCATTGGGTGGATAGCCCTGCATGCTAGCGTAGATACATGCACCAATGGCGTAAATATCTGTCCACGGCCCCATATCGGCGTCGCGCCGGTACATTTCGGGGGCGGCAAAGCCAGGGGTATACATGGGGCGAATGAAGTTGCCTTCTTTTGAAATAACTTCGCGTGCGGCGCCAAAGTCGATCATCACCGCCTTGTCGTCATCGGTGATGAAGATATTGGCGGGTTTGATGTCAAGGTGCAGCATCTTGTGTTGGTGCACGATGCGCAGGCCGCGCAAAATTTCATCAAACAGGCTGCGGATGGTCGATTCGCGGAAGATTTTGGGTTTCTTCAAATCGCGTGCGGTGACGATGTAGTCTTGCAGGGTGGCGCCCTCCAGGTAATTCATCACCATGTACACGGTTTCGTTTTCACGGAAGAAGTTGAGCACGCTGACCACGGATGCGTGGGCGATTTGCGCCAGGGCGCGACCTTCTTCAAAAAAACTTTTCAGCCCCAAGCGATAAAGCGAAAGTTTGTCTGGTTGTACTTGGGGGATAAATTCGCCTGGGCCACGCGAGGCCAAGGAGGCTGGCAGATATTCTTTTACCGCGACTTGCTGGCCTTCGGCATCTACAGCTAAGTAGACCAAGCCAAAACCACCGGCTGAAATTTTGCGCACGATGCGGTAACCGCCCACCACCGTGTCTGGCGGCAAGGCTGCAGGTTTGGCTTTGGCAACATTACTGGACATAAGCAGGGCTAGAGGTGGAGAGAGGGAAATAGCGGCGCGGGTGCCTAGTGTATCGGGCTGGCTGCCGATGTAGTGTGAGGGATGTACGGTTTCGAACAGTTCACACCCGTGTTGCGCCGCAATTGTGGCAAGTTTACCGCACCACTTGGACTGGACGCATCCACAGGGCTGCGGTTTGTGCCGCCATATCCTCGAGTAAAAGATCGGTTTTGTAGGGGTGATCAATGCTGCGCGCCCAAGTCTTGAGCTGTTGCCCCCAAGCGGCCAGTGCGCGGGCAGCAGGGGGTTTAGGCAGAGCAGCAGCGGCAAAGTAGCGCGGCGGTGCATGCACTTTGCTAGCCCACAAATCGTGCTCGAGTTTTTGCAATGCGCCTATGGCTTCGCGTGGACTGCAATCGGTCAGCGCCGCTGCCTGCCCTGCGGCCAGGGCGCGGGGCAAATCGGCCCAGCGCGTTGCTAAGGGGCTGCCCAGCCAGGCTAGGGCATCTAAGGGGCGGCCTCCCGTTGCTTGCAAGGCGGTTTGCAACTGCGGCAGCGTCGCCTTGACTTGCTGCGCTTGCAGCCAGGCTAAGGCCTCTGGTATGGCGGGCCAAGGCATGGCAAAGCCCAGACAGCGGCTGCGGATGGTGGGCAGTAGGCGGTGGGCGTTTTCAGTCATCAAAATGATGCGTACTTGGCCTAGCGGTTCTTCCAAAGTTTTTAAAAACGCATTGGCAGCTTCCACCGTCATGACTTCGGCGGGATAGGCCAAAACCACCTGCCCATGCGCGCGCGCGCTGGTTTGTTGCAAGTGCTCTACGGTTTCGCGCACGGCGTCTATACCTATGGTTTTGCTGGGTTTGCGTTTTTTCTCGTCGATCTCTTTTTGCCGTTTTTCATCCAAAGGCAAATCCCAATCGAGCAGCAGGGTTTCAGGCAGCAGGTAATAACAATCGGGGTGGCTGTGGCTGGCTAGCAATTGACAAGCCGCGCAGTGCCCGCAGGCTTGCCCGTCCGCCTGTGGCTTTTCGCATAGCCAGCTGGCGGCTAAAGCCTGCCCCAGCTGCCACTGCCCCAGGCCGCTAGCGCCGTGCAGGAGCAGGGCGTGGCTACGACTTTTTTGCAGCGCAGACAAACTGGGCATGAGCCAAGTCGGGAGGGTGTTGAACATGATGAGGGTGTGTTTTTAAGTATCTTTTAAAGGTTTTAAGCCGTAAAACCTGCCTGGATAGCTATTAATTACATAGCAACTAAGCCCCTAGATAGGCTGCTTGCACCCGAGGATCGGCCAGCAAATCGGCCGCCTTGCCCTGCATGGTAATGGCGCCCGAATCCATGACATAGCCGCGATGCGCCGCTTGCAGGGCACGCGCGGCGTTTTGCTCCACCAGCAAAATCGTCATGCCTTGGGCAGAAATATCGCGCACCACCTCAAAGATTTTGCTCACCATGATGGGTGATAAACCCATAGAAGGCTCGTCCAGCAGCAGCACTTTGGGCCTGGCCATCAGCGCCCTGGTCATAGCCAACATTTGCTGCTCGCCGCCGCTCATGGTGCCCGCCAGCTGATCTTTGCGCTCGCGCAGGCGCGGGAACAGGGCAAACATGCGCTCCATATCCGCCGCAATGCCGCCTTTGTCGCTGCGCGTGTAAGCGCCCATCAGCAGGTTCTCGGTGATGCTCATGCGCGTAAATATGCCCCGTCCCTCGGGCACCATAACCAGGCCTTCGGCGACCAAATCCCAAGCGCCACGCCCAGCAATGCTGCGCTCCAGGTACTGAATTTGCCCGGCAAAAGGCAGGCCGCCCGTGATGGCCTTCATGGTGGTGGTTTTGCCCGCGCCATTCGACCCCACCAAGGTGACTAGCTCGCCGTCAAACACTTGCACATCCACGCCTTTAACGGCCTGAATGCCGCCATAAGCGACTTGTAAATTCTCGATATTCAGCAGGGGGGCGCTCATGCGGCAACTCCTTGGGTGGCGGGGCGGGCGGCGTGTTCTTCGCCTAGATAAGCGGCAATCACTTTTTGATCGCTTTGTACCTGCGCCGGCGTGCCCTCGGCGATGACTTTGCCGTAATCGAGCACCGTTAAGCGATCGCACAGCCCCATCACCAATTTCACATCGTGCTCGATCAGCAGCACGGTGCGGCTATCGGCGCGGATTTTGTCGATCAACTGGCGCAGCACCACTTTTTCGGTGCCATTCATGCCCGCTGCGGGCTCGTCCAGGGCAATGAGTTGTGGCTCAGTCGCCAAAGCACGGGCAATTTCTAGGCGGCGCTGATCGCCATAGCTCAGGGTGCGGGCGCGCAAATGCGCCAAGTGGGCTATGCCCACATAGTCCAAAAGCTCGCTCGCTTTTTGCCGAATGGCTGCCTCTTCCGCCCGAAAACTGCGGCTGCGCAAGATCGCCCCTAGCAAGCCCGATGACGAGCGGATATGCCGCCCCACCATGACATTTTCCAGCGCCGTCATGTCGGCAAAAAGGCGGATGTTCTGGAAAGTGCGGGCGATGCCCGCCTTGGCCACCTGATGCACGGCCTGGGGCTTATAGGGCTTGCCGGCCAGCACAAATTGCCCACCATCGGGCGTGTAGAGCCCCGTGATGACATTGAAAAGCGTGGTTTTGCCCGCGCCATTGGGGCCGATCAGGCCATAAACCTCGCCCCGGCGGATAGATATATGGACATCAGACAAGGCCTGCAGGCCGCCAAAGCGCTTAGATGCGCCCCGAATTTGCAAGACGGTATCTTGGGTTTGCGTATTCATCGCTGCGATCCTTTGGCCCTTAGGGATTGACACTGTCTTGGCTACGGCTGGCGCTGGGGTCGCGCCGCTCATGCAGGCGTGGCACCGCATCGGCGGCAAAGTCTATGCCGGGGCTATTGTGCTGTGGGCTATCGGGCGCGGCATCCGGGGCGATAGGCGCCGCCGCCTGCCCATGTTCAGGTGCAGGCCACAGCCCCCGTGGGCGCAATAGCATGGTGATGATCATGGCCAGCGCAATCAGCAATTGGCGCAAGATGGAAGCGTCTAAACGCCCACCCGTCATTTGCTGCAAGGGCGTGGCGACATAGCGCAAAATCTCTGGCAAACCCGCCAATAGCAGCGCACCCAACACCACCCCGGGGATATGCCCCAAGCCACCCAGCACCACCATGCTGATAATCAGCACCGATTCCATCAAAGAGAAAGACTCGGGCGAAACAAAGCCTTGAAAGGCCGCAAACATAGCGCCGCTAACCCCGCCAAAAGTTGCCCCCATGCCAAAGGCCAAAAGCTTCATGCGCACCGTGCTGATGCCCATGGCTTTGGCGGCAATTTCGTCCTCGCGCATCGCCATCCAGGCACGCCCTATGCGCGAATCTTGCAGGCGATAGCATAAAAACACCGCCAGCACGCTTAAAGCCAAAAAGCTATAGCAATACAGCGTGACTGAGTGCACTTCAAAACCCAAAAAACTATGGCTTTGCCCCAGGTCGTAGCCAAAAAAATTGGCACTATCGATGCTGCCTATACCTTTGGGGCCATTCGTCAGGTTATAGGGCTGGTCTAAATTGTTGAGAAAGACGCGAATGATCTCGCCAAAACCCAGGGTGACGATAGCCAAATAGTCCCCCCGCAAACGCAAAACGGGTATGCCCAGCAAGACCCCCACTAAACCCGCAACGACCGCAGCTAAAGGCAGCGCCAGCCAAATAGGGATGTGCAAGCCTTGCGGAAAATGCGCCGCCAGCGCGGGAAAGTTATCCGTCAAATGCGGCGAAGCCAAGAGCGCAAACGAATAAGCCCCCACCGCATAAAAAGCCACATAACCCAAATCCAGCAAGCCAGCGTAGCCCACCACAATATTGAGCCCCAGCGCCAGCATCACATAAAGCAGCGCCAGCCCCAGAATGCGCACGGGGCCATCGCCCCCCGTGATTTGCAGCAGCAAAGGCAAGGCCAGAGCCAAGGCTGCGGTGATGAGAAAGGCGCGCAGATTTTTCTGTTGTTTCAGGGATGTTTGCATAGACTTGCTCCTTTACGCGCGATCGGCCACGCGCTCGCCCAGCAAGCCCGAAGGTTTAAACACCAGCACCACAATCAAAATGCTAAACGACAAAATATCAACATAGTGGCTGCCTAAAAATCCCCCCGTCCAATCGCCCAAATACCCTGCCCCTATTGACTCCACCAAACCCAAAATCAAACCACCCAACACTGCACCCGGCAAATTGCCTATGCCGCCAAAAACAGCAGCGGTAAAGGCTTTGAGCCCAGGCAAAAAGCCCGTAGTGTGGTTGATGCTGCCGTAATTGGCGCCCCACATCACCCCAGCCACGGCCGCCAACACCGCGCCAATGATGAAAGTGGCCGAAATCACCATATCCGGCTTGACCCCCATCAGCGCCGCCACCCGTGGGTTTTCAGCCGTGGCACGCATGGCACGCCCCAGACTGGTGCGCCCCACGATATAGCTCAGCACCGCTAGCGATATCGCCGTCAAACCTAGCGCCAAAATTTGGGTATAGGTGATGGTTGCCCCGCCAATATCAAAGGCGCCGGGCAGCAAAAAGGGGTAGGGCTTGTAATTGGGCTTCCAGATAATCATGGCCAAGGTCTGCAGCAAGATGCTCATGCCTATGGCCGTAATCAAGGGCGCCAAGCGCGGGCTGTTGCGCAGGGGCTTGTAGGCGATTTTTTCGATGAGAAAATTCAAGAGCGCGCAGACTAAAGCCGCCGCCGCCAGCCCCAGCAGCAGCAAAAGCCAGCCTGCCATCTCGGGCTGCCAATTTTGCAGGGCGCCAATCACGCTCCAACTGGTTAGCGCACCCACCATCAACACCTCGCCATGGGCAAAATTGATCAAATTGATGATGCCGTACACCATGGTGTAGCCCAGCGCGATCAGGGCGTACATACTGCCCAGCACCAAACCATTGATGATTTGCTGCAAAAGCAAACTGCTGTCGAAATCCATAAAGTCCCTTTGGCCACCCCTAGGGCTGGCGTGCAACCCCCATGCGGCGGGCTTGGCGGTAAAACTGGGGATTTTATGCGCTGGCAGCCCAGGCTCTTATCCACAAGCATATAATGTCGGGTTTTCCAGCATCATTCGCAAACCCTTCCACTTAAGGAATCATCATGGCATCAGCTAAGAAAAAAAAGAACCCGCGTCTGGCCTCAGGCCGTAAACGCGCGCGTCAAGACATCAAACTGAACGCAGCAAACACCTCTTTGCGTTCACGCTATCGCACCGCTATCAAGAAAGTTGAAAAAGCGGTACTGGCCGGCGATAAAGATTTGGCCAAAACCCTGTTTGTTGACATGCAGTCTATTGTGGACACCGTGGCCGACAAAGGCATCTTTCACAAAAACAAGGCAGCTCGTGACAAGAGCCGCCTGTCTGCCAAAGTTAAATCTTTGGCCGCTGCTTAATAAGCGCATCAGCGTTTAAGCAGCTCTTTTCAAAAGCCCTGGGGTCTTAAGCCCCCAGCTGTTTGAATGGAGTGCGCTGCTGGAAAAATGAAAAACCGCCTAGGCGCTGAGCCTGTGGCGGTTTTTTCATGGGTGGCGATTTTTAAGGGTGTTTTTGGCGTTTTAGGCCGTGAAACCTGCCTGGGTAACTCATCTATTTATAGCTTTCTCGCATAAGAAAGCCACCTTAGAGTAGCTTACACATGGTTTGTAGGCAAAACGAACCATCTACCCCCTGTTCCATTTATGCCAAGATCCAAGATGCACGCACCGTAAACCCATTCGTCACAGTCCCCATTTGAGCCGCATAAGCTTTCCCAGTTCTTTAACGCCCGCGCTCAGGGGTGCCGAGTGAGTAAAACGAACGAAAGCAGCTGCGAAGGAGCGCAGCGACACCGCAGGTGCCCCGATGGAGCGCGTTGTTAGACACCACTTTGCTTCTGGGCGTTGGGTTTCTTCTGAAATCCAATGAACGCCAGCTTGGCTGAACTCATCGTGTCGTCCGAGAAATTGCCTTCAACCTCATGTTGGGTTTTACACAAATGTCCTTAGCGCTCAAGATTGTTTCAAGGAGCGAAACGCTGATTAGATAGGCTATATGTCATACAGGGTTTCTCTCAGGGATGAAAAAGGTGACTGCGATAAAAGTGGCCCCAAGGAGTAGGGCGGGGAGCCAAATTTTGTTCAGAGCAGTTATAGCCTTATGAACCGATGGATTTCGTACATAAAAACTTTGGAGTTCGTCTTTCGGATCACAAAGAACCTCAAGCCATAAGTAACCCCATATGAACGAGAAGATCAGTAGTGCGGAGCCAGAAACAAGAAGCATATGGCGCATCGTGCCCCCTGACATAGAGCTAATCGACGCTGCGCGGCTTTATCGCGCAGCGTTCAGCGACCGAAGGGAGCGCCTTGACCGCAAGGCTAGGTTTTTTTAGTAGGCGGACAAACAACCAGCCTACGACACCGAGCCACATACTTGAAGCCGCGAGCCAAACAGAAGTGGCGAGCCAGTAGGTTTGGGGATCTGCGGCAATATTTACAGTTGTGGGGCCCCATCGGGACAGTGTGAGGGCTACGCCTGTAACCAGCCCTTCAAGAGTGATGCCGAGCGCGAGACAAGCAAGGCCACACAAACCAAGCAAAAAGATAGATAACGAAAGGCGATTCTTGAGGCGAAAACCGAGAGTCAGCAACATGGACAGGAGAAGCGCGGGTATTCCTACCCAGAAGGCTGCCAACATGAAGAGCTTGGAAAGGGATAGCAACAGCGCGTCCATAAACCCTAACGAATAAAGTAAGCTGGCCGCCGTAGGCGGATCGGATTGTCTGCTGGGTTAGCGCACTTTCGATACGCAAAAAATGGTGCGGAGAGGGGGGATTGAACCCCCTGCGTTCTCTCTTGGTAAGCACACATATTCATACAGCACTAATCTCTCGTTCGGGTTGAAATTTTTTCTCACCAGAGCTCCGCAGGAACGCAATTCCGCACCAAACACGTGCAAATACCGAAGTAAAGAAAACGATTGAGTTTTTCATAAATACCTCCATAACAAAGCCAAAGACAAAGACAGAAGCGAAGATTTCCAACCCAAACGAGATCACGATGCTGACTTCAATGTGTCCCCATACCTCCAAGCCTTAAAAATTGCTAACTAGAATTAGGCGACGGTGCGCCACCCACTCCGTGCATCATAACAACGCCCGATCTTTCCACGCCCCCACACAAGCGCCGCATACCCAAGTCATTTAGGCAAATCTAAAACTTGGCGGATGAACAATGCTCGATTTTGGGTCTTGCTGTGGCTATGGCTTGCCGTAATCAGCCCCCACCCTAACCCTCCCCCAGAGGGGGAGGGAATACTATAAAAATAAGAGCTAATCAGGCAGGTTTCACGGCCTGAAATGCTGATTTATCTTGTGAAAAACAACCCTCACCCTAGCCCTCTCCCTCGGGGAGAGGGGGAAACCCCAGGCTTTAGGCGTTGAACTTGCCGCCCTTGGCTGCCAAATCAGCCAGCAGTTGCGCGGGTTGCCAAAAGGCGGGGTCGCCATGTGGGTTGGCGGAAAAACGCGTCATGGCCTGCACGATGTTGAAGGCACCCACTTCGTCGGCGTATTGCATGGGGCCGCCACGGAAGGCGGGAAAGCCATAGCCGCTGAGGTAAACCATGTCGATATCGCTGGCGCGTTCGGCTATGCCTTCTTGCAAAATCTTTGCGCCTTCGTTAGCCAGGGCGTAGGTGCAGCGGGCGATGATTTCTTCGTCGCTGATTTTGCGGGCGGTTAAACCCAGCTCTTTGCGTTTTTCTTCAATCATGGCCAGCACTTCTTTGGCTGGCACGGGGGCGCGCGCGCCGGGCACATAGTCGTACCAGCCCTTGCCCGCTTTTTGCCCAAAGCGGCCTTGTTCGCTGATCCAATCGGCGCTGGGGCTGTAGAACTTGCCGGGGTAGAGCAGGCGCTGGCGCTGGCGAATCGAGCCCATGACATCGTTGCCGACCAAATCGCACATGCGGAAAGGCCCCATATTCATGCCGAATTTTTCCATGGCCTTGTCCACCTGCGCGGGCGTTGCGCCCTCGTCCACCAAGAACAGGGCTTGGCGGATATAGGGGTCGAGCATGCGGTTGCCGATAAAGCCGTCGCACACGCCAGAAACAATCGCCAGTTTTTTGATTTTTTTGGCCAGTTGCAAGGCGGTGGCCAGCACCTCTTTGCTGGTTTGGGCGCCGCGCACCACTTCCAGCAGCTTCATCACATTGGCGGGGCTGAAGAAATGCAGGCCGATCACATCTTGCGGGCGCTTGGTGATGTTGGCGATGTCGTTCAGGTCTAGCGTAGAGGTGTTGCTAGCCAAAATCGCGCCGGGCTTGGCAATGGCGTCCAGCTGGCTAAAAACTTTTTCCTTTACGCCCATGTCTTCAAACACGGCCTCGATGATGAGGTCGGCGTTGTTCAAATCGTCGTAGCTCAGGCTGGGCTGAATCAGGGCGATCAGGGCTTCGACTTTTTCTTGCGTCAGGCGACCTTTTTTCACCTGCGCTTCGTAATTTTTGCGGATGGTGGCGATGCCGCGATCCAGCGCCTCTTGCTTCATCTCCAGCAGCACCACGGGGATGCCAGCCGAGAGGAAATTCATGGCGATACCGCCGCCCATGGTGCCCGCGCCAATGACGCCGACTTGGGCAATGCTGCGGGTGGGCGTGTCGGCAGGCACATCGGCCACTTTGCCCGCAGCGCGTTCAGCCAAAAAGGCGTGTTGCGCAGCGCGCGCCTGGGGCGATTGCATCAGGGTCAAAAACAGCTCTTGCTCTTTGGCGATGCCGGCGTCAAAAGGCAGTTTAAAAGCCGCTTGCACCGCGTCTAGGCAAAGCTGCGGCGCTTGCAAGGCTTTGGCCAAGGCCGCACGGGCAGTGGTGAAAAAGCCATCGGCATAGGGGTGTTTGGCGGGCAGATCGCGGGTGCGCGTGATTTTGCCGCTGGCATTGGCCTTGGCATAGGCAATGGCATCGGCCAGCACCGTCTCAGCACTCTCGCTCAATTGCTGCACCAGTTTTTGCGCGGGCAGGGCAGCCAGGGTATCCACAGGCACGGCCTTGCCAGAAATAATCATATTGGCAGCGGTTTCTAGGCCGACGACGCGAGGAAAGCGCTGCGTGCCACCTGCGCCAGGCAAGATGCCCAATTTCACTTCAGGAAAAGCCACGCTCGTGCCTTTGGCAAACACGCGGGCATGGCTGGCCAGCGCCAGTTCTAGCCCACCGCCCAGGGCGATGCCGTGTACGGCAGCCACCACCAGCTTGGCCGATTTTTCCACCGCATCCATCAGCGGCGTGAAAACGGGCTGCTTGATGTTGGCAAAGTCTGCAAATTCTTTGATGTCAGCGCCGCCGCACCAGCCCTTGCCCGCGCCGTGCAGCACGATGGCTTGCACGCTGGCATCCAAATTGGCGGCGTTGATGGCGGCGACCACATGCTGGCGCAGTTGCCAGCTTAGGGCATTGACGGGCGGGTTGCTGAGGGTGACGAGGGCGATGCCGCCCTGCACGGTGTAGAGATTGCTCATGGGGCTTTCCTTTATCGAATGATGAATATGAATTTGATAGCTGCTCGGGCAGTTTTTACGCCATTTTTCGGCTATTTCGCCCAAAAAGCGTGCACGATGTGAAAGTAAATGGGCGCAGCAAAAATGGCCGATTCCAATTTGTCCAGCATGCTGCCATGGCCTTCGATGGTGTCGCCCCAGCTGGCAATGCCGCGATCGCGTTTGATGGCGGCCATGACCAAATTGCCCAGCATGCCCAGCACGGCAATCAGTAGGGCAATCAGCGGCGCTTGCCACCAATTAAAGGGCGTCATCCACCATAAAAGCAGGCCCATAACGCTGGCGCTGGCTAGGCCTGCGGCTAGGGTTTTGAGCGTCATCTCAGGTATCAGGCGGCGAATCAGCGGCATACCACGCGTGAGTTTGCCCACCAAATACTGCGCAATATCGCTGCTTTGCACCACCAACACCAAAAAGGCGATGAGCAGGAGATTACGCCCTTCATAGCCGGGGATTTTCAGCGCCAAGAGCGCCGGCACATGGCTGATGCCGTAGACGCTGATCATCAGCCCCCATTGCACCTTGCTGCTGCGCTCTAAAAAACGCGTGCTGTCGGCGTGCAGAGCCGAGAGCATGGGCAAAAACAAAAAGGCATACACGGGTATCAAGAGGGTGTAGAGGTCGTAATCCTCGCGCCAGATGAGGGCGTATTGCAGGGGCAGCAGCAGGTAAAAGCCGGCGGCAATCGCCCAGTGGTCTGAGCGCCTGGTGTACTGCAGGCTGATGAATTCGCGCAGGCAGTAAAACGACAAAAAGCCAAACAGCACGACGATGCCGACCTTGCCCAGCCAAAAGGCCAAGGTCAAGATCGCGGCCATCCACCACCACAGGCGCACGCGGGCGCTGAAATTGGCCATCACAGTGCGGGCTTTGGCGCCCAGCGGGATGCGCGCCAAGACCATGCCCACCAAACCTGCCAGCAGCAGCACGCCCAGCACGCTCAAGAAGATTTGCATACTGGCGTTTTGGTAGGCGCTGTCGCTCAAAATGGCCACCACGCCGTTCGCCCCCGCATGACTGGGTGCCAGGGGGATATTGGTGGCCAGGGTATTAGTCGGCATGGCTGGCCTCCGGTGCGGCGCTTGCTGGGGCGGCGGGCATGGGTGCATCAGCCTGTGGCGCGGCGGGGTTAGGTTCGCCCTGGCGGTCGTGCGCGGGGCGCAAATTCAGCAGGGCATCGCGCACCATGTCTAAAAATACTTTTTTATTCACATCAGCGCTAAATTCCAGCGGTGCGCCATAGCGCACGGTGCAAGCCAGCGGAATGGGCACCAAAATACCCTTGGGCAGCACGCGCTGCACATTGTCTATCCACACGGGCACAAAACGCGCCTGCGGATAGGCTTTGGCTAGGTGGACGATGCCGCTTTTGATCTCTTGCAGGGGCTTGTCACCCATATTGCGCGTGCCTTCTGGGAACATGATGAGGGACGAGCCCTCTTCCAGCGCCGCAGCCATTTGGCGCACGGGGTTGTTCTCGCGCAGGCGTCCACCTTCGCGGGCAATCATCAGGGCGTTGATGACCTCGACCCCGACAAAACGGCGCAGCGGCTTGGCCAGCCAATAATCGGCGCCCGCCACGGGGCGGGTGATGCGGCGCACAGGGCGGGGCAGCGTGGCCCAAACCAGGGCAAAGTCGGCGTGGCTATTGTGGTTGGCAAAATACACCGTGGGCGCGCTCTCGGCTGGGGTTTGCCAGAGCGAACGCACGCCGGTCAGCAGCTTGGCCGCAGCAATGATGCCGTAACCGACCATGCGCGCGGCTAAGCGGCGCAAAAATGCCAAAAAAGAAAAGTGCATGAGAAAAAGAAGCTGGCGCAAACCCTGGGGCCGCTGCCAGTAGGGCAAATCAAGCCCGCAATGATACTGGCAGGCGCTGCCTGTAGCAGCCGCACTGCCAGCCTAGGTGCTGCAGGCACCCCGTTGTGCGCTAAGGGGCGAGCCAAGGCCAGCCCCGCCAAAGGCGTTTATGCCAAAGTGATGGCAACTGGGATGTTGCCGCGCGTGGCGTTGGAATAGGGGCAAACAGCATCTGCAGCAGTCAGCAAGCTCTGCGCTTGCTCGGCGGCCAAGCCAGGCAAAGCCACTTTCAGGCGCACGGCAATGCCGAAATTAGGGCCGACTGGGCCTAAATCGACCTCGGCATCTACCGCCATATCGGCAGGCAGGGTGATTTGCGATTTGGCAGCAACTGCACGCAGCGCACCCATAAAGCAGGCTGAATAACCCGCGGCAAACATTTGCTCGGGGTTGGTGCCCGTGCCTGTGCCAGCAAAGCTGCTGAGGGTCACTTGCAGCTTGCCATCGTCAGATTGCGCCTGGCCATCGCGCCCGCCTGTGGTGTGGGTGCGGGCGGTGTAGAGCACTTTATCGAGCGTGTTCATTCTTGGATCCTTTGAAAAAAATAGTGAGCGGCAGTTTGCGCTTTAGCGCTCAAAACTGCTGATAACGGGCGCGTGGTCGCTGGGTTTTTCCAGGCGGCGCGGCGCCGTGTCGATGGTACTGGCCTTTAACTTGGCCTGCAGCGCGTGGCTGGCTAAAACATAGTCGATGCGCAGCCCCTGTTTACGGCGAAAAGCCATATTGCGGTAATCCCACCAGCTGTAGCTGCGCTCGGGCTGCTCAAAGGCGCGGAAGGTATCGACCAGGCCCAAATCCAAAATGGCTTGCAACTGCGCGCGTTCGGCGCTGGTGTGGTGGATGGTCTCGCGCAGGCCTTCGGGGTCATAGGTGTCGCGATCGTCGGTGGTGATGTTGAAATCGCCCAAAAGCGCCAGCTGCGGGTGCGCTGCTAGCTCGGCCTGCAGCCAGGTGCGCAAGCCATCGAGCCAGCGCATTTTGTAGGCAAATTTTTCGCTGCCCGGCTCTTGCCCATTGACAAAATAGCCGTCGATCACGCGCACCGCGCCTGCGGGGTGCTGCACCGTGGCGGCGATTAAGCGGGCTTGTTCATCAGGGAAATGCGGGTTGTTGCGCACCACATCGGCCAGCGGGTGGCGGCTGATCAACGCCACGCCGTTATAGGTTTTTTGCCCCAACACGGCGCATTGGTAGCCCAGCTCGGCAAAGGCCTCGTGCGGGAATTTTTCGTCCACCATCTTCAGCTCTTGCAGCCCCAGCACATCCACGGGGTTGGCGCGCAGCCAATCGAGCACATGGGGCAGGCGCACGGTGAGGGAATTGACATTCCAACTGGCAATTTGCATAAATGCTATTCCTTTTTTGATAGCTGCTCAGGCAGGTTTTACGGCCTAAAAGGCCAAAAACACCCTTAAAAACACCAAGCTTAGAACCCAAGTGCCATCAGGCAGCTGGGCATCATAAACCAAGCCTATGCTGCTTAGGGAGACTCTGCAAAACCCTCTTTCGGCGCTGGCATCTCACCAGCAGGCGGGCTACTTTGCTGCAAAAAACTCACCAGAGAAGCCCGCTATGGCTCGTTTTTTACGGAAAAGCCGTAGCAGGCAACCTCGTATCCCATCCTGATGGATGAGCGCCCGTATCCAAAAAGGGTTTTGCAGAGGCTCCTTAGTTCTAGAATTTTATTTATAGATATTATTAAATTAGCTTAAATGCTAATATCTACAAATGCCTAAGCAAAACACGTCCCCTACCGATTACCCCCAAGCCGTGCTGGCGCAAATCGCGCAGCTGGGGCGCCATATCGCCATAGCACGCAAGCGTCGTGGGCAATCGCAAGCGCAATGGGCTAAAAAACTGGGGGTGTCGCAGCCCACCATGGCGCGTATCGAGCGCGGCGACCCCGCAGTCGCCATGGCCAGCTATGCCATGTGCATCTGGCTGATTAAGCCCAATAGCGATTTTGCCGAGCTGATTGCCCCGCAGCATGATCTGGCTGCCCTAGCGCAAGAAGTGACCATGCTCCAGGCCAAGCCAGCACGCACAGCCGCAGCCACGGGCACACCTGCAAGCGCCCAACTGCCGCCGCTAGCAACTTCTCGGCCTGCTGGCCTTGCGGCCTTGCTGGCTGACCCAAAAGTGCCATCAGAATCGCCAACATGAACCCCAGCTCTGCCCTAGCGCCCCACAGCTATGTGCCGCAAGACCAGCTCTATGTCTGGGCACTGCTCAACCCCGCCGCCCCCACCCTCGTGGGCGAGGTCGGTCTATCTCCACTGGTGGCTGATTGCGCACAGTTTCGCTACGCACCATCGTGGTGGCAGTTGGCGCTAAGCGAAGACCTGCCCATCTTGCAAGGGCAAACTTTTAGCACAGGGCAAAAAAACACCGCCCCCGGCGCATTAGACGATGCGCGGCCTGACCGCTGGGGCGAACGCATCATTCGCTACATCTTGCGCCCTGCGCGCCTGTCTATTTTGGAAATGCTGCTGTTTGCGGGTATAGATCGCTTTGGTGCCCTGGGTATCGCCACCTCAGCCCAGCACTACCAGCCCATGGCGTTTGCACCCTACCCGCAATTGCGGGATGTGGCGCAAATGGCCGCTGCGGTTGAAAGCCTACAAAACCAGCAAACCCTTAGCGCCGATATGCAGCGCCTCATCCAGCCCGGCGTTAGCCTAGGCGGTGCGCGGCCTAAAGCCCTGTTGCAAATGGCAGGTGCGACAGAAGGCAAGGCTCAGCCCCCGCAAACTTGCATCATCAAATTTGGCGAGCTGGGCGAGCCCATTGACACCCCCCTGATTGAACACGCCAGCATGACCCTAGCCGCCAAAGCGGGTATGCACATGGCAGCTACGGCCGTGCTGCCCCTGCCGCCGCAGCAGGGTAGGGCGCGGCACGCCATCACCATTGCCCGTTTTGACCGCGCCGGCGCCTACCGCCTGCACTGCCTATCGGCGCACAGCGCCCTGCGTGCGGCAGGGCTGCCCTATGGCTACAGCCCATTGGCCAGCGTCTTGCTGCGCCTAGGCCACCCTGATCGGCAAAACGCCATGCGCGAAGAGCTGTTTAAACGCATGGTCTTTAACATCTTGATCGACAACACCGACGACCACGAGCGCAACCACAGCCTCTGCCTGAATTTGGCCGACGGCTACTACGACCTCAGCCCCGCCTACGATGTGCTGCCCAGCCTGCAAAGTCTGGGCTACCAAGCCATGATCGTGGGCGACATGGGCGCGCAATCTAGCCTAGAAAACGCCCTAGGCCAAATCAAAGAGTACGGCATCAAAATGCCCCGCGCCATCGCCCTGGTGCAGCAAGTTGCCCGCGTGGTCGATGGCTGGGCACAGCACTTTCGCGCACTGGGCGTAGTCGCTGCCGATATGGAGCAACTAGCTGCCAGCATAGACCGCCCCGCATTGCGCCAGCAGCGGCTGGAGCTCTTATAAAAAAGATAGCTGCTCAGGCAGGTTTTGCGGCTTAAAACACCGAAAACACCCTGAAAAATCGCCCCAAATCTATGAGAAGAGGGTGAATGGGCTTGATTGTTCCATTTTTTATAATAAAAACAGATTTTCTACAATAAAACCAAGAATTGTGCCAAATTCAACATCAATCAAAGGTGTTTTTGCAAAATCGCCTGTTTGCGGGCGGCTGCGCCGTCTATCACGGCTTGAGCTTGGGCGATTTGTTTTTCTAGTGCTTCTACCTCAGTCCAGCGCAAAATCGCGCCCGCCTACCTGCACGGGGTACTGGCTGCCTACAAAGCAAAAGTCGCGCCCCAGTTCAATCAAAAATTGCTTGAGCTGCGCCAGCAGGCCTAGGTGCAGGTCGGCCTCGGCATGGCCTTCTGGAAGCGCAAGAAATTCAACAAGGTAGCTGTCGCGGAAGATGCTGGCCGCGTCTGGGTGCATTTGTCGCACCACTGGTGAGACTTGTGGCGGAGTCAGTACCGTGCGCTCGAACAGGGCAGCTTTGAACTGGCGCTCCAATTGGCGGCTACTCCACTTTTCTTGCACCGCCAGCTTCAGATAAAACTCGCGCTCTTCTGGGCGTTTGCTTTGGCTCAAGATGATGAGGTGATGCGTCCACGGTAATTGTGTCAGCAGTGCTGACACAATTTCAGCGTCTGGGTATGCCTCGTAGAAATGCCGCATCCTGAACAGGTTGCGGCGGGTAAAGCCGCGCAGCCCTGGCTGGGTTTGCGCCAGATAGCGCGCCAGTTGCTGCACCACGCCGTCGCCCCATTCGGCCGCGGCAATTTTGTGGCTGATGCGCTGGCCGATTTGCCAATACAACTCAATCAGGGTGGTATTAACCGCCTGCACCGCGCGTGTGGTTGTCGCGGATGCCGTGGCTTGTGTTATTTCGTTGCGTATTCATTCTCACCTTTTTCCTGTGACTCGCTCAAGCCGTCTATGTTATTACCTAGAGCACTAGCCGCATCATGTCACGATATCTGCTGGAAAAGACGATACACAGAGGAAGCAAGTACCGACAGCAGCATGAAGCATGGGGAAACGATGAAGGGCGAATGATGTGAACTCTACAGCCCCATACGGACAGATAATTAGTGTGCAGAAATATATCTTTTTTTAATAGCTACTCAGGCAGGTTTTTCGGTCATTTATGCCGAAACCTGAGTTAAAAATAACTTCAAAATCAATAGCAATGCTGCATTGTTCCAAAAATGGGGCGATAAAGCTATTTATCG
>JAMIFN010000063.1:0-38936 GCA_035906235.1 Allobrachymonas sp. | reverse complement strand
TTCGTGTTCGTTGCTGTTGGTGCTGGCGTATTGGTAAGAGGCACCGAAGTATTGGTATTGACTGGTACTGGTGCAGGTGTATTGGTATTGACTGGTACTGGTACAGGTGTATTGGTATTGACTGGTACGGGTGTATTGGTATTGACCGGCACCGCAGTCGCACCAGGTGCAGCCGTATTGGTATTGACTGGAACAGGCGTATTGGTGTTGACCGGCACAGATGTATTCGTATTGACCGGTACTGGTGTATTGGTACTAGCACCAGGAACAGAAGTCGGCGCTAGCGTATTACTGCCACCAGGATTAGGGAAGACATCATTGCCCGAGTCGATTTTGACATCGCCACCACCACCGCAGGCAGCAATAAACAGATTGACCGCGCCGGCGATGAAAGCTAGCTGTAGGTGTTTTTTGGTTCTCTTTTGCATCGAAATGACTCCGAACGGCTCAAAAATAATCTGCACCCCCAAGGTCGGAAGCGCAAAATCAACAAACATTAAAAGAAGTTTGCGCAATTCTCGGGGAATTTCCCTGTACAACACACCTAGGCAAACCCCTAGTTTTGTCGACTTTTACAACATTTATTGTAATTTCATGATGAATCAAATCACCACTGCCCCGCTTGCACGCCAATGGCGACAGCGCAGTCGTCAAAAATTTCTAGCTTGGTGATTTTGACGCGCACGCCCACCACGCCAGGCAACTGTAATAGGCGGCGGCAGAGCTTGCCTATCAAGGTTTCGAGCAGATTGACATGTTCGGCGCAGCATTCATCCATGATGATTTGCCGCACTTTGCGGTAGTCGAGCACATGGCCGATGTCGTCGTCAGCGGGCAGCAGGGGTTGTTGCGCTTGGTTCAGCTCGGCATCCACTTGTATGGGCTGCGAATGGGCGCGTTCGTGCGGCAAGATACCGAGGTTGGCGTTAAAGCGCAGCCCCGTGAGGCTGAGGGTTTGTTGACCTGAGGGCGAGGGTGCGGACATGGTGGCTTACATCTTAGAAAAATCGCGTTCAAAACGCATGAGGTGTTGGCCGCCGTCTACCAACAAGCTGGTGCCGGTGATGGCGCGGTTATCCAAGGCAAATTGCACCGCGCTGGCGATGTCTTCTGCGCGTGAAGATTCACCCAGCGGGCTTAAGGTATGCAGGCGTTTGAATTGTTCTTCGCCCAGCATGGGCGCGGTCAGCGTCAGGCCGGGCGCTACGCCGACGACGCGCAGCAGGGGCGCTAGCGCCATAGCCAGCATGGTGGTGGCGGCCTCTAGCGCGGCTTTGCTGAGGGTGTAGCTGAAAAAATCGGGGTTCAGGTTCCACAGCTTTTGATCGAGCAAATTGACCACGCAAGCCGCGCCCGCCTGGATATCGGGGCGGCTTTGCACATGCTGATGCAAGGCCTGCGCCAAGATCACAGGCGCGGCGGTGTTGGTGGCCATATGCGCCAGCAGGGCGGCGTGGCTGAAGTTGTGCGCTTCGTCTTCTTCAAAAATCGAGGCGCTATTGACCACGGCATCGAGCCGCCCCAGCGCTGCCACGGCCTGCGGTACCAGGGCGCGGGCTGCGGCTTCATCGGCTAAATCGGCGGGCAAGGCAGCAAAGCAGCCGTGGCTATGGCCTGCGGCGGCGGCGGCCTGCTGGCAATCGGCCAAGGTTTGTGCGGCCTCAGCCGCGCTGTGGCGGTAATGCAGGGCCACGCCCCAGCCGTGGGTGGCTAAGTGCAGGGCGATTGCGCGCCCCAAGCGTTTGGCCGCGCCTGTGACCAAAACGCAGCGGGGTTTATTAGACAATGCAGACATGAACGAGAGTGTAGAACAAGCCATGCAAGCCCCCATGCACACGCCCATGGAAGCGCATTTAGCCCACACCATCCAAGCCGCTGGCGGCTGGATCGGTTTTGAGCGCTTTATGCACGAAGCCCTGTACGCGCCAGGGCGGGGCTATTACGCCGCCAGCCTGCCCAAATTGGGTTTAAGCCGTCAAGATGGCAGCGATTTTGTGACTGCGCCTGAGTTGTCGCCCTTTTTTGGCACCTGCCTAGCCGCCCAAATAGCGCAGCTGCTGCAAGCCACGCAAACCGATACGGTGGTGGAATTTGGCGCGGGTACGGGCAAGCTGGCCGAGCAAATCATCAGCAGCCTACAAAGCGCACACCCCGGCCTGCTGCGCCACTATGTGATTGTCGATGTCTCTGGCCATCTGCGCGGCGTGCAGCAAACGCGCTTGGCGGCCTTTGGCGATGTGCTGCAGTGGGCTGCCGAGCTGCCCGATGTGCTGAACGGCGTACTGCTGGGCAATGAGGTGCTAGACGCCATGCCCGTGAAGCTGCTGCAACGCCAAAACGGAGCATGGAACGAACGCGGCGTCAGCCTCGATGAAAACCTATTTTTAGGCATGGGGGATGGTGCCCAAGCTAATTTGGGTCAGCCATTTCCCCGTCATTCCCGCGAAAGCGGGAATCTACCCTACACCATCAAAAACCAAACGCAGTTGAGCAGCTTTGACGCCGTCAAACACGACCACACACAACAAAACAGTGCGAAGTCATACATGGATTCCCGCTTTCGCGGGAATGACGGAGGCCGTCGCCAGCCACACCAGCCCCTGTTCGTGTGGCAAGACCGACCCAGCAATTGGCAGCCGCCCTGTGTGGTGGAAGGCCAGCACGATTATTTGACCGAAATCCACCCGCAGGCCGAGGCCTTTATCAGCAGCCTGGCCGAGCGCCTGCAGCGCGGCGCCATGTTGTTTATCGACTACGGCTTTGGCGAGCGCGAGTACTACCACCCGCAACGCTATATGGGCACGCTGATGTGCCACCAGGGGCATTTGGCCGACCCCGACCCACTGGCCGCTGTGGGGCAAAAAGACATCACCGCCCATATCAACTTCACCGGCATCGCCCTAGCCGCGCAACACGCCGGGTTGGATGTGCTGGGCTACAGCACGCAGGGGCGTTTTCTCATCAACTGTGGTCTGCTCGATTTACTGCAAAGCGCCAGTTTGCCCCAGCGCGTTCAGGCGCAAAAGCTGATTTACGAACACGAAATGGGCGAGCTGTTTAAAGTCATCGCCATAGGCAAACCATGCGAAGTGGATTTGCTTGGCTTTGCCGATGGCGACCGCATGCACACGCTTTAGCGCAAGGCTTGCTTCGCCAGCCAGCCCACTAATCGGCGCGAGGGGGAAACGCGCGCGCCAAAAGCCGCTAGCTGATTGCCCCAGCCTGGGATGCAGCGTGTTTTGCCCGCCATCATGGCTGCAAAACCCGCCTGCGCCACCGCCTCGGCAGTCATGGCTAGTGGGCGCGCCTTGGCCAAGCCCGCGCTGGCAAAAAAGGCGCTGCGCACGGGGCCGGGCGCTAGGTGGGTGCAGGTCACGCCTGTGCCGCGCAAATCTTGCGCACAGCTTTCTGACAGGCTGACCATAAAGGCTTTGCTGGCGGCATACGCGCCCTGCAAATAATGCGGGTAGATGTAGCCCGCAATCGAGCTGACATTGAGCACGCGCCCATGGCCGCGCTGCACCATGGCGGGCAAAAAATGCCGCAGCAAATAAGCGGGCGCCAGCATATTCACCTGCAGCATTTGGGCAAAACGGGCGGGGTCGTAGTCTTGCAAAGCCTGCTCGCATATGCCAAAGCCGGCGTTATTGACCAGATAGCCCACTTCCAGGCCTTGGGCATCCACCCAGGTGGCCAGGGTCTGCGCCGCACCCTCTTGCCCCAAATCGGCGCAGTGCCAGTGCACAGCGATGCCGTATTGCGCCTGCCATAGCAGGGCTAAATCAGCCAAAGCCTGAGCGCTGCGTGGGCTGGCGCTGAGGATGAGGGGGATGCCGCGCTGGGCAAAGCACTCGGCCAGCGCCCGCCCTATGCCTGTGGACGCGCCCGTAATCAGGGCGTAGCCCGCAGTTTGCGCTGGCTTACTTGCTGCGTTTGCGGGCATAGCGCACGGTAAAGCTGGATTTGGCCAAGGTGTTGGCGTTGATGACATAGCCCGCCAGGGCAGCGGTGGCCTCGGCAGGGATGTCGAGCTTAGGCGTTTTGAGCGCATGCACGGTAAAAATATACCGGTGCGGTGGGCTGCCAGCGGGCGGGCACATGCCGCCATAAGCCGCCACGCCAAAGTCTATGCGCTGCTGCACCGCGCCTGCGGGCAGCTGGGGTTTTTCGGCACTGCCAGCGCCACGGGGCAGGCTATTGGTATCGGCCGGCAGGTTGTACACCATCCAATGCCACCAGCCCGAGCCTGTGGGGGCGTCGGGGTCGTACACGGTTACGGCATAGCTTTGCGTGCCTGCAGGCGCACCTTGCCATTGCAGGGCGGGCGAGAGGTTGTCGCCGGCGCAGCCAAAGCCGGCGTATTCGTAGCTGGCGGGCAGCATTTGGCCGGGCTTGATTTCGGCGCTGCTGAGCTTGAAGGCCTTGGCATGGGCGCTGGTCAAGGGGAAGGCGGGATTGTTGGTGGGCGCAGCCTGGGCGGTGCCCAGCAAGAGGCTGGCCGCAGTGAGCGCAAGAAGCGTTTTGGCGATATGCATAAAAATCCTTTTAAAGTAGCTTGGACTGAAAGCCCAAAAAAACACCGTTTAGATCGGGCTTTAGCCCGACAAAAGCCCCAAGAGGCTGATGTAGAACCTTCTTCAGACTAGCGACAAGACACAAGCCCTGTAAGCCCTGTAAGCCCTGTAAGCCATCATCCTAGCCCTGCCTTCAGCGGGGACGGGGATAAGCGGGTACGGGTACGGGCATTACTGCCGCACCTCGCCCGCGCCCAGCACAATGTATTTCAGCGAAGTCAGGCCGGGGATGCCAACAGGCCCACGGGCGTGGAATTTGTCGGTAGAAATGCCTATCTCTGCCCCTAAGCCGTATTCAAAACCATCGGCAAAGCGGGTGCTGGCGTTCACCATCACGCTGGCGGAATCGACTTCGCGCAAAAACTGCTGCGCGTGGCTGTGGTCATTGCTCAAAATCGCCTCGGTATGGCCGCTGCTGTAGCGGTTGATGTGGGCAATGGCTTCTTCTACGCTAGCCACTAATTTGATGCTGATGATGGGGGCTAGGTATTCTTCGCTCCAATCGGCCTCGGTCGCGTCTTTGAGCAGGGTTTGCGCGGGGGCGGCGGGCAAAGCTGCTTGCAAAATGGCTTTACTGCCCGCATCGCAGCGCATTTCTACGCCTTTGTCGGCAAAAATTTGGCCAATTTGCGGCAAAAAGGCGGGCGCTATGGCGCGGTGTACCAGCAGGCTTTCGGTGGCGTTGCAGGGGCTGTATTTTTGCGTTTTGGCGTTGTCCGTCACGCGCACTGCCATGGCTAAATCGGCGCTTTCGTCCACAAAAGTATGGCAATTGCCGTCTAAATGCTTGATAACGGGCACTTTGGCTTCGGCGCTGATGCGCTCAATCAGCCCCTTGCCGCCACGCGGGATGATGACATCCACAAAAGCAGGCATGGCAATCAGCGCACCCACGCAAGCGCGGTCGGTGCTGGGCACCAATTGCACGGCATCGGTGGGCAAATCGGCCTCTAGCAAAGCCTGCTGCACCAGTTTTGCCAAGGCTTGGTTGGAGTGAATGGCTTCAGAGCCACCGCGCAAAATGCAGGCATTGCCCGATTTGATGGACAGGCTGGCGGCCTCTATCGTCACATTGGGGCGGCTTTCATAAATCATGCCAAACACGCCTAGGGGCACGCGCATTTGCCCCACGCGGATGCCGCTGGGCTGCTGCTGCATGCCCACGATGTCGCCAATGATGTCGGGCATGGCGGCTAGCTGCTCGCAGCCTTGGGCGCAGGTTTCTAGCACCTTGGGCGTGAGCTTCAATCTATCGATCATAGGCTCGGCCAAGCCTGCGGCGCGGGCGGCGGCCAAATCTTGTTCATTGGCGGGCTGCAGGGCGGCGCTTTGCTCGCGCAGCAGGCGCGCCAGGGCTTTGAGCGCGGCGTTCTTGGCGGCTGGGCTGGCCTTGGCCATGAAGCGGCTGGCGGCGCGCGCGCGCGCGCCCATGTTGTGCATCAGGGTGCTGGGGTCTTGAATCGTGCTCATGCGGGGCATTTTCGCATAGCTCGCTTGGGCAGCAGTTCGATGCTGGCCTAGGCTGACAACAGGGCAGCTTAGGCCGGCTTGATGGCTGTTTAGCCCTAAAAAAACCTAAAATTAGGCATAAAAATAGGAGCTGCTCAGGCAGATTTTTAGGCCTAATTCATCGAAATGGCATTGAGAAATAATCTATAAAACTATAGCAAGCATCAGGCAGGGGTGTATTGTTCCATTTTTGTGCATATTTTGCTGAAAATGGCTTTATTTGCCGGCATTGTCCCAATATTGCTGATGCGGCTGCTGTGCCCCCAGAGCCACGCGCAGCAGCGACAATGCAGGCCTATGAACGATCTCTTCGCTGCGCCTGCTCAGGCCTCCACCCAGTCTTCCACTCAGGCTCCTGCCCAGCCCACCTTGCTGCTGGTCGATGGCTCTAGCTATCTGTATCGCGCCTTTCACGCCATGCCCGATTTGCGTGCCGATCCGCAAGACCGCAGCAGCGCGCCCACGGGGGCGCTGCGCGGCATGATCAATATGCTGGCGGCGCTGGCAAAAGAGGTGCAGGCCGATTACCGCGCCGTGGTGTTTGATGCCAGCGGCCCGACTTTCCGCGACGCGATTTACCCCGAATACAAGGCCAATCGCAGCCCCATGCCCGACGATTTGCGCGCGCAAATTGCCCCCATACACGCCGTCACTGCCCTGCTGGGGTGGGCGGTGCTGGCCGTGCCCGGCATCGAGGCCGATGACGCGCTGGGCACGCTGGCACGCATAGCCTACGAGCAGGGCTGGAACACCGTCATCAGCACGGGCGACAAAGACATGGCGCAGCTGGTGAACGAGCGCGTGCTGCTGATCGACACCATGAACGGCAAGCGCCGCGATGTGGCTGGCGTGCAGGCCGAGTTTGGCGTGCCGCCGGCGCTGATGCTGGATTTTCAAACCCTGGTCGGCGACGCGGTGGACAATGTGCCGGGCGTACACAAAGTGGGCCCCAAAACCGCCGCCAAATGGCTGGGCGAATACGGCAATTTGGCCAATCTGCTGGCACAGGCCGATGCCATCAAAGGCGCAGCGGGCGAGCATTTGCGCGCCGCCCTGCCTTGGCTGCCCACGGGGGCGCAGCTTTTAAAAATCAAAACCGATGCTGACGCCGATTTGGCGCCCTTTCTGCCCGATTTGCCCAAGCTCGATGCCCTGCGTGCAGGTGCGCCTGATGTGGCGCAGCTGAAAGATTTTTACACCCAATACGGCTTTAAAGGCTTGGCGGCGAATTTGGGCAAAACAGCGTCTGCTTCAGCAGCTAGCCAGCCCGGGCTGGGCAGCACGCAAGACCTGTTTGCGGCAGCGGCTTTTGCGGGCGATCCATTTGCCGAAACCGAAGCCGCGCCCGCACAAATTGCCACGCAGTACGAAACCGTGCTGACGCAGGCGCAGTTAGACATTTGGCTGGCCAAAATTCAAGCCGCAACATTAACGGCGCTGGATACCGAAACCACCAGCCTAGACAGTTTGCAGGCGCAAATCGTGGGCTTGAGCTTGGCCACCGCCGAGGGCGAGGCGGCCTATATTCCGCTGGCGCACGATTACGCCGGCGCGCCCGAGCAACTGCCGCGCGAAGCGGTCTTGGCGCAGCTGCGGCCTTGGCTAGAAGACGCAGGCAAAGCCAAGGTGGGCGCGAATGTGAAATACGACAGCCACAGTTTTGCCAACCACGGCATCGCCGTGCGCGGCTGGCAGCACGATGTCATGCTGCAAAGCTATGTGCTGGAAGTACACCGCCCGCACGGGCTGGAATCGCTGGCCAAACGCCACGCCGGGCGCGAAGGTTTGAGTTTTGCTGATATCTGCGGCAAAGGCGCGGGGCAAATTGGCATCAACCAGGCCGATATTGAAAAAGTCACGCAATACGCTTGCGAGGATGTGGACTTCACCCTCAGCGTCCATCAAACCCTGTGGCCGCGCCTGCAAGCCGATGCCGAATTAGAAAAAATTTACCAGTTAGAAATGGCGAGCAGCGCCAGCCTGTTTGCCGTTGAGCGCCACGGCGTAGCCGTGGATGCTGCGAGCCTGCGCCGCCAAAGCCAAGAACTGGGCGGCAAAATTGTGGCGCTAGAAAAATCCGCCTGGGCCATGGCTGGCGGGCGCGAATTCAATTTGGGCAGCCCCAAGCAATTGGCCGAAGTGCTGTTTGGCGCGGCACCTGAAGGCCTGGGCTTACCACCCGTCAAAAAAACCGCCAAAGGCGCCATCAGCACCGACGAAGAAGTGCTGGAAAAGCTGGCCGAAGACTACCCCCTGCCCGCCACCATCTTGCAGTGGCGCAGCTTGTCTAAACTCAAATCCACCTACACCGACAAACTGCCCCTGCTGATTCAGCCCAGCACAGGGCGGGTACACACCAATTACGCCCAAGCCGTGGCCATCACGGGGCGCTTGTCCAGCAATGATCCCAATTTGCAAAACATCCCTGTGCGCACGGCAGAAGGGCGCCGCATCCGCGAGGCTTTTGTGGCGCGCCCGGGCTGCGTCATCGCCAGCTGCGACTATTCGCAAATTGAGCTGCGCATCATGGCGCATTTAAGCGGGGACGAAGCACTGATACACGCCTTTGCCACGGGGCAAGATGTACACCGTGCCACCGCTGCTGAAGTCTTTGGCGTATCGCCCGAGGCCGTCAGCAGCGAGCAGCGCCGCTACGCCAAAGTCATCAACTTTGGCCTGATTTACGGCATGAGCGCCTATGGGCTGGCGAAAAATTTGGGCATCAGCCCAGCCGATGCCAAGCTCTGGATCGAGCGCTATTTCGCCCGCTACCCGGGCGTGAAACGCTATATGGAAGACACCAAAGCCCAGGCCAAGGCGCAAGGCTTTGTGCAAACCCTGTTTGGCCGCCGCCTTTACCTGCCCGAAATCAACAGCCCCAACGGCCCGCGCCGCGCAGGGGCGGAGCGCACCGCCATCAACGCGCCCATGCAGGGCACGGCGGCCGATCTCATCAAAATGGCCATGAACCGCATCCAGGCGGCGCTTGACGCCTCGGGCAAAGACATTTGGATGGTGATGCAGGTTCACGATGAATTGGTGTTTGACCTGGCCGAGGGCGAGGTGGACTGGCTGCGCCAAAACATCGTGCCGCTGATGGAGAGTGCCGCCACCCTGAAAGTGCCGCTAGTAGCTGAAATGGGCGTGGGCAAAAACTGGGATGAGGCACATTGAAGAGACATTAAAAACAGGAGCTGCTCAGGCAGGTTTGGCGGCCTAAAACACGGATTTGATACTTAGAAATGTCTAAACATCCACGCAAGGTCAGCCTTGCAAATTTTCAGTTTTGCATCAACCTCAAGAGCATCGCATTGGCTGTAATCAGCCTCCTGTAAAACAGGCCGTTCCATGAGCTACCCCGATACCGACAACCCCTGCGCCAACTGCGGCGCTTGCTGCGCCAGTTACCGTGTGGATTTTTCCATTTACGAGCTAGAAAGCGCGGGTGGGCGCGTGCCTGACGGCCTGAGCGTGCCGGTGAACCAGCACACCTGCCGCATGCGCGGCACCGACCATGTGCCCATGCGTTGCGCCGCGCTGGTGGGCAAAGTGGGCGGGGGCGATGGCAAGCCCGTGGGCTGCGGCATTTATGTTGAACGCCCCAACCCCTGCCGCGAATTGGAAGCCATGAGCGACGGCTGCAACCGTGCCCGTATCAAGCACGGCTTAGCGCCACTGGGCTAATCTGTTTTGCTACCTCGCCATGGCTGCGGTTTTGGGGTTTGCTCTCCCAGAAGACACTGGCCTGACAAAGACATGGATCCCCGCCCCTGCATCACCAGAGGCCGGATCTGCGCAGAAATGGCGCAGCGCCAGCACAGGGTTTTGTCGGGCTAAAGCCCAAGCCTCATGGATGTGCCGCATGAAAGGCCACGCGCTTTAGGCTCATGGCATCGGTGATAATGAGCCGCTGAATTTTGCACCAACCCATATTGACATAGGAGTGAGACACCATGGCACGCACTTATAACTTGGCCGATTTGTTTGAAATTGTTGCGGGCGCGGTGCCCGAGCGCAAAGCCTTTGTCTGCGGCGCTAAGCAACTGAGCTTTGCCGAGCTGAACACCCGCGCCAACCAGCTGGGCAATGCCCTGCGTGCCAAGGGCATAGGTCGTGGCGACAATGTGGGCATCCAGCTCTACAACAGCGCCGAATTTTTGGAAACCTTTTTCGCCTGCATGAAAATCGGCGCCGTGCCCGTCAATATCAATTACCGCTATGTGGCGCACGAGCTGAAATACCTCTACACCAACCTGAATATGAAGGGCTTGGTTTACGGCGCAGACTTTGAAGCGGAAACGCAAAAAGCCCTGGCCGAGTCGCCCAATGTGCAGCTGCCCGTGCAAGTGGACGGCGCGAGCAATGCTTACGAGGCCTTGCTGGCCACAGGCGACAAAGACCTGAGCGACCCCGATCGCAGCGAAAACGACCACTACATTCTGTGTACAGGCGGCACCACGGGTATGCCTAAAGGCGTAGTGTGGACGCACAAAGCCGTGTTTATGGCAGCGCTGGGCGGCGGCGGCATTGCCTTCCGCCAAGGCCCGATTCAAGCGCCCGAACAACTGGGCATGATGGTGCCGCACGGCCCCGAGCTGCGCGTCTTTGCCGTAGCGCCCATGATGCACGGCGCGGCCATGTGGTCCACGCTGATTTATCTGTTTGGCGGCTTTGGCATTGTGGTTAATGACGAACAAGCCTTTAACCCCGAGCACATTTGGGACATCGTGCAGCGCGACCGCGTCAACATCATGTCCATCGTTGGCGACGCCATGGCGCAGCCCCTGATTCAAGCGCTAGAGAAAAACCCAGGCCGCTGGAATCTGCAAGGCCTGGTGTCTTGCGGCTCGGGCGGCGCGGCATTGTCTGAGCAAATGCAAAAACGCCTGAAAGTGTTTTTGCCACCACACGCCATCATCTTCAACGGCATCGGCTCGTCTGAGACGGGCATCGTCGGCAATGGCGAAAAACCGGTGGACGGCAACGGCATGATCGTGATTGCCGCCCGCCCAGATTTGGCGATTTTGGGTGACGACGGGCAGTTCAAAACCCAGCCCGGCGACGAAGGCCAGCTCATCCGCACAGGCTACACGCCCATTGGTTATTACAACGACCCGAAAAAATCGGCTGAAACCTTCGTCACCATCGGCGATCGCGTCTGGGTGCTGTCTGGCGACCGCGCCCGCATCACCGATGACGGCAGCTTCGTGATGATGGGTCGTGGCAGCCAGTGCATCAACACCGGCGGCGAAAAAGTCTTTGCCGAAGAGGTGGAAGAAATCGCCCGCCACTACGACGCGGTAGAAGATGTGCTGGTGGTTGGCCTGCCCGACGAACGCTGGGGCAATAAAGTGGTGGCGGTGGTAGAAGTTGCCGCCGGCCATAGCTTTGATTTGGCGGCTTTTAACGAGATTTTGCGCGGCAAGCTCTCGGGCTATAAAGTGCCCAAGGCTGTGTATCTGACCGAGAAAATCAAGCGCTCGCCCGCAGGCAAGGCCGATTACCCTTGGGCGAAGAAATTTGCCACGGAAGGCACGGCAGTGGCTTAAAACCCCATGCGCTTATGGATCAACCGCCCTAGGGCGGTTTTTCTTTGCTTGCTTTCCTTTGTAGGTAAAAACCCTTGATGTAAAACAACAAAACCTGTGTGTTTTTACGGGATTTGTCGGCCTTTGCTTTGGCGCAAGAAAAACCCCATCCAGTCTAGGCCTAATAGCAACTACGGAATCCTCCGTTGTGCTGCGATAGAAAGCCTTTATGAAAAAAATCCTGCTTGCCGCCTCTTTATTTGCCCTCGGTGCCAGCACCGCTTTTGCCCAAAACACCAGCGCAGGTGATGCGCAAAGCCCTTGGCTGCTGCGCGTGCGCGCCGTCAATATCGACAGCGCCAATAAAGACAGCACGCCGCTGAAGCTGAGCCTGAGCAATAAAACCATCCCCGAGGTGGATGTGTCGTATTTCTTCACCCCCAATATCGCCGCTGAGCTGATTTTGACCTACCCGCAAAAACACGATCTGCGCGCTAACGGCGCCAAAATCGGCACGCTCAAACATCTGCCGCCCACCCTGCTGGCGCAATACCACTTCACGCAGTTTGGCAAGTTCAAACCCTATGTGGGCGCGGGCATCAACTACACGCGCTTTTCTGGCGTGAACTTTGACCCCGCTGTGGTGGCGGCACTGAACCCCAGCATCAAGAAAAACAGCTGGGGCGCGGCGCTGCAAGTGGGTTTTGACTACGCGCTGGATCAGAACTGGAGCCTGAACTTCGATGTCAAAAAAGTGCAAATCAAAACCGATGTGCGCTCTTTTGGCGCCAAAGTAGGTACTTTCAAAGCCGACCCCTTGCTGGTGGGCGTAGGCGTGGGCTACCGTTTCTAAGCGGCTGACTGCATGGCTGCACAACGGCGCTATATCAGCGCCGTTTTTCTTTGGCGATAATCCCCAGCCTATGCGCAGCCTTTCATCTTCCCCCTTGGTATTTTTCAGTGTGTTTTTGGCATTCCAGGCCGTCAAACCTGCCTGGGCAGCTCCTGAAATTGAAGCGCCAGAAAGCGCCGAAAACCCTGCCCCGCAGTGCATAGCGCCCTACCAATTCATCGAATTGCAAGGGCGCGATACAGGCGTAGCCGACGATGGCTACGGCAGCAGCAGCGCCGTGCTGGGCATGTATGAACGCATCAGCCCCGATGGGCGTTTTGTGCTGCGCAGCTATTCGGGGCGCAGGCTGGGCGATGTGGCGATTGTTGAGCTGCCCGCGCCCGACCCTTTAGGGCAAGTGCAGCGCATTGTGCGCACCTACGCCACGCCCTTGAGCAACGAGGCCTTTCCCGTGCAGGGCAGTTGGCGCTATGTGGTCAACCCCGATGGCAGCCACTACGCCCTGGCCGATGTGCTGCAACGCGGCAAAGCGGCGCAGCCCTTGTTCAAAGGCGGCATGACGGGTTTTTATGCAGCTGCCGCTGAGGTGGGCGAACAAAACGACAAACAGGGCGGCGTGGTGCAGATCCGATCGCTGAGCTGGCCCACGGGCGACGGCCTCTACAGCCAAGGGCAAGGCAGCTTGCAGGCGCGCACCATCAGCGTGGATACGCAAACCAACCGTGTGCTGGCCGACAGCGGCAGGCAAATTTTGTGCCGCGAGCGCCGCCGCGAAGACGGCAGTATGTACGCCCTGCCCATGATCAGCGTCGATGGCCAAGAATTCAGCGCCATGCCGCAAAACCCCGTGCGCGGCCAGCCCACCATGCGCGTGTTTGGTTTTGGTGCTGATGGCAAGCAATGCGATCTGCACGAGACTTTTCACAACGCCAGCGGCAAAACCATTTTTGGCTTTCGCCGCAGCGACGCGCCAGAGCAAGTGCAGGGTGGCGATTTGGCTTTTGAAGCAGGCGGGCAAATCTGGTGGCATAGCCGCATCTTGGGCGATTCGTGGCCGCTGACCCCGCCTTTGGCTTTGATAGGCGAGAGCCAGGGCGAATGGATGCCCAGCGCCTTTCCCGGCATCACCCGCGATGGCCGCGTGATTTACGGCGTGACTTGGCAAAACTGCAGCCAGCGCCCCTGCCAGCGGCGCGTGGGTTATATCGTGGCCGACCCCTACCAAAACGCGGGCTTTAGGCAGGCTTTGCAAACGGTGCGCATGGCGGGCTTGCCGCCTGCTTGCATCACAGTGGCCGATGTGCAGCGCCAGCGGCAAAGCTTTGCGGCCATGTCAGGTAAGTGAGCTGCTGGGGCGGGTTTAGCGGTGTTGGCCCCTTCCCCCTTTGGGGGAAGGGGGGGGTTAGGGGCTTGGGTTTTGGGACTTGCCGAACCCAAAAGCCCCCACCCAACCCTCCCCCAAAGGGGGGAGGGAATGAAAAGCCGTCATTCCCGCGAAGGCGGGAATCCATTCGCCGAATACCCCAGGTCAAGCTGCAAAGCCTAGGCATCAGCGGAGTGGATGCCAGCCTGCGCTGGCATGACAATTGAATAGCCAAAACCCTCACCCTAGCCTCTCCCTCGGGGAGAGGGAAAGCCGATGTGTCGCTCAAAACTTCGCGTCGCGTTTTTCAACAAAGGCTTTGCGCGCTTCCAGCGATTCTTTGCTCATATAGGCTTGCAGGGTAAAGCCTTGTTCCCAGCGGTATTTGTCTTCCAAATTGCCGTCTTCAATGCCGCTCAGCGCTTCTTTGGCAATGCGCACCATATCGGGTGATTTTTCGGCGATTTTATTGGCTACGCTCATGGCTGCATCGCGCAGCTCGGTTTCGCTGACCACGCGCTCGACCGCGCCCAGGCGGTAGGCTTCTTGCGCGCCCATCATTTCGCCCGTGTAGAACAAATAGCGCGTTTTTTGCGTGCCAAACATGCGCTGCATATGCGCCGCGCCGCCCATGGCGCCACGGTCAATTTCGGGCAGGCCAAAGCTGGCAGTATCGGCCGCGATGATGATGTCGGCCGCGCCGCAAATGCCGATGCCGCCACCCAGCACGAAGCCGTGTACAGCGGCGATAACGGGCACTTTATTGCGGTGTACGGCTTTGAAGGTGGCGTAGTTGCCAGCGTTGACATCCACGATCAGGCCAGAGTTGGCGGCCAGCTCTTTGATATCGACGCCCGCGCAAAAGCCTTTGCCTTCGGCGCGGATGATGATGGCGCGCACTTCAGACTGATTGCCCAGGCGCTCAATCTCAGCGGCCAGGCCATACCAGCCTGCGGCGTTGAGGGCATTGACGGGCGGGCGGTTAATCACCAGCTCGGCTACGCCATTGGCGTGGATGGTGGCTTGGAATTGGTCAGCAAGACTCATGGGGGTTTCCTTGGTGGTTTTTAAGGGTGTTTTTGGCAGTTCAGGCCGTAAAACCTGCCTGAGTAGCTATCGAAATGGTAGTTAATTATTGCAATGAAGCGATGGGGTCAACGCGCCAGCTTTTATCGCGCCAAACCAGTTGTAGCTCGGTTTCTTGGCCCATGCCGGCGATTTCGCGCGACATGGTGGGAAAAACCTCTAGCAATGCAGGCGTGGCGACCCAAGGCGCTAAATCTTGCAAATCGTAAACAAAGCGCACGCTGGCTACGGGCTCTTTGCCTTGGGTATCGACGGGCGTAACGCTGGCGATGCTGGCGATGACTTTTTTGCCATAGCAAAACTTGCCTTCGTCGGCGTTGCTGCGGTAGGCCGCCTGCCCCAGTTCAGTCAGGCTATAGACTTTGGTGGCGATAAAGTCGCGCGCGTTGGCGCGGCTGGGTTTTTGCACGCTGCCGGGCAAAATCGCGCCTCGGTCGTAACGCACCAAGCCTGCGGCTTCTAGCGCGGTGATGCGCTGCGCGTGGTAGCTGTTGTTGCGGCGCTCGTAATCGGTGATTTGCACCGGCCATTTGGCAAAAAAGGTTTGGCAAACGGGATTGCGGGCATCGATAAAACTTTGTACGGCGCCCTGCGCCTGGGCTGGGCTGAGCTCGGGCTTGCCAAATTTGCCGCAAGCGCCCAAGCCCGCTACCAAAAGCAGGCTGGCGCTGAGGGTGAAGAGGGGGCGCAGGCGCAGCATGGCTGGGGGCTTACAGCCCTAGGCTGTTGATAAAGGCTTTGCGCTCTAGCGCCTGGCGCACGATGCCTTGGATCACATCCTCGCAGCTGTCGAGCTTGCCTATCAGCGCAGCGACTTGGCCAGCCGACATCACGCCTTCGGCGGGCTTGCCTTCAACCATGGATTTTTGCAGCAAGATGGGCGCGTTCGACGCCATCACGGTTTGCGCCACGGTGCTGGGGTCTTCTTTGAAGGCTTGCACAATCACGCCCAGGGCGTGGCTGGTGGTCATGCCCGTTTGCGCTTTCCACTGCAGCGCGGCTTTGATGGCGATCATCAGGCGTTTGAAAGAGGAGGATTTTTCCAGCATGGCCATGTATTCATTGGGAATCATGCGTTGCGGCATGCCGTCGATCAAATGGCTGACTTGGATTTTTTCGGCGTCTTTGGTTTTCAAATAGCGCTCTAGCGTCACGGCGGGGATTTTGCTGTCGCTGGTCATCAAAAAGCGCGTGCCCATGGCGATGCCTTGCGCGCCAAAGGCCAGCGCCGCCAGCAAGCCACGGCCATCGTAAAAACCGCCAGCGGCAATCACCGGCACTTGCACATTGTCAACAACCTGGGGCAGCAGCACCGTGGTGGGCACGCTGCCGGTGTGGCCGCCGCCTTCGCCACCTTGGATGGTGATGACATTGGCACCCATTTCAATGGCTTTTTGCGCGTGTTTGAGTGCGCCCACGGTGGGCATGCACACAATGCCCGCGTCGCGCAGGCGGCCTATGGTTTTTTTATCAGGGCCGCGGCCATAGCTAACGGCGCGGATTTTGTGTTTCACCGCCAAATCCAGCAATTGCTGCGCATTGGGCTGGAACATATGGAAGTTCAGGCCAAAGGGCTTGTCGCCCGTCAGCTCTTTTACGCGCAGAATTTCGCCCTCGATCTTGTCAGCAGCAATGGTGGCGCCGGCCAAAAAGCCAAAACCGCCCGCATTGCAAGTGCCGGCCACCAAATCGGCGCCAGCCACCCAGCCCATGGCGGTTTGAATAATCGGGTATTTGCAGCCGAGCAAATCGCAGATGGGGGTGTGCAGTTCAGAAGTGGCGCTCATAGTCAATCGTATAAAAAGTTCAAAAGAATCGGGGCATTTTACAAGCGCAGCCCAGCGGCCTGATTAGTCTGTTTTTTGCCTGCCAAGCTGCAGCAACACTTGCACCAAAACCACCAGCAAAGCCGCCGCCCCCGCCGTATGCAGCAGCGCCGCCAACAGCGGCCAGCCCAGCACCACATTGGCTAGGCCTGTGGCCAATTGCGCCAGCAGCAAAGCCGCCAGCCACGCCGCACTGCGTGGCAGCAGCGTGCGCAAGCGCCAGGCCAATACGCCCGCAGCCAGCACTGCCAGCAGCGCAAACCAGCGGTGCACCAAATGGATAGCGACCAAAGCATCAAAACTGATGCCGCCACCAGCTGCGTTGCGGTGCAATTCGCGCCACAGGCTAAAACCCTGGGCGTAATCGGCTGGCGGCAGCCATTGCCCCTGGCATAGCGGCCAGCTCATGCAGGCTACCACGGCGTAATTGGTGCTAACCCATGCGCCCAGCGCGATTTGCAGCAGCAGCAAGGCCGCAGAAACCCAAGCAAAAACCCGCAAGTTGGTACCCACCAACACCACCCGTAAACGCCCCAAATGCAAACGCCAGCGCGTGTTTTGCATTTGCAGCAAAGCCAGCAAGCCCAGCGCCCCCAGCAGGTGCAGGCTGACGATCAGCGGGAACAGCTTCATCGTCACCGTCAGCGCACCAAAAAAGCCCTGCCCTATCACCCAAACCAAGCTCAGCAGCGCCCACCAGGGCGAAAAGGGCAAGACCCGCCGCCAGCGCAGCGCCAGCAGCCATTGCACAATGAGCAAAAAGCCCACAGCGCCCGCAAACAGGCGGTGCGTCATCTCTATCCAGGCTTTGTGGTGCGTGACTGGCCCCACGGGATTGGCTGCCTGCGCCGCACTGATTTGCGCGTGCGCTTGCAAGGGCGTGGCCAGGCCATAGCAGCCAGGCCAATCGGGGCAACCCAAACCCGAATCCGTCAGGCGCGTAAAGGCGCCAAACACCGTCAGCTCAAACACCAGCGTGAGCAGCAAGGCCGCCAGCGCCGCCATCTTTGCAGGCCGCGATTGCCCGCGTACCGCGCGCGCCAGCCATGCCAGCGGCAAACAGGCCACGGCGACAAACAGCAGCAGCAACCACGCCGTGGGCGCTAGGTCAAATAAATGCCAGTTCATTGTGTGGCAATAATTTAAGGGTGTTTTGGCCAGTTTTTGCCGAAAAACCTGCCTGAGCAGCTATGGTTTTCATATTATCAAACACGGCTTTCAGCGACTTCACGCGGCTTCAAGCTGCTTGCGCCAACTCCGCCCGCATCTGCTGGATGACGGCGGCGTAATCGGGCTGGCCAAAAATCGCACTGCCCGCCACAAAGGTATCGGCGCCCGCAGCGGCAATGCGGCGGATGTTGTCGGCCTTGACGCCGCCGTCCACCTCTAGGCGTATGGGCTTGCCGCTGGCATCGATTAGCCGGCGCACTTGTTCCAGCTTGCGCAGGGTGCTTTCAATAAAGCTTTGCCCGCCAAAGCCCGGGTTGACCGACATCAGCAGCACCATGTCGATATCGTCCAACATCCATTCCAGCCCATGCAAACTGCTGGCGGGGTTAAACACCAGCCCGGCCTGGCAGCCTGCGGCTTTGATGGCCTGCACACTGCGGTGCACATGGCGGCTGGCTTCTGGGTGAAAGGTAATCATGTCGGCACCGGCTTGGGCAAAGGCGGCGGCCAGCTCGTCCACAGGCTCGACCATCAAATGCACATCTATCGGCACGGCCACGCCAGCAGGCGTTTGGGCATGGGGTTTGAGCGCTTGGCAGACCATGGGGCCAAAGGTCAGATTGGGTACATAGTGGTTGTCCATCACATCAAAATGGATCCAATCCGCACCCGCAGCAATGACATTTTTTACCTCATCGCCCAAACGGGCAAAATCGGCTGACAAAATAGATGGCGCAATCGCATAAGGCATTTTTTTCATGCCCGCTATTGTAGGGGGCGCCCCAGCCCCTGAAGCCGCAAACATCAGGAACTGCCCCTATGACAAGCGCCCCAGATATGGCTGCCACCACCGCCCGCATCTTGGCCGAACACCAAGAGATGGACGAGCTGTTTTTGCAGCACCAAGAGGCCCTGCTGGAACAAGACCAGCCTCGTGCCCAAGCGCGCTACGCGGCTTTTCACCAGCTCCTCAAAGCGCATATCGAGCTGGAAGACACCCAGCTTATGCCCCTGCACCAGCAACTGCCCGCCCCCCAATGGCGCACCTTGGTTTACAGCGCCGAACACGAAAAAATCCTGCAGGTGGCCCAGCTCATGGCCGAACGCATCGCCGCGTCCCTGCCGGCTGCCCCATCTGCCCGCCTGCGCCACATCATCAAGCTCATCGACGACGAACGCAGCCTGAAAAACCTAGTGGAACACCATAATGAGCGCGAAGAAAAAGGCATGTTGCCCGAATTGGCAGATCACTAGCCCGCGCACCCTATGAATATCCCCGCCCACATCCAGCACACCTGTCAGCAGGCACAAAGCGCCTATTTTCAACAGCAATACGCATGGGGCCTGCAACTCCTCCAGCCTATTGCCCACGCCTATCCGCACTGGTTTGAGGTACAAAACCTTTACGGCGCATTGCTCGAGCGCACAGGGCAATACCCCGCCGCCATAGCCGCCTTTGAAGCCGCGCTCATCCAGCGTCCCGATGATGTAGGGATCTGTGGCAACCTGGCGCGTTGCTATTTACAAAATGGGGATTTCGAACAGGCTTGGCAGCTCTACCAACGCGCCCTCTCGCAGCCAATCAACCACCAGCCTGACATTCTGAAATTCGCCGGCCTAGCCGCCTCGCGCACCGAGGAGCACGACGCTGCTATCCGCATTTGGCAAGATTACCTACGCCTGCGCCCCTACGATGCGCAAACCCACTACAACATCGCTGCCAGCCAACAAGCCCTAGGCGATACCGCTGCGGCGCGCAGCGCCTACCAAAAAGCCTTGCGTCTGGACCCGCGCCATGAGCTCGCGCAGATGAACTTCCTGTTCAACGAACACTACGACAGCCACAGCAGCCCAGCGGCCATCGCCGCGCTTACCCGCGACCTAGGACGCGCACTTGCCCAATCAATCCAGCCCTACACCCACTGGCTCAGCCCCTGCCGTGCCGACAAAACCCCGCTACGCATCGGCCTCGTCAGCCCCGATTTGCACGAACACCCCGTCGGGTATTTTTTGTCAGGTCTGCTAGAGCACAGCCAGCCCGATACCCTGCAATGGCTAGCCTTTAGCGACTGCCAGACCCAGCAGCTAAGCCCTTGGGCCCAGGCTCTGCACAGCCGATTTACCGCCGTCCACAACACCCGAGGGCAAAGCGATGCCAGCGTCGCCCAGCTCATCCACGCCCAGGGCATCGACATCCTGCTCGACCTCACCGGCTGGGGACGCGGGCAACGCATGGGCGTATTTGCCCACAAACCCGCCCCTGTACAACTGGCGGCCATCGGTTACTTTGCCACGACCGGGCTACCCACCATGGATGGGGTGCTGGCCGACTCCTCTCTTGCCCCTGAAGAAGAAGTCCTGTTTACCGAAAAAATCTGGCGCCTGCCCCATACCCGCCTGTGCTACCAGCCACGCCCGGAGATGGCTGACAGCCCCATCACCGCCCTGCCAGCCTTGCAAAAAGGCCATGTCACTTTTGGCTGCTTTCAAAACCTCAGCAAAATCAACGACAGCGTGCTGCAAGCTTGGGCACAGATCGCCTGCGCTGCCCCCAGTGCGCACTGGCGCATTCAATCGCCGCAACTCTCATGGCCAGCCAGTCGCAAAATGCTGCTTGAGCGCCTTGCTAAAGCTGGCATGCCCCTAGAGCGCGTCCACCTTGTTGGCAGGCAAAGTTTCGCTGAGTACTTGTCATCCCACGCTGAAGCCGATCTGCTCTTGGATACCTTCCCCTACCCCGGCGGCACTACCACACTCGAATCCTTGTGGATGGGCCTACCCACCCTCACTCTGGCCACGCCTGGCATGCTAGGTCGACAAGGGCAGGGGCTGCTTAGCGCCGCGAACATGGATCCGTTTTGGATCTGCAACAGCCAGGCCGACTACATCCAACGCGCGCAGCAACTGGCACATGCCCCGCAATGGCCTGCCTTGCAAACCCTGCGCCAACAACTGCGTCAACAGTTAGCCAGCAGCCCCGCTTTCAACAGCTCGCCATATGCCGCCGAGTGCCAGACCCTGCTGCGCCAAATCTGGCAACACGCTTGCAGAACGCGGCCTTGGGGTGTCTAAACACACCACGCTTTTACCCCACACCAGCACAGCACCGAGCTGTATACCTAGGGTTTTATAAGCAAAATCCGTGTTTTAGGCCGAAAAACCTGCCTGGGCAGCTCATGTTTTTGATATCGCACCCCATCATCCAGTCGCTGAATTGGGGCATCAAAGGCCAGAGGTGACCGCCTAGGTCAAGCCCCCCCAAATTTAAGGAAACACCTGCCCAGCATCGGTCAAGATGGCATCCAAGGGGACATCGTGCGCCTCCGGCTGAAAATCCGGCACCAAAGCATTGGAATAAGCCAAGCCAACGGTAAAAGGTTTGGGCTGCAAAGTTGCCAGGGTACGGTCATAAAAACCGCCGCCATAGCCTAGGCGATAGCCGCCTGGTGCATAACCGACACAGGGCACAAATAGCAACGAAGGCACGATGATGGCCGTATCTTTCGGTTTGGGGATGTCGTAGGCATCAACCTCCATGGGGCAACCTGGATACCACGAATAAAAAATCAGGGTTTTGTGCTCTTTGTTCACTACCGGCAGGCCTATGCGGCGCTGGTGCTCGCGCCCCCCCAACATATTCAGATCGCCCTTGGTTTTACTGCGCTCAAGGTCTTCAGCGCGCACGGTCGAACCCAGTACTGCATCTTCTTGCCATCGGTAAAGCGCAGGCAAAGGATCAAACTCGCCTTTGATCGGCCAATACGCCCCGATGACGGCATCTTGTCGCTCCATCAGCCACATGCGCATCACATGCTGCAAACGCGCGATCCGCTCTAGGCGGTCGGGAAGGTGCAACCGCTCTTGTACTAAACGCTGCCTAAGGGCTTTTTTTTCTGCGGCTGAAGAAGACATCGATTTCAATCACACAATACGACATGAACGAGCGCAGCAGACTGCGCTTGCAAGGGGAAACGATTTTGACATTTTTTCAGAGAAACGCCAGTTTTATCGCCGTTTTTACGCTTTTGCTGTGCGCCCCAGCCCCGGCCCTAACGCAAGGCAATATGTGGTCGGCTGGCAGCAGCATTGCTGCGGCCAACACCAGCAGTTTTGCCGCTAATGACGGTGTACTGCTAGAGATGGAACGCGCCTTTAGCCGTGGCCAAAGCGCGCGCCTGACGCAATTGCTGCCCGCAGCTGCCGGCCATCCGCTACAAGCCTATGCCGAGTATTGGGAACTCAAAGCCCGCCTAGAAAACGCCAGCAATGCAGAAATACAAGCTTTTTTGCAGCGCTGGCAAGGCAGCTATGTGCAAGACCGCATGCGCAATGACTGGCTGCTGCTTTTGGGCAAAAACGGCGACACCTTGACCTTCGCCCAAGAATACCCACAGTTTCGTATGCGCGACGACGCCACTGTGCGCTGCTGGGCAGCAGCTTTTGGCCGACAAAACGACACCAGCATTTTTAATGCCGATTGGCTGGCGATGCGCGGTGGCAATAAGGCTTGCGAAGCAGGGGCTGCGCATCTATTAGCCGACGGCAAGCTCAGCCCCATTGCCATTTTGCGCAAAGCCCGCAATTTGGCCGAAGCTGGGCAAGATGGCGGCCTTAACAACACCTTGGCTTTATTGCCTGGCAATACGCCAGCTGGCGAAGCATTGCTGCAAAACATCGTTCGTATAGCCGCCAAAAACCCCGATGACGCCGCTCGCCAATTGCAAAATACCGCTGGTTTGAACGAAGAGCAGCGCAGCTGGGGCTGGGGCGTAGTTGGCAAGCAAGCTGCCATGAATCTATCCAATCTGGCGCCGCATTACTACGCGCAAGCCGCCAGTGTGCAAGACTGGAGCGACGATATGCTGGCCTGGCGTGTGCGTGCTGATCTGCGCACAGGCATAGCGGCCACACGCCTTGATATCTTGCAAACCATCGCCGCCATGCCCGCGAAAATGCAGCAAGACCCCACTTGGCAATACTGGAAGGCACGCGCCCTGGCCACTAGCGGCAACAAGGCAGAAATTGAACAAGCACAAAAAATCTATCTGGCGATAGCCTCGCCCCACGGTTTTTACGAAATACTGGCTACAGAAGAATTGGGCAAAAGCATCGCCCTACCGCCAGATCCGCCACGCCCCAGCACCGAAGAACTGGCCCGCGTGCGCGCCAACCCGGGCTTTGCCCGTAGCCTGTACGCCATAGGCCTAGGCATTCGCAGCATGGGAGGGCGCGAATGGAATTACACCGCGCATTTGCACGAAAACGGTGGCCTGCCCCCGCGTGAACTATTGGCCGCAGCCGAGCTGGCCTGCCAGCGCGAATTTTGGGACCGCTGCATCAACACCGCCGAGCGCAACCCCCTATTTGCCGCTTGGCAGCGCTACCCCATGCCCCACAAGGCCGAGGTACTGGGCAATAGCCAACGCTACGGCGCAGATGCCGCCTATGTCTATGGCTTGATTCGACAAGAATCGCGCTTTGTTACCGTGGCGCGGTCTGGTGTGGGCGCGTCTGGCCTCATGCAAATCATGCCCGCCACCGCGCGTTGGACGGCCAAAAAAATCGGCATGAACGGCTTTACCCCCGATCAGGTGTACGACAGCCACACCAATGTAGTGCTGGGCGTAAATTATTTGAATTTGGCACTAGAGAGCTTTCAAAACTCCAAGCCTTTAGCCGCTGCTGCGTATAACGCTGGCCCTGGCCGCCCCAAACGCTGGCGCGAACTGGGTGGCACAGTGGAAGGTGCGATCTGGGCAGAGAATGTGCCCTTTAATGAAACCCGCGACTATGTCAAAAAAGTGCTGGCCAACACCACAGCTTACGCCGCCCTGATTACGGGAAAACCGCAATCGCTCAAAGCCGAACTGGGGCAAGTTGGCCCTGCGCCCAGCGTCGTGGCGAATGGAGAAGAATTACCCTAAAAGCCAACCAGCAGCTATTAAAACAAGAGCTACTCAGGGAGGTTTTTCGGCACAAACCAGCCAAAACACCCTGAAAATCACATGGTTTTAATGCGCTGCGCCATCTCTTTGGCAAATTCGACAAAAGCCAGCGAGCCTTTGGCGGCAGGATCAAACACCACCCCAGGCAGGCCGTAGCTGGGCGCTTCGGCCAGGCGCACATTGCGCGGGATGATGGTGGCAAAAACTTTGTCGCCAAAATGCTGGTGCAATTGCTCGCTAACCTGTTGCTGCAAGGTAATGCGCGGGTCAAACATGACGCGCAGCAGGCCAATAATCTGCAGATCGGGGTTGAGGTTGGCGTGTACTTGCTTGATGGTATTGACCAAATCAGCCAAGCCCTCTAGCGCAAAGTATTCGCACTGCATGGGCACGACCACGCCATGGGCGCTGCACAGGCCATTGAGCGTGAGCATGGACAGCGAGGGCGGGCAGTCAATCAGCACAAAATCGTAGTCATCGGCCACGGCTGCCAGCGCCAGTTTCAGGCGCTGCTCGCGTGCTTCAAAATCGACCAGTTCGACCTCGGCACCCGCCAAATCGCGGTTTGCGCCCAGCACATCGTAGCCACACTTGTCGGCGCGGGTGCGGGCCCCTGCAATGCTTTGCTCGCCCAGCAAAACTTGGTACACCGAGCCGGCCAACTCGCGCTTGTTCACGCCCGAGCCCATGGTGGCGTTGCCTTGGGGGTCTAAATCGACCAGCAGCACGCGCTGGCCGATTTTGGCCAAGCCAGCGGCAAGGTTGACGCAGGTGGTGGTTTTACCCACCCCGCCTTTTTGGTTGGCGACGCAGAAGATTTTCATGGTGGCTTATTTTTGCAAAGCCGCACGCGCGGTATTGACCACATTGGCCACGGTGAAGCCAAAGTGTTCAAACAACACCGGCGCGGGCGCTGATTCGCCATAAGTGTCGATGCCGACCACGGCGGCGCAGCCGTATTTCCACCAGCCGTCGGTCGATCCCATTTCGATAGCTACTCGGGCAGTTTTTGCGGGCAAAACTGCAGATTTATAGGCCACAGTTTGGCGATCAAAAACGCTGGTCGATGGCATAGACACCACGCGGGTGGCGATGCCGTGTTCGGCTTCCAAAATTTGCGCCGCTTCCATCGCCAGGGGCAGCTCAGAGCCTGTGGCCATCAGCACCATGACGGGTTTATCGCCCTTGGCTTCGCGCAGCACATAAGCGCCTTTGGCGATGTTTTTCAGCGCAGCTTTAGGTTTGGCGCTATAGGCCACATTTTGGCGGCTGAGCAGCAGGGCGCTGGGGCGGTCTTGGTTTTTCAGGGCTTCGCCCCAAGCCACCAAGGTTTCTGCCGTGTCGCCCGGACGCCAAACATCCAGCCCAGGAATCAGGCGCAGGCTGGCTGCGTGTTCGATGGATTGGTGCGTGGGGCCGTCTTCGCCTAGACCGATGGAGTCGTGCGTGAACACATGCACCACGCGCTGCTTCATCAGCGCGGCCATGCGAATGGCGTTGCGGCTGTAGTCGCTGAAGGTGAGGAAGGTGCCGCCGTAGGGCATATAGCCGCCGTGCAACGCCAGGCCGTTCATGATGGCGGCCATGCCGAATTCGCGCACGCCGTAGTTGATGTGAAAGCGTTTATCCAGCGCGGCATCACCCTGGCCTGTACCTTCGGGCAGCACGACCGCGCCCTTGGCATCAAAACGCAGCGGCGCGGTGTGGCTGGTGTTGGTGAGGTTGCTGCCTGTTAAATCGGCGCTGCCGCCCAGCAATTCGGGCAGCACGGCGGTGAAGGCTTCCAGCGCCAATTGGCTGGCTTTGCGCGTAGCGACGGTTTCGGCTTTGGCGTCGGTAGCTTTCAGGGTATCGGCCAAGAAAGCATCGAAATCCGCAGGCAAATCGCCCGCCATGCGGCGCAGATAGCTGTGCGCTAAATCGGGGTAGGCGGCGCGGTAGGCGGCAAAGCGCGTGTCCCAGTCCAGCTCGGCGGCTGTGCCTGCTTTCACGCCGTTCCAAGCCGCGTAAACATCTTGCGGAATTTCAAAGGGTGCGTGGCTCCAGCCAATTTGCGCGCGCGTTAAGGCAATTTCGTCTGCGCCCAAAGGTTCGCCGTGGGCTTTGGCGGTGTTGGCGCGGTTCGGGCTGCCTTTGCCGATATGGGTTTTGCAGATGATGAGGCTGGGTTTATCCGCCGATTTTTTTGCCTGCGCAATGGCTTTGTCCACGGCGTTGACATCGTGGCCGTCGATGGGGCCAATCACATTCCACTGGTAAGCCGCAAAGCGCTCGGCGGTGTTGTCCACAAACCAGGGGGCAATTTGGCCGTCGATGCTGATGCCGTTATCGTCGTACAGGGCGATCAGTTTGTTGAGCTTCCACGCGCCAGCCAAGGCTGCGGCTTCGTGGCTGATGCCTTCCATCAGGCAGCCGTCGCCCATAAAGGCATAGGTGTGGTGATCGACGATGGCGTGTTTGGGGCGGTTAAATTCTGCCGCCAACAGTTTTTCGGCCAAGGCAAAACCCACGGCGTTGCTGATGCCTTGGCCCAGCGGACCTGTGGTGGTTTCTACGCCTGGGGTGATGCCGTGTTCGGGGTGGCCGGCGGTTTTGCTATGCAGTTGGCGGAAGTTTTTCAGCTCGCTCATGGGCAGGTCGTAGCCCGTGAGGTGCAAGAGCGCATAAATCAGCATAGAGCCGTGGCCGTTAGACAAAACGAAACGGTCACGATCGGCCCACTGCGGGTTTTGCGGATTGTGTTTGAGGTGGCGGCTCCACAGCGCGACTGCCATATCGGCCATGCCCATAGGCGCGCCGGGGTGGCCAGATTTGGCCGCTTGGACGGCATCCATAGCCAGGGCGCGGATGGCGCTGGCCATATTTTGGGTAGTGCTTGCTGATGGGGTCATGGTTGGGTTTCCAAAGTGTGCAGGCGCAGTCGGCGGCGGCCGTGAAAAGCGCAAAAGCTCCGATTTTAACGGCGGGCGGCGATAATGCCGTGATGTTTTCATACCGACACGCCTACCACGCGGGCAACCACGCCGATGTTCTTAAACACATCACCCTGATTGCCCTGCTCGATTACCTGACCCAAAAGGACAAAACCTTAAGCTGCATCGACACCCATGCAGGCATAGGCATCTACCCCTTGCGCGGGCAAGAAGCACAAACCAGCGGCGAGGCCGCAGGCGGCATTTTTGCTCTGCAAGACTGGCTGACTGGCCAGAAAAAAGCCGATGTCGCCCCGGCCATTGCGCGCTATGCGCAGGTGGTGCAAGCCACGGGCAACCCCAATATCTACCCTGGCTCGCCCTGGTTGATGCAATATTTGTTGCGCACCGATTTGGGCGCGCCCGTGCAAGACAAACTGCATCTGTTTGAACTCAACCCGCGCGATGCCCGCCTTTTGCAAGGTAATTTAGACGGCTTGCTGCCACGCAACGCCCTGCAGCTTAAAGACAGCGATGGTTTTACGGCGCTCAAAGCCCTGCTGCCACCGCCTTCGCGCCGCGCTTTGGTGTTGATAGACCCCAGCTACGAGCTGAAAACCGACTACGGCCAAGTCGCCAGCGTGCTAGAAGACGCGCTGGTGCGCTTTGCCACGGGTTGCTACGCCATTTGGTACCCCATCGTTGGGCGGCAAGAGGCGCATGATTTGCCGCGCCGCCTGAAAAAAATCTGCGCTACGGCGGGCAAAGACTGGCTGCACGCCACCTTCAATATCGGCACGGGCGACGATGCCTACACGCCCGACCCCAAGCTCAGCCGCACCGCCACGGGGCGCTATGTACCCGTTGCCGCCAACAAAGTGCATACGGGGCTGCGCGAAAGCGGCATGTTTATTGTGAACCCGCCCTTTGTGCTGGCCGAGCAATTGCAGGCGGCGCTGCCACAGCTCAAAACCGCGCTGGGGCAAGGCGCCAGCAGCAGCTATTTGCTCGAGGCTTCGGCTTAAGCATCGTGCTTATCGCGACTTTTGTATATACAGAAAAGTCGTACAATGGCGGCCATGGAACGCTATTTTGAGTGGGATGAAAGCAAAGCGCAAAGCAATTTGCGCAAACACGGCATCCGCTTTGAAGAAGCTGTTTGGGTTTTCAGCGATGCCTTTGCACTTTCAGCTCAAGACCGCATTGAAAACGGAGAAGAACGCTGGCAAACCATAGGCATGGTGGGTGGGTGTTTGCTGATTTTGGTGGCGCACACCGTGCGCATGGAGGACGAAGGCCTCGAATGCATTCGCATCATCAGCGCCCGCCGCGCAGACCGTACGGAAAGGAAGCGATATGAGCAAGCGTAAATACAGCACAAACCCATCAACGGCGCTCAATTCTGAGCGGCAAGCACAATTGCAAAAGCTCGCCGAGCAAAGTGATGCAGACATCGATTACAGCGATATACCTCCGCTGAGCGAAGAGTTTTGGGCAAGCGCCGAGCCAAACCCGTTTTACAAACCCGTCAAAACGCCAACTTCCGTGCGTTTAGATGCCGATGTTCTCATTTGGCTCAAAAGCCAAGGCAAGGGTTATCAAACCCGCATGAATGCCATCTTGCGCGAGGCCATGCTGCGTGCACGCCATCACAAAGCGTAAACCCGCGCATTCGCCCCTTTTGACACCCGCTGCCAATCAAAACCCGCCCCAGGGTCAGCCTTGCGCCCGGGGGCGATGTGTTCGTGCCCTGTGACAGCAGCAATAGTGGGGTAGGCCAGCTGCAAGTCTGAGAGCAGCGCCAGCAGGCTTTCGTACTGCGCGTCTTCAAACGCGCCGCCTTCTATGCCTTCTAGCTCTATGCCGATGGAGTAGTCGTTGCAGTTCTCGCGCCCTTGGAAGCTGGATTTGCCCGCGTGCCAAGCGCGGTCGTCGCAAGCGACAAATTGCCACACCTCGCCGCCGCGTTCAATGAAGAAATGCGCCGAGACTTCCGCCCCGCGAATTTGTTGAAAGTAGGGATGCGCATCCCAATCCAATTGATTGCAAAACAGCTGCTGCACGCAGCCTGTGCCGTATTGCGCAGGCGGCAGGCTGATGGAGTGAAGCACCACCAAATCCACCCCCACCCCCGCAGGGCGTGCGCCAAAATTGGGGCTGGGCAGGTGGCGGGCGTATGCCCACCAGCCGCGCTGCCAAGTTGGGCGCAGGGCAGCAGGAGATGGGCTGAGGTTTTTAGTCATCGCTGCCCTCGCAACCGCCTTCGCTGCAGTCTATGCCCAGCTGCTGAATGCGGTAGCGCACTTGGCGCAGGGTGATGCCCAAGCGTTGCGCCGTGGCGGTGCGGTTGTAATTATTTTCTTGCAGGGCGCGCACCAAAATCTGGCGCTCGATGCTGTCTAAATACGCGCCCAAATCTGCTGGTAAATCGCCAGGAAGCGCCCCGGGCAGGGCGCTAGCCCCCCCCTCTTCTCCTTCGCTATTTTTAAGTATGTTTTTGGCGTTTTGAGCCGAAAAACCTGCCTTAACAGCTTCTTTTTCGATAGCACGCAAAGCCGCTTCATCCAGGCCCGGAGCATCGATTTCTAGCAGCTCGCCTTCGCTCATGGCCAGTGCGCGTTGCAAGATGTTTTCCAGCTCGCGCACATTGCCCGCCAGCGGCAGCACTTGCAGCGTTGCCTGCGCCTGGGGCGATAGTGGGCGCAGGGGCAGGCCAGAGTCGGCGGCGATTTTGGCCAACAACACCTGGGCAATGGCGGGAATGTCGCTGCGGCGCTCGCGCAGGGGCGGCAAAATCAGCTCGATGACATTGAGGCGGTAGTACAAATCTTGGCGAAAGCTTTTACCCTGTACGGCCGCCGCCAAATCGTAGTGCGTGGCGCTGACGATGCGCACATCCACAGGCTCCTCTTTGGTGGCGCCCAGGGGTCGCACTTTGCGTTCTTGAATCACACGCAGCAGTTTGGCCTGCATGGCCAGGGGCAGATCGCCCAGCTCATCTAAAAACAGGGTGCCGCCATGCGCGGCCTGAAAAAAGCCTTCGCGGTCGGCGTTAGCGCCTGTGTACGAGCCTTTGCGTGCGCCAAAAAATTCGGCCTCGAGCAAACTTTCAGGAATGGCACCGCAGTTGACCGCCACAAAAGGACCACTGGCGCGTTGGCTGCAAGCGTGTACGGCTTGCGCCGCCAGCTCTTTGCCTGTGCCCGATTCGCCGCGCAGCAAAATGGGGGCCATGCCACGGGCGGCTTTGGCGATGTGTTCGCGCAGGGTGCCGATAGCGCTGCTGCTGCCAATGATGCGCTGCAAGGCAGCGTTATTCGCGCTGTTGTTGGCGCTGGTGTTGGCGCTGTTATTGCCACCGCCAGCAAGCGCGCTCTGCTGTTCGTTTTTTGCCGCACTGCTAGCCGCTGGGGTCTGCTCGGCATTTTTAGGCATGTTTTTGGCATTTTGAGCCGAAAAACCTGCCTGAACAGCTATTGTTTTAGGAGTGCTGAGCTCGCCCATTTGGCGGCCCACTGCGGCCTCAGGCTCGCTGCCTCGGCATTCAGCCACTGCCGCCGCAACCAAGCTGCGCAGCTGCTGCAAATCCACGGGTTTGCTGATGTAGTCAAAGGCACCCGCCTTAAGCGCCTCGACCGCGTTCTCCGCCGAGCCATAGGCGGTAATCACAATGGCGCGTTCTTTGCGCCCGCGTTTTTGCAGCTCGGCCAGCACCTCTAGCCCGAGGCCATCAGGCAGGCGCATATCGCTGATGACGGCATCAAAACTGCGGCTGGCTATGGCGGCGCGCGCCGCAGCGACTGAGCCGGCGGTGTGGATGCGGTAGCCCAGACGCATCAGCGTCAGCTCGTAGAGCTCGCGTAAATCGGGCTCATCATCAACAACAAGAATATGGATAGGGTCAGCACTCATAAGCCTGCCATTGTGCGCCAAAAGCAGCGCGGAAATCGTTGCTAAAGCAGGGTGGAATCAAAACCCGTGGCCGCCTGCCCGCTGAAATCCGCGCGCACATAGAGCACAAAGGCGTTGCCGTTTTGGCCATGGCGCTCGTCCAGGCGGTAGCTGATTTGCGCCTCGTGGCGTTCGCACAATTGGCGACAGATATACAGCCCTAGCCCGCTAGAGCGGCTCTCAGACGAGAAAAAGGGTTCGAACAAATGCTTTTGCAGGCTTTCTTCCAGGGGTTGGCCATCGCTCCAGACACTGATTTCTTGCCAGACCTCGTCGAGCTGGCGCAGCCGCAGCACGATGGCACCGGGCCGATCGCTGGCGTAACGCAGGGCGTTATCGAGCAAATTGATGATGATGCGGCGCAGATGATCGGCATCAAACCAGGCATTCAAGCCGCTGTAGTCGGCCGACATTTCCAGCGCCAGACGATCACCTACAGGGTGTTGCAGCCACCAATCGGCTGCAATGCGCTGCAGCAGGGGCGCCAGCGCCAGCACCTGCGATTGCCCCGCAGCGGACTCTTGCACCCGCGCCACATCCAGTACTTCATCAACGATGCGCCCCAGACGGGCTGCGTTGTCGCGAATCATTTTTGACAAGCGTTTGGGCGTAGGCTCGTTCAGCTCTTCAGCCAAGAGCGCATTGGCTTGGGCAATGGCTGCTAGTGGGTTGCGGATTTCGTGTGCCACCGCCGCCGACATCCGCCCCATGGACAGCAGCTTTTCCGTGCGCGCCTTGGCTTGTTCTTCGCGCAGATCTTGCAAAAACAGCACGCCAAGAACCAGCCCGGTGGCGCTTTCGTAATCGTGATCGGTGATTTGCGCCCGCGCTTTGAGCAAAAAATCGCCTGCGGACTGGCGCAGCACCACTTCGCGCTCGTGCGCCTGGCCATCGGTGAAACTGGCAGCCACCAGCTCGCGCAAAGCCAGACTCGGCAATAGCTGCACGCCAGGGCTACGGTTGATGCTCTCGGGCAAACCCAATAAAGTCCGCGCCGCAGGATTGGAGCCAAAAATTTGCGCCTCGCGCCCCACCACCACAATGCCGCTGGGCATAGCGTCAATAATCAGCTGATTAACCTGTGCCTGCGTCCGTGCCAAACTCTGCACTTGGCGGTTGGTTTGTTCTTCGCGCTCTAGGCGACTGGCCAGTTGGTTGGCCAAATAAGCGAAGATAAAAAATACGATGCCCGAGCCAGCCGCCTGCAAAAACAAACTGCTATCGATATCGCGCAAATTCAGCACCCAAGCACTAAATAAGAGCGAAATGGTGACCAAGGCGGCCGTACCCAAAGCCAGTAACAGTGAGCCGAGGATAGCTGCCTCTAGCACCGGCAACAACAACAGCGGCAACATATTCATGCCTTCGCTGTGTATCACATGCAGTGCGCTAAAAACCAGCAAATCAATGCCAATCACAATGGCCCAGCTCAGGCTAAAACCCCGCAATACCGCCGTTTGCAAGGCCGTTTTACCAATCAGCGCCCGTGCAGCAATGGCCGCGAGCAAATACCCTACTGAAAGCCAAAAACTCGCGTACTGCGCCAGCCCCAGCATTTGCCGACCAAGCAGCACCTGCAAACCAAAGGCTAAGGTTAAAAGTAGGCCAACAACGATGCGTGTGGTGAGAAAACCCAGCCAAATGCGTTCATAGGGTTTCTCATTGGCCTCTGGCAGCAACTCGCGCACCAAGGGGCTAGCCCCCGCCGCAAAGCGCTTGTGCTTGGCTTTTCTATGCGGCATGTTGCTGGGCGTGATCAGCGCAGCAATACAGCTGTCCCTTATTGGCGACCGCTTCGCTTTGCGGAAAATGCAGGCCACAGTGGGCGCACGCCACCATGCGCTCGGCACCGCTGCTGCCGCGTGCCTCTGGCGCTGAAGCGCCATCATCCAAGCCAGCGCCCATTTGGCTGCCCATTTGGCTGCGCATTTGCGCGTGCAACTGTTCGGCCATGCTTTGCTGCATGCGCAGCGCTTTAGCCAATAGCCAACGCTTGGCCAAACGCGCCAAGACCCAAATCACGAACAAAACGAGGAGGAATTTCAACATGGGCGCTAGTTATAGGCGGTGTAGCAAAACTTCAAGCACGAAACGCGAGCCGATATACGACAACAGCAAAAACGCGCCGCCCGCATAGACCATATGCACAGCCTTACGCCCGCGCCAGCCCAAGCGCCAGCGCCCCAAAAGCAACAAGACAAAAATCAACCAGGCCAGCCAAGCAAAAACCACTTTATGCGTCCACTGGAAAGGCATGGCCGCGCCGTAAATTTGCTCATCAAAAAACAGGCCAGCCGCCAAAGTAGCCGTCAGCGCCAGCCAGCCAGCCAGCACAAAACCCAACATCAGGCGTTCGAGCGTCAGCACGGGCAAATTACCCGTTAGCAAGCTGTCGCTGCCAGGCTGACGCAGGGCAGCCTCGGCACGCGTGACCAACCAGGCATGCAACACCGCACAGGCGAATAGGGCGTAAGAGGCCATGCCCAGGGCAATATGGATGCCCATCCAGGCGCTTTGCTCAGGTGGCAACGCCCGCCCCGGAAAAATCAACGGCAAGACCACCGCGACCATACCCACCAAGGCCAAAAAACCGCGTGCGCGCAGTTGCGGCAAGGCGCGGCTTTCTAATAAATACACCACGAGCACCAACCAAGCCGAAACCGACACCGCAGGCGCGAAGCCAAAGGCTGGTGGCGGCACAAAAAAGCCCGTGATCAAGCCCCCTGCGTGCACGGCAGCTACGGCTAGCAATAGACGGCGCGCGCCCGCAGCGCTGAGCAGCGATGCGCGCCACGCCAGCACCCCGTAAAGCAGGGCGGCGAGCACACTCAAAATCATGTGGGCAGATACAATGGCCATCCGCCTAGTGTAATAGGAAGCGCGCCACGCGCCTGCCTTTCAAAATCCCCCTTGCGACCCCTTCCTGCGATATGGCTACTTCCGCCCTGACCGAAAAACTCTCCCTCCTTGTCAAAAACATCAGTGGGCAAGCGCGCATCACCGAATCGAATGTGCAGGACATGCTGCGCGAAGTGCGCATGGCCTTGCTAGAGGCTGATGTCGCCCTGCCCGTGGTGCGCGACTTCATGGCGCGCGCCAAAGACAAAGCCATGGGGCAAGATGTCATAGGCTCGCTCAAGCCTGGTCAAGCCCTGGTCGGTATCGTGCAAAAAGAGCTGGTCGCCACCATGGCCGGGCTTGATGAGCAGGGCAAAGCCCTGCCTCCGCCCGATATCAATTTGGCCACGCAACCGCCAGCCGTGATTTTGATGGCGGGCTTGCAAGGCGCAGGCAAAACCACCACCACGGCCAAGCTGGCCAAATACCTGATCCAAAAGCGCAAGAAAAAAGTGCTGACGGTATCGGGCGACATTTACCGCCCAGCGGCCATCGAGCAGCTCAAAACCGTGACCGCGCAGGCCGGGGCTGAATGGTTTCCCTCTAGCGCCGAACAAAAACCCCTAGACATTGCCACCGCCGCCCTCGATTACGCCCGCAAACACCACTTTGATGTGTTGCTGGTCGATACCGCTGGGCGCTTGGCGATTGATGAAATTTTGATGCAGGAGATCAAAACACTGCACGCTGCGCTCAAGCCTGTGGAAACCCTGTTTGTGGTTGATGCCATGCAGGGGCAAGACGCGGTCAATACCGCCAAGGCTTTTAAAGAGGCGCTGCCTCTGACCGGCATTGTGCTGACGAAAACCGATGGCGATTCGCGCGGCGGTGCGGCGCTATCGGTGCGCCAGATCACGGGCGTGCCCATCAAGTTTGCGGGTATCAGCGAAAAAATCGATGGCCTCGAAGCCTTTGATGCCGAGCGTCACGCCGGCCGCATTTTGGGCATGGGCGATATCCTGGCCTTGGTCGAACAGGTCACCGCCAATGTTGATTTGCAGGCAGCTGAAAAGCTGGCCAACAAAGTCAAAAAAGGCGAAGGCTTTGATTTGAACGACTTTTTGGCGCAGCTGGAGCAAATGCAAGGCATGGGGGGCCTGTCGAGCCTGATGGACAAAATGCCCACGCAATTGGCCAATAAAGCCAAACAGGTTGATTTAGACAAGGCCGAGCGCGATATGCGCCGCAAAAAAGGCATCATCCAAAGCATGACTCGACACGAGCGCAGCAACCCCGCCATCATCAAAGCCACGCGCAAAAAACGCATCGCCACCGGTAGCGGTGTGGCGGTGTACGAGGTCAATAAACTGCTGTCTGAATTTGAACAAATGCAGCAAATGATGAAGCAACTCTCAGGCGGCGGCCTGATGAAAATGATGAAACGCATGGGCGGCATGAAGGGCATGAAAAACATGCTGGGCAGCGGCGGTGGCAAATTGCCCGGCATGCCGTTTTAAACTGTCCCTGCTTACACCTTGAGAAGGAAAGCCCCATGAGCGCCAGCATCCCCAGTGTGGCCATTGAATACGATATGCCAGATGCACAAGCTGGCGGCGTGTGCTCGACCCAATACGCCTGGGCCAAAGTGCCACGCGAGTTGAGCACAGGCGAGCGCCTGGCTTTGAAAGAAAAAATCAAAGGCTTGCTGCGCGAGAAAAACGCCGTCATGGTGTCGCACTACTATGTGCACCCAGACTTGCAAGACTTGGCCGAAGAAACGGGCGGCATCGTCAGCGATAGCCTAGAGATGGCGCGCTTTGGGCGCGATCATGCGGCGCAGACCTTGGTCGTCAGCGGCGTGCGTTTTATGGGGGAGACGGCCAAAATTCTCTCGCCCGAAAAAACCGTCCTCATGCCCGATTTGGATGCCACTTGCTCCTTAGATTTGGGCTGCCCCGCTGATGAATTTTCGGCCTTTTGCGATCAACACCCTGACCGCACCGTGGTGGTCTATGCCAACACCAGCGCCGCCGTCAAAGCCCGCGCTGATTGGGTTGTCACCTCGAGCTGCGCCCTGGACATCGTGCGTGCGCTCAAAGATAAAGGCCACAAGATTTTGTGGGCACCCGATCGCCATTTGGGCGATTACATCCAGCGCGAAACCGGCGCCGATATGCTGCTGTGGCAGGGCAATTGCATCGTGCACGATGAATTTAAAGCGGTGGAGCTGGAGCTGATGAAGGCGCAGTACCCAGACGCCAAGGTGTTGGTGCATCCAGAAAGCCCGGCCTCGGTTGTGGCTTTGGCCGATGCCGTGGGTTCGACCTCGGCCATTTTGAAGGCTGCCAAAGAGTTGGATGCCACCGAATTCATCGTCGCCACCGACCAAGGCATGATGCATAAACTGCGCACGCTCAACCCGGGTAAGATTTTTTACCCTGCCCCCACCGCTGGCAATAGCGCCACCTGCAAAAGCTGCGCCAACTGCCCCTGGATGGCCATGAACGGCCTAGAAGGCGTCGCGCAAGTACTAGAGCGCGGTAGCAATGCCATCAGCGTGAACAACGCCATCATTGATCGCGCTCGCCTGCCCATCGACCGTATGCTGGCCTTTACCGCCGCCATCAAGGCCGGGCAGTTACCAGGCAGCCTGGTGCCACACTTTGGCGCGGCCTGAATGCCAATTTGCTATTAAATAAATAGCTTATCAGGCAGCTTTTACGGCTTAAAACAGTAAAAACCCAACAAAAAACGCCCCAGAGGGCGTTTTTTGACTAAGCCAGTTGAAAATTCAGCTGCTTACTTGGCGTTCATCAAAGCCACAGTGGTGTCGAGCATGCGGTTAGAGAAACCCCACTCGTTGTCGTACCAGCTAGAGACTTTGACCAAGCGGCCCGAGACTTTGGTCAGGGTTGCGTCATAAGTAGAAGAGGCTGGGTTGTGGTTGAAATCCACGCTCACCAGTGGGGCGTCGGTGTATTCCAGCACGCCTTTCAAGGCGCCGTTGCTGGCATCTTTCAAAATCTTGTTGATTTCCTCAACTGAGGTATCGCGCTTGGCGATGAAAGACAAATCGACGATAGATACATTGATGGTAGGCACGCGCATGGCGTAGCCATCCAGTTTGCCGTTGAGCTCAGGCAACACCAAGCCTACGGCAGCCGCAGCGCCAGTTTTGGTAGGGATCATGCTCATGGGTGCAGCGCGGGCGCGGCGCACATCTTCATGGTAAACATCCGAGAGTTTTTGGTCGTTGGTGTAGGCATGGATGGTGGTCATCAAGCCTGTTTCCACGCCTATGGTGTCGTTCAAAGGCTTGACCAGCGGGGCCAAGCAGTTAGTGGTGCAGGAAGCGTTCGAAATCACGGTATCCGTGGCTTTCAATACTTGGTGATTCACGCCGTAAACGATGGTCGCATCCACATCTTTACCGCCAGGGGCAGAGATGATGACTTTTTTCGCGCCGCCTTCCAAGTGCTTGCTGGCCGCAGCTTTGGTCGTGAAAAAACCTGTGCATTCCAGCACCACATCCACGCCCATTTCACCCCATTTGATTTTGCTGGGGTCGCGTTCAGCGATCACTTTGATTTTGTCGCCATTGACCACGATGCAATCGCCATCTACGGTCACGGTGCCAGGAAAACGCCCATGGGCTGTATCGTACTGAGTCAGGTGGGCATTGATGCCAGCATCGCCCAGATCGTTGATTGCTACGATTTGGATATCGTGTTTTTTACCGCCTTCGTAATGTGCGCGCAAGATATTGCGACCGATACGACCATAACCGTTGATTGCGACTTTAATTGTCATCGTGCTTTCCTTTTCAGTTTTAAAAACAAATTGGGGGAATTTTACCAAGCCTGCCCCAAGGACTAATCTCCGAGGGTCAAGGATGAAAAAAAAACCAGCGTGAGGCTCTCGACGCTGGTTTTTTGGGGCAAATTAGCCCACGCTTTTAGGTTTTTTCAATTTGCGCAAAGTCCAAATCGACAGGCGTTGGGCGGCCAAAAATCGAAACCGTCAAACGCACTCTGCTCTTCTCGTAATTGACTTCATCCACATTGCCGTTGAAATCGGCAAATGGCCCTTCCGTGACACGCACAACTTCACCCACTTCAAACTCTACTTTATGGCGGGGTTTGTCAGAGCCACTATTCATGCGATCAAAGATTTCTTTGACCTCGCGCTCAGGCAAGCCTGAAGGATGGTGCATTTTGCCGCCACCCAAGAAGCCGGAAACTTTATTGGTTGCTTTCACCAAATGCCAAGTTTCATCGTTCATGGCCATTTCGATCAGCACATAGCCTGGATAAAACTTGCGACTGGTGGTGCGCTTGACCCCATTTTTGACTTCGACCACTTCTTCAGTGGGCACCAAAATGCGGCCAAATTTATCATCCAAATTTCCGCGGATCACGCGTTCTTTGATGCTGCGCTCAACCGCATTTTCCATGCTGGAATAAGTTTGCACCACATACCATTTGAATTCTGGCTTACTGGGCTTATACGCCTCATCTTGCGCAGCTTCAGCAGCTTGTTCCGCCGCCGCCTCAGCAGCACCTTCTGGCAACAAGGCTTGCGATGGCTCTTGGCTGTTTTCGATATCCGTCATCACTTACTCCAGCCCAAAATCCATTGAAAAACAACTAGGGTCAAAGCCCAATCGACCAACATCAAAAACAAAGACATCACGATCACAAAAGCGACCACGACGCCTGTGAGTTGCCAGGCTGTTTTCGGTTGTGGCCAAACGACTTTGCGCGCCTCTTTCCAAGCATCATGACAGAAGGCAATAAAAGTTTTGCCCCAGTCTGATGTCAGAGTCAAGCCCAAAGCCAAAGCCAAAGCCAGGACCACAACGCCCCATTGCACTAAGGCGCCTTGACTGCGCAAAAAATAAAATGCGACACAGCCGGCCAAAACCAAGAAGGCAGACAAGGTCATTTTGACTTTGTCTGCCGAGCTACGGACGGTTTGAATATCGCTGGTTGCTGTGCTTGCCATGTTGCTTTAATACGCTAATCCACCTTGGAAGGTGGCAGGGGCAGAAGGAATCGAACCATCAACCTTCGGTTTTGGAGACCGACGCTCTGCCAATTGAGCTATACCCCTATGAAACCAGAACTGGCGCAACTTAAGAAAAACCCAGGTTCGCGCCAGCGACTTGTCAACTGCGCGATTTACGCAGTAATTTTGGCAACAACGCCAGAACCTACAGTACGGCCACCTTCACGGATGGCGAAACGCAGGCCTTCTTCCATGGCGATAGGGGCAATCAACTTGACGCTGATCGACACATTGTCGCCTGGCATGACCATTTCTTTGCCTTCTGGCAACTCGATGGCGCCAGTCACATCCGTTGTGCGGAAGTAGAACTGTGG
>JAMIFN010000062.1:0-17134 GCA_035906235.1 Allobrachymonas sp. | reverse complement strand
GTTTCCATTTGTGCAATCTACTCCAGTTGATGAGTGTTGCACTTCAGGTTTGAATCCGCCAAGCCAAATAACGGTTTGCACTGGCCTGCGTAGAAATCTCCGCCCTTTCGTACTTGATGCGGTCGATTAAGTCCCGTGAAATATCACGCAAACGCTTGCCATCCAAATACGGTTGCAATATCCGCAACTTGGAAACATCATCCCGCAAAGTCTTTTTATGCGACTTCTCACGCAGCCAACGCCCCGCAGCATCTTCCCAAAGGTAATCAGGCTTTACGCCCAATTTATCCAAGTCCCAACGCTCTGCCCTGACCTTGTCTAGCAGCTCTTGTGCTTTGCGCTTGTCCGTGGTGCCAGTGCTGCGCTGTAATGGGCGCGATTCTCCGCGTATAGCTTGGAGCTTGAACCACCAGTAAGGCGAGTTTTTGCGTTTGTAGAGGTTGCTTGCCATGTTTCATTACCCAATTGCTGCGCCGCGTTTTTGACCGCTTGCGCTTCGATAAATTCCAATAATTGACGCTGAGAAAAAATCCAGCGCTTGCCCAGTTTGGTTGCAGGTATTGCCCCAGCCTTAGCCCGCTGCGATAGCGTGACTGGGTGCAGATGCAAGAACGCCGCCGCGTCTTTGAGTAAAAGGATTTTTTCCATCACGAATAGCCCCCTTGCAGCATCTCAGGGTTGCGCTTGATGTGATAGCTCCACGGCTCTATGCGCTTGGGAAATCCGTCTTTACGGATGAGCTGCGCCACCACTGCGCCACAATCGCCGCCTTCGACTTCCAGCATGAGGTTAATCAGCTTGCCAAACTGCTGCTTGGCGGTTTTTACGGCTTTGTCGTAAACGGTTTTTGCTGCCTTGGCGATGGTTTTAATGACCGATTGTTTTTCGCTCAAAGGCGCAAGGCAGGGATAAGCGCCAGCCAAGTATTGACCTGGCTCAGTCAAAATGTCATAGGGGATGTGGCGGTCTTGCGCTTTCCATTCGACCTCAGCCCGTACCCATGGACTGGTTTCATCCCCGAGCTGCTTACCCTTTTGGTCAACCCGCAGCATCTTGCCGCTGGTGCGGCTGCCGATGTTGATGGTTAGCCCTTTTCTTTCCTCACTACTGCCCAGATGCAGCCAACTGCCGAAGCATTGATGTTTAGGCGCTCGACCGCCGTTGTTAAAACCGCCCGTTTGATACTGCTCGATAGCCCAAGCAATGTTGATATGCTCGCCCGTAAAGTCGTCATGCGCCACATCCACGCGGTTTAGCTTGGCTTTGTGCTTTTCTAGCCAGTCTTGCAAGCCTTGCCAGTCAAAGACTGTAGAGCAGCCCCCGCCCATTAAAGACAGGCTCACCGTGCCGCGTTGTTGCTCTCCACCCCAAGCAATCAGGCCTATGCCCTCGATGTCCATCGAGAATTTGTAGCCACTCCAGCCGCCCTTGCGCATCTTGTTCGGAACTTCGTCCACGGGCAAAAAGCGCGACAGCTCAGACAGCACCCAACGATGCGGAAACTCCACATCTGAAGCAGGTTTGACCGAAAAGGATAAGGCATCAATGATCGCAATATCTGGCGCGGCGTTTTCCGCTTTATCTAGCTGGCGAATAAATGCGAGATGCCCTGCACGGCTTACCGCCTCGACACGCTCTCCAGTGTCAAAAATATCGCCTATCGGTGTTTTACGAAAAGATGAATCTTTCGCCCCGTAGTTACTAGACGGGGCTTGCGCTGCTCGCGCGACGCAGTCTCCCCGCAAGCGGGGCCCCTCGCTCGCGCTCGAAGCCGCCGCCAACTCAAAGGCGCTATCTATCGTTAATAAATTTGTTTCTTGAAACATGCAAACTCCTTGTGATGGGTTTGCATGCAATACGGAAATGCAGAGGCGAACCCAGTTGATTGAGATTCGCAACATTTCGCGTAAATGGTCGGATGGCGTGAAACCCATCCTAAAGACCGTGCATTTGCGTAAAGGCGGGTGCACTAGCCCGTGTTGCCTTGTGAGCGCGAAGTGTAAACGAAACTACTGCAAGGCATCAAGCCTTTTTAGCAAGTCGTTTTTCCTTATCACTAACAGGCGTGAAGGTGTAGCGCACATAGCGTTGCTTTTTGTCGTATTCCGCCGCCACCTTAAAAGTGCCACCGAGCACCGCTAATAAAAATGGGTCATCAGAAAGCAAGTCGGCAATGCGCATCATGTAGCGCCCCTCAATATCGCTTTGGCTTGGGGGAGTAAATGGGTTTTTCATGGTCAGGTTTTCATGCAGAGCGCTCAGGCTTACCCACCCGCTGCCCCGCCCTTTTGTGGACAAGTTTTTTTTTGCACACCTTAGAAAAGGTGCAAAAACTTGCCCACAAGGGCAGGCAGCCGTGGATAAGCCGAGTAGCCACCCTGTAGCTACAGACAGCACATTGGCCTTGCATGGATAGCCTTCCCACTTCCCTGCTAAAGGGAACGAATAAAATCCGACCTTTTGAGACCGATCATAATCCGCAGGTCCCCTGTTCGAATCAGGGAAGAGCCACCAAAACCCAAAAGGGATGTCCACATTACTGCGGTCATCCCTTTTATTTTGCGCTAGCCCAAACAGCCCTTCGCGGCAGCCCCACGCGGTGCGCAACATCCCCAAACTTAAACCGATGATGAGCTTCAGATCGAGCGCAAATGGCGCAGCACCAGGTTTTTGAGCAAACCCTGCTGGCCGTGGAAAAAGTGCCCACCCTGGGGCACCACCAAAATCGGCAGGTTTTGCGGGCGGCACCAGTCTAGGGTGGTGCTGATCGGCACCGTGTCGTCATTCTCACCATGAATCAACAAAGCGCGTTCGTGCCAAGCTGGCGGGATAACTGGTACGGCAAAGCGTGAAGTGGCAGTGCCAACCAAAACCAGATGCGACAGCGGGCGCTGCCAAACATCGGCAATGCGGCTGGCAGCTTGGCAAATCACATGCGTGCCAAAAGAAAAGCCTGCCAGCGCCAGCGCCCCAGTAGGTGCCATGTCTTCGATGATGGCTAGCAGATCATCTGCCTCACCTATGCCGCTGTCGTACACACCCTCGGTTTTGCCCACGCCGCGCATATTGAAGCGGATCGCCGTCCAACCCTGCTCGACAAAAGCTTGCGCCAGCGTTTTGACCACTTTGTGATCCATGCTGCCACCCGCCAGGGAATAGGGGTGGCAGACAAACACCGTGCCTTTGCTTGCCTCCTCTGGGCTATCACGCAAGGCTTCTATGCGCCCGGCTTTGCCCTGCAGCCACAGCACCTCGCTATTGCCACGCACCAAGGCCTTGACTGAAGTAGCCATGTTTTACTTCCCGACAGAGGGGCCTAGCAAGAGGCGCTCGACCACTTGGCCGTTTTTAAGGTGCAATTCGATGATTTCATCAATATCGCTGTTATCCACAAAGGTGTACCAAACACCTTCGGGGTAGACCACGGCCACAGGTGCGCCCGCGCAGCGGTCTAGGCAACCTGCTTTGTTCACGCGCACTTTGCCCGCACCAGCCAAGCCAGCCTCTTTCACCGCGGCTTTGCAGTGTTCAAACGCCTCTTGCGCACCGTGATTGGCACAGCAAGCCTGGCCGCCATCGCGTTGGTTGAGGCAAAAGAAAATGTGCTTTTCAAAATACGGTTTCTGATCCATGTGTAGAACTCATTTTTGATGATGTTTCCGGCTTTTAGGCCGATAAAGCTGCCTGAGCAGCTCTTATTTTTATACCAAACCCCGATGCGGTATGGCCGGTGCGTGGCGCTCTAAAACCGTGCCAGCCAGCACATCGTGCAGATACTGCCCCTGCGGCAAAAAGCGTGTGAGCAACAAATAAAACAGCAGCCAAGCCAAAGGCAGCAAAAGTGCTAACACGGCAAAAGTGCTGCTGGGGCGCGGCACAAAATACAGCAGGGCCAAAGGCGGCAAAAACCAGAGCCAGCTCAAGGCGTAGCGCAATACGCATTGCCCCCAGCTGGCAGCCTGCCCAGCGCGGGTGCGCAGGCGGATTTTCCAGGTCTTCATGGGCAGGGTTTGCCCCTTGCGCCAAAAGTACACAAAGTAAAGCCCCAGCACCAAAAACAAAAACACCATGCGGGTGTGGCGCAGCATCAGTGCGTGTTTGGATTGTGTCAGCGCGTCAAAGGCGTAGTCAGCAAACCAAATCAGGCCAAAGAGGATGATGCCCTCGTAAATCCAGGTACCAAAACGCGCCGCTAGGCTAGCCAGCTCAATGGGTGCAGTGCCCATGCCCGCGTCGCTAACTGGGGTCGAGTGCAGCTTAGGCGGCTTCACGCTTGGGCTTTCAGCGTGCTTAATTGGGCTTGGATTTTCGCCAGTGTCGCGCCAAAATCAGCCACGCGTTTGCGCTCTTGCTCTAAGACGGCGGGCGGCGCTTTAGCAACAAAGCCTTCGTTGTTCAACTTGCCATGGGCTTTGGCAATTTCGCCTTGCAAACGCGCGGCCTCTTTACCTAAACGCGCCGTTTCTGCCACCACATCGACTTGCATAAACAGCCCCAAGCGCGCCTCGCCCACCACGGCCACAGGGGCATGGCCGCAGGCTTGTTGCCAAGCGGCTTCGTCGGCAAAAACTTTGACCTCGTTCAACTTGGCCAAGGCTTGCAGCACAGGCGTTTGCGCCGCCACAAAATCGGCAGTATCACCGCTGGCCAGCACCAGCAAAGGCAATTTGGTAGCGGGCGAAACCTGCATTTCGCCACGCAGATTGCGACAGGCATCGACCAGCGCCTTCATGCGGGCAAACTGCGCTTCGGCCGCTTCGTCGATTTTTTCGGCTTGGCTTACGGGGTAGGCGCTGATGCTGATGGAGTCTGCCGCTTTCAAGCCTGCAACAGGGGCGATTTTTTGCCACAACTCTTCGGTAATAAAGGGGATGATGGGGTGGGCCAAGCGCAAAATGGCTTCGAGCACGCGCATCAGGCTGCGGCGTGTGCCGCGTTGCTGTTGGGCATCGCCTTGCTGGATTTGTACCTTGGCGATTTCCAGATACCAATCGCAAAACTCATTCCAGACAAAATCGTAGATGGCTTGCGCAGCCAAATCGAGGCGGTATTCGGCAAAGTTTTTGGCGATTTCGGCCTCGACGCGTTGCAGGCGGCTGGCGATCCAACGATCGGCCGCGCTGAGTGTCACTTCCCCTTCTAGGCCGCAGTCATAGCCTTCGCAATTCATCAGCACAAAGCGGCTGGCGTTCCACAATTTATTGCAGAAATTGCGGTAGCCCTCGCAGCGTTTGCTGTCGAAATTGATGCTGCGCCCCAGCGAAGCCAGCGCCGCAAAGGTAAAACGCAGGGCATCTGCGCCATAGGCGGGGATGCCATCAGGAAACTCTTTAGCCGTGTCTTTGCGCACCTTGGGCGCAGTTTCGGGTTTGCGCAAGCCTGTGGTGCGCTTATCCAGCAAAGGGTCAAGCGCAATGCCGTCGATCAAATCCACGGGGTCGAGCACATTGCCTTCGGATTTGCTCATCTTCTTGCCGTTGGCATCGCGCACCAAGCCGTGGATATACACATCTTTAAACGGCACGCGCCCGGTGAAGTGCGTGCTCATCATGATCATGCGCGCCACCCAGAAAAAGATGATGTCGTAGCCCGTGACCAGCACGCTGCTGGGCAAATACAGGTTGTAGTCGGCCGTGGCACCATCGGTCTGGCTAGGCCAGCCCAGGGTACTGAAAGGCACTAGGGCGCTGGAATACCAAGTGTCCAGCACATCGGCATCGCGTGTGAGGGTTTTTCCTGGCGCAATTTTGTCGGCTTGAGCTTGCGCCTCGGCCTCGTTGCGTGCCACATAGACTTTGCCGTCTTCGTCATACCAAGCGGGGATTTGATGCCCCCACCACAATTGGCGGCTGATGCACCAGTCTTGGATATTGTTCATCCACTGGTTATAGGTATTGACCCAGTTCTCAGGCACAAAACGCACTTGCCCGCTTTCCACCGCATCGATGGCTTTTTGCGCAATCGATTTACCCGCGCCCACGCCAGTTTCGGGGGCTTTATTCATGGCGACGAACCATTGATCGGTCAGCATGGGTTCCACCACCTGCCCCGTGCGGGTGCAAATGGGCACCATGAGCTTGTGTTTTTTGGTTTCCACCAGCAAACCCGCCGCATCTAAATCGGCCACGATGGCTTTGCGTGCCACAAAGCGATCTAGGCCACGGTATTTCTCGGGCGCGTTGTCGTTGATGGCCGCTTGCAGGGTTAAGACGCAAATCATAGGCAGGCCGTGGCGCTGCCCGACTTGGTAATCGTTGGGGTCGTGCGCGGGGGTGACTTTGACCACGCCCGTGCCAAATTCTTTATCGACATAATCATCAGCGATGATGGGGATTTCGCGCCAAGCCGCAGGGGTGTCAGCCGACAGCGGCAGCTTGACCGTTTTGCCGATCAATGCTTGGTAACGCTCGTCTTCGGGGTGCACCATCACCGCCACATCGCCCAGCATGGTTTCGGGGCGCGTGGTGGCCACCACCAGCTGGCCGCTGCCATCGCTCAAAGGGTAGGCAATATGCCAGAGCGAGCCGTCTTTTTCTTCGCTTTCAACCTCTAAATCCGACACCGCCGATTGCAAAACTGGGTCCCAGTTCACCAAGCGTTTGCCTCGGTAAATCAGGCCTTGCTCATACAGCTGCACAAAGGTTTCGTTCACCACGGTGTTGAGCTTGTCGTCCATGGTGAAGTATTCGCGGCTCCAGTCCACCGTATCGCCCATGCGCCGCATTTGGTTGGTGATGGTGCTGCCCGATTGCTCCTTCCATTCCCACACTTTGGCAACAAAGTTTTTGCGGCCTAAATCGTGGCGGCTGATGCCTTGGCCCTGCAATTGGCGCTCCACCACGATTTGCGTGGCGATGCCGGCGTGGTCGGTGCCGGGCAGCCACACCGTGTTATGCCCCAACATGCGGTGGTAGCGCGTGAGGCTATCCATAATGGTTTGGTTAAAGGCGTGTCCCATATGCAGGGTGCCGGTGACATTGGGCGGCGGCAGCTGAATCGCGAAATTCTGGCCTTTAGCTGCCGCCTCAGCGCTGGGCTGCCCCGTACCGCGATAGCCTGCGTGACCGTAGTTTTGCGCCTCCCAAAAGGGCCCCCAGCGCTGCTCGATGGCTGCGGGTTCAAAAGATTTGGCCAAGCTATCTAAGCTAGGCTGGGCGGGAATGCTAGGGGTGGCAGTACTCATAGTGCTAAAAATAGGTGCGGGCAAAAGTAAACCGCTCATTTTAACGGCCTGCCCCTCTACAATCTGCCCCACTATGAACGACACGCTCTCTTTGTTCTCTTTGGTCTGGCACGCCAGCTTGGTGGTGCAACTGGTGATGTTGGTGCTAGTGGCTGCATCTATTGCTTGCTGGGCACTGATTTTTCACAAATACCAGCAATTGCGCCGCGCAAGGCAGCAAAGCCGCGCCTTTGAAGACGATTTTTGGTCAGGCACATCGCTGGCCGATTTGCATTTAGCCGCCAAGAAAAACAGCAAGCAGGCTGGCGCCATGGAACAGGTTTTTTTAGCTGGCATGCAAGAAGTGCAAAAGCTGCGCGAACGCCGCGTGGGTGATAGCACCCTGATTTTGGATAGCGCAGGCCGCGCCATGCGCGTGGCCATGCAACGCGAATTGGATGCGCTGGAGGACGGCCTGCCCTTTTTGGCCTCAGTCGGCTCGATCTCGCCCTATGTCGGCTTGTTTGGCACGGTCTGGGGCATCATGAGCACCTTCACCAAATTTGGCGGCGCCAGCCAGATGACCTTAGCCACCGTTGCCCCTAGCATTGCCGAGGCCTTGGTTGCCACCGCTATGGGTTTGCTGGCCGCCATTCCTGCGGTATTGGCCTATAACCGCTATGCCCGCGATACGGATCGCATGGCCCTACAGCTTGAAGCCTTTATCGACGAGTTCAGCAATATCTTGCAACGCCAATTGCTGCCCGCGCCTAGTGCCATGCCGACTGCTGCGCAGTCCATCAGCCCCGCTACGCGCTAAGCCCAGAATCGCCATGCCTAGTACGCACAACAGCCGCCGCCGAGGACGCCGCGCCATGGGCGAAATCAATATGGTGCCCTTTATTGATGTCATGCTAGTGCTGCTAACCATTTTTATGGTGACTGCGCCCTTGATCACCACAGGCCATATCGACCTGCCATCGGTCAGCAACAGCGCAGCGCCGCCAGATGCGGGCGATGCGCTGACTTTGTCCATCAACGCCCAAGGGCAATACCAGCTCAGCAGCAAACGCAAAGGCGTGTTGGCTGACGAAGGCAGCAGCTTGGCCGATGTAGTGGCACAGGTGCAAAACCTGCAAAGCGCCAAGTCTGGGCTGCCCGTGGTGATTGCCGCCAGCCGCAAACTAAGCTACGACACCGTGCTGCAAACCATGGATGCGCTGCGCAAAGCGCAGATCAAAAACATAGGCCTAGCTGTTGCCAAAGCAGATTAGACCTATCTTTTTAAGCCTTAAATCAGGGTTTTAGGCCGCAAAACCTGCCTGGGCAGCTACGCTATTGATAGTTGCCGCTAGCAAAACGAGCCATAGCGGGCGCTCAGCCTGCAGAATGGGTGGGAGCAAGGCCGCCTGCTATGGCTTTGCCATAAAAAACGAGCCATAGCGGGCGTTCTGGTCAGTTTTTTGAACACAGTAACCCGCCTGATGGTGAGATGCCTGCGCCGAAAGGGGGGTTATGCAGAGGCTCCTTAGCCCTCCACCACTTTGCGCACCCAGTCTGGCAGGCTGACGGCGCGCTCTTTTTCCATATCGATCCAGATCACCGTGGCGCCGCCTGCAGCGTAAATCGTGCCCTCTTGCCCCTCTAGTTCCATCGTGACCCAGGTGTCAAAGGTGGAGCGGCCGCAATCGCTGGCATAAAGCTTGGCAATCACATTGCCGGGAAACTTCATGGGCAAATAAAAATTGCAAAACACATTCACGATGATGGGCCCCGTTTTGGCCGGGTAGCCCTCGCCGCTGTCAGCGCGCATTTGCATCATCCACTCAGTGCGGGCTATCTCTAAATAGCGGATGTAGTTGGTGTTGTTCACATGGCCGACGGCATCCATATCGCCCCAGCGAATAGGGATGCTGCATTGGTGCATGAATTTTTTGTTTTCAGGGATGGAAATCTTCATAAGGGGCATAAGTCTAGCGCCTTGCCAGCCGTCCGCGCGGCCTAGGGTTTTATGTGGCGCTGCATGTGGCGCTTTATGTGGCATTTTCATAGGACAATGCCGCCCTATGCCAGCGATAGCCACTGCCCCAAAAAACTCCAGCACCAAGCCTGCCGACACGGCTGTGATTTTGTGCAATTTGGGCACGCCAGATGCCCCCACTACTACCGCGGTTCGGCGCTATCTGGCCGAATTTTTAAGCGACCCGCGTGTGGTGGAAATTCCGCGTGCAGCATGGCTGCCCATTCTGTACGGCATCATCTTGCCAACTCGCCCTAAAAAATCTGCAGCCAAATACGCACAAATTTGGCTGGGCGATAAAGGTTCGCCCCTGCTGCACTACACCCAGCTACAAGCTGCAGGCTTGCAAGCGCGTTTGGGGCATCAGGCCAAGGTCTATACCGCCATGCGCTATGGCCAGCCCGCCCTGCCCGCCGTTTTAAGCCAGGCGCAGGCAGATGGTGCCCAGCGCATCGTGATCTTGCCCATGTACCCGCAATATTCAGGCACCACCACAGCCAGTGTGTACGACAGCCTTGCGGCCTGGAGCGCCCAGCAACGCCATATTCCCAGCCTTAATATCATGAGCGACTTTCACCAGCACCCTGCTTATATCGCCGCCCTAGCCGCCCAAGTGCAAGCGCATTGGCTGCAGCATGGTCGGGCAGAAAAACTGCTGCTGAGCTTTCATGGCGTGCCGCAGCGCACGGTGGATTTAGGCGACCCCTATGCTGTGCAATGCCAGCAAACAGCCCAGCTATTGGCGGCAGCCCTGCAATTGCAGCCCCAGCAATGGCAAATCAGCTTTCAATCGCGTTTTGGCAAAGCTAAATGGCTGGCGCCAGCCACCGACACCACACTGGAAAAATTAGCCGCGCAAGGCCTGCGCACCGTGGATGTGTTTTGCCCAGGTTTTGTGGCTGACTGCCTGGAAACCCTGGAAGAAATCGCCATCGAAAACCGTGCTATTTTTATGCAAGCTGGTGGTCAAGACTTGCGCTTTATTCCTTGCTTGAACGACAGCGCGGCCTGGCTAGCCGCACTGGAAGCTATGGTGACCGAAGACTTCGGTATTGCAGCCTAACACCGTGACAATTTGGCACAATCGCAATAAAACACTAGGGATTATCCCAAATATGGAACAATTCAGGGTTGCTATCGTTTTAAAGCTTATTTTTAGATATCTTTTCGCAGAAATAATTCGATAAACCTGCCTGAGCTGCTATGTTTTCCATAACAAAAATTGGGGGTACTCAGGCATCCATTTGCATGCCAGCCTAGCTTGTTATCCGCCACGCTAATACCTTGGACTCCTAGGCAGCTTAAGGCTGGGGGGGTCGTCTGCTGGACTCGTAAAGAAACCGTCGGAACGCTGCCGACAGACCTAAAAAAAACCGACTGCTCACGCAGCCGGTTTTCGGTTTTTTTCCTTGGAGGGAAAGGGTCTTGGTCTAGACGCTTAGTTGCGTGTTTGATCGACCAGTTTGTTTTTGCTGATCCAAGGCATCATGCTGCGCAGCTGTGCGCCTACTTTTTCGATCTGGTGATCGGCATTATTGCGGCGACGCGCTGTCATGCTGGGGTAGTTCAGATTGCCTTCTTGGATGAACATCTTGGCGTATTCGCCGTTTTGGATGCGTTTCAAGGCCGCGCGCATGGCTTTGCGTGATTCTTCGTTGATCACTTCCGTGCCCGTCACATACTCGCCGTACTCAGCGTTGTTCGAGATCGAGTAATTCATATTGGCAATACCGCCTTCGTACATCAAATCGACGATCAATTTGAGTTCGTGCAGGCATTCGAAATAAGCCATTTCAGGCGCGTAGCCCGCTTCGGTCAGGGTTTCAAAGCCCATTTTCACCAGTTCCACCGCGCCGCCGCACAGTACAGCTTGCTCGCCGAACAGATCGGTTTCGGTCTCTTCTTTGAAATTGGTTTCGATGATGCCGCCTTTGCCGCCACCATTGGCCATGGCGTATGCCAGGGCGATATCGCGGGCTTTGCCGCTTTGGTCTTGGTGTACAGCAATCAAAGTAGGCACGCCGCCGCCTTTGAGGTATTCAGAGCGCACGGTGTGGCCTGGGCCTTTGGGCGCAACCATGATCACATCCAGATCGGCGCGGGGCACGACTTGGTTGTAATGCACATTGAAGCCGTGAGCAAAAGCCAGCGTACCGCCTTGTTTGATGTTGGGCGCCACATTATTGTTGTACACGCCAGCAATCAGTTCGTCGGGCAGCAGCATCATGACGACATCGCCCGCTTTAACGGCGTCGTCCACTTCCATCACCGTCAGGCCGGCTTTGCCCACTTTGTCCCAGCTGGCGCCGCCTTTGCGTAGGCCAACCACCACTTTAACGCCTGATTCGTTCAGGTTTTGCGCGTGCGCGTGGCCTTGCGAGCCGTAACCGATGATGGCCACGGTTTTGCCTTTCAACAGGCTCAGATCACAGTCTTTATCGTAGAAAACTTTCATGGGTTTCTTTCTTGTCTAAAAGAGGGAAAAATCAAAATGGGCCAGAAAACCTAACCCGTGAGTGTAAACGCTAGAAGGGCTAAAACTGGCTGCCTTAAAGTTTCAAAATGCGCTCGCCACGGCCTATGCCGCTGGAACCCGTGCGCACAGTTTCCAAAATCGCGGCATGGTCAATGGCCTGCAAAAAGGCGTCGTTTTTGGCCTGGTTGCCCGTCACCTCAATGGTGTAGCTCTTTTCCGTCACATCAATGATGCGACCACGGAAGATATCGGCCATGCGCTTCATCTCTTCGCGCTCTTTGCCGACGGCGCGCACTTTCACCATCATCAGCTCGCGCTCGATGTAGGCGCCTTCGGTTAAATCGACGACTTTGACGACCTCAACCAAGCGGTTCAAATGCTTGGTGATTTGCTCGATCACATCGTTCGAGCCTTCGGTAACGATGGTCATGCGCGAGAGCGTTGGGTCCTCGGTGGTGGCCACGGTCAGCGATTCAATGTTGTAGGCGCGGGCTGAAAACAAACCCACCACGCGCGAGAGCGAACCCGCTTCGTTTTCAATCAGGAGAGAAATAATATGTCGCATCGTGTTTTCTCCTTACAGGTCTTCTGCGCCAAGCAGCATTTCGGTAATGCCCTTGCCCGCTTGCACCATGGGGAAGACATTTTCGGTCTGGTCGGTGCGGAAATCGATAAAGACGGTGCGGTCTTTTAATTCCAGCGCGCGGCGCAGCGCGGGCTCCACATCTTCGGGTTTTTCCACCTTGATGCCGACATGGCCATAGGCCTCCGCCAGCTTCACAAAATCGGGCAGCGCGTCCATATAGCTGTGGCTGTAGCGGCCTGAGTATTCAATCTCTTGCCACTGCCGCACCATGCCTAAATAGCGGTTATTCAAGGCAATGATGATGACGGGCGTGTCGTACTGAAAACAGGTGGACAGCTCTTGGATATTCATCTGAATCGAGCCTTCGCCCGTGACGCAGCACACGCGCGCATCGGGCTTGGCCATCTTGATGCCCATGGCGTAAGGCAGACCCACACCCATAGTGCCCAGCCCGCCTGAGTTGATCCAGCGACGGGGTTCTTCAAAGCGGTAGAACTGCGCCGCCCACATTTGGTGCTGGCCGACATCGCTGGTGATATAGGTTTCTTCGTCTTTCGTCAGCTCCCACAGTTTTTCTAAAACTGCTTGGGGTTTGATGACTTCGGTATTGGCGCGGTCGTATTTCAGGCAATCGGTGGCACGCCAAGCATCCACTTGTGTCCACCAGTCGGCCAGCGCTTGTGGGTCGGTTTTTTCGCTGCTTTCCTTCAGGGCGGCAATCAAATCGAGCAGCACATCTTTGACATCGCCGACGATGGGAATATCAACCTTGACGCGTTTAGAAATGCTCGAAGGATCGACATCAATATGGATGATGCGGCGATTGACCTGGGTAAAGTGCTTGACATTGCCGATCACGCGATCGTCAAAGCGTGCGCCTATGGCAATCACCACATCGCAGTTTTGCATGGCGTTATTGGCTTGCACCGTGCCGTGCATACCCAACATACCCAAGAATTTTTTGTCAGAAGCAGGGAAAGCACCCAGCCCCATCAGGGTGCTGGTCACGGGAAAGCCCAACAGGTTAGCAAACTCGCGCAGCTGCTCGCTGGCATTGCCCTGCACCACGCCGCCGCCGGTGTAGATATAGGGGCGTTTGGCGCTCAAAATCGCTTGCACCGCTTTGCGCAATTGCCCTGTGTGGCCTTTGACTGCGGGTTTGTAGCTGCGCATTTCTACGGGTTTGGCGTATTCGGCAGGGTCAAAGCGCGTAATCGCGTAGCTGACATCTTTCGGGATATCCACCACCACCGGGCCAGGCCGGCCTGTGCGTGCAATGTGGAAAGCCTTTTTCATGATGGATGCCATGTCTTTGACATCTTTCACCAAAAAATTGTGCTTGACGATGGGGCGCGTGATGCCGATGGTGTCGCACTCTTGAAAAGCGTCTAAGCCTATGGCCGCCGTGGGCACTTGCCCCGTAATCACCACCATGGGGATGCTGTCCATATAGGCCGTGGCAATGCCCGTAATGGCATTGGTCGCGCCCGGCCCCGAAGTGACCAGCGCCACCCCCACATCGCCCGTGGCGCGGGCATAGCCGTCAGCCGCGTGTACTGCGCCTTGCTCGTGGCGCACAAGGATGTGTTCGATGGAATCTTGTTTGTAAATGGCGTCGTAAATGTGCAAAACCGCACCGCCTGGGTAGCCCCAGATGTACTTTACGCCCTCGGCCTGCAAGGCCTTCACCATAATTTCGCCGCCGCGCAAATCTTGCGCCTGGGCTTTATTTTCTTGCGTTGTCATAGGTATTCACCGGTTGAAAGCCCCATGGGGGCGACTTGGGTGCCCCTCACGCACGCCGGTAAGCGCCGCTGTGGGACTTTGGATTTCAAGCCATGGGCCGATAGGCCGAACCGAAACCCGTTGTAGCTCGCTTTGAGATAAAAACGAGCGGGCATTATCGCATAGCTACCTAGGGAACCTCTGCACAACCCCCTTTCGGCGCTGGCATCTCACCATCAGGTGGGCTACTTTGTTTAAAAAACTCACCAGAACGCCCGCTATGGCTCGTTTTTTAGCCTCGTATCCCATTCTGATGGATGAGCGCCAGTATCCAAAAAGGGTTTAGCAGAGGCTCCCTAGGCGTTTTCTCTGTCGCCACTAGGCCATTTATGAGCCAATCGCATCCAGTGCGCGGCGAATATCGCGCAGAAAATCGCCCAGCACCGCGCCCAAGCGCTCGCGTGGCTGGCCATCGGCCAGCTGAATCAATTTGCTGCCGATGATGACCGCGTCGCTGACCGTGCCCACGGCCTTGGCGCTGGCGGCATCACGGATACCAAAGCCCACGCCCACAGGCGTAGGCACATGCTGGCGGATACGCGGCACGGCAGCAGCCACGGCGGCGGTGTCGAGCGCGCCCGAACCCGTCACGCCCTTGAGCGAAACATAGTAAACATAGCCCGTAGCCAAGCGGCCAATTTGCGCCATGCGTGCCTCGCTCGAGGTGGGGGCGAGCAAGAAAATCAAATCCATACCCACGGCTTTGAGCTGGGCGGCAAAGTCCTCGCACTCTTCGGGCGGGTAATCCACAATCAGCACGCCATCCACGCCCGCCGCCGCCGCGTCGCGGGCAAAGCTGCCAGCGCCGTGTTTTTGCTCATAGCGTTCAAGTGGGTTGGCATAGCCCATCAGCACCACAGGCGTGGTGTTATCAAGCTGGCGAAACTGCGCCACCATGGCCAGCACCTGCACCATGCCCACGCCTTGCGCCAAGGCTTTTTCACCTGCGGCCTGAATGACTGGGCCATCGGCCATAGGGTCAGAAAAAGGCACGCCCAGCTCGATGATGTCCGCCCCAGCTGCCACCATGGCCGCCATGACATCGGGCGTGCAATCGGCATAGGGAAAGCCGGCAGTGATGTAAGGAATCAGCGCCTTTTGGTGGGCAGCCTGCAGGCGGGCAAAGGTGGCGGCGATACGGCTCATGGCTGTGCTCTCGGGGCTAAAACTCGGGCTTAGGCTAAAAAATCAACGGGCTGCAGAGGCATTTATTGCAAAGCGGCTTTCACCGCCAGGCTAACCTGCCCCATATCGGCCTTGCCTGCCAGCTCGGTTTTCACCACGCCCATGACTTTGCCCATGTCGGCCGCGCCCTTGGCGCCCACGCGCGCGACGATGGCTTGTACGGCGGCGGTGATTTCTTCGGCGCTCATGCGCTCGGGCAAATAGGCTTTGAGCACTTCGCTTTCGGCTTTTTCTTGGTCGGCCAAATCGGTGCGGCCTGCGCCTTCAAAAGCGGTAATCGAGTCTTTGCGCTGTTTCAGCATCTTATCGACGATGGCGACGATGGCCGCGTCATCGAGTTCGATGCGCTCGTCCACCTCTTTGCGCTTCATCTCAGCCATCAGCAAGCGGATGGTACCCAAGCGGCCACTGTCTTTGGCGCGCATGGCGGTTTTCATATCTTCGTTGATGCGGACTTTCAGGCTCATGATTAGGCTCGATTTAAGGGGAAAGGTCGAATTTTAGAGAAAAAACCCCTCCTAGGCCGAAAAACCTGCCTGAGTAGCTCACTTTTTTATGGCAAGCAAAACCTTTCCTTGGGCCCACAGCTTCAGCCCGCCTTGTGCCAATCCTGCAAGCCACTCCAACGCAAGGCTCCGCCCATAAGCTGCCTACAATGGCGCACCATGTTTGCCCGCGCCCGTCCATTTGCCCTGCCCCGCCGCCTTGCTGCGCCGCGTGGCTTTACCCTGCTGGAATTGCTGGTGGTGCTGGTCATCATTGGCGTAGCTGCTGGCGGCATCATGCTGGGGCTGCGCGACAGCCAAGAAAGCACCCTGTACAAACAAGCCGAGCAAGTGGCGGCCGTGCTAGAGATTGGCCGCGCCCAATCACGCGCCCGAGGTTTGGCGGCCGAATTTTCGAGCAATGAAGAGGGCTTTGCCATCAAAGACCCCGGCCTAGCGCTAGACGAGAAAAAAATCACCCCCTGGCTGGCCAAAGGCGTCAGCGTCAGCGGTAGCCTGCCTGTGCGCCTAGGCCCCGAACCGATTTTGCCGGCGCAAAGCATCATCATCAGCCTGGGCGAGCACAGCTTGCGCGTGGGCACCCAGGGTTTAAAACCCTTTGCAGTCGAGGAGTTGCAGCCATGAGGCGAGCCCCGGCCCTGGGTTTTACTTTGATCGAGGTCTTGGTCGCGCTGGCCGTCATAGCCGTGGCGCTGTCGGCAGGCGTGCAGGCCAGCAATACTTTGCTGAACAATACCGAGCGCCAGCGTGAATCGGTATTGGTGCAGCTATGCCTTGAGAATGCCTTTACCGAGTTGCGCCTAAAAAGCATGACAGGCGGCGGCCGCCCGCCCGTAGGCGAGCAGACTTTTGACTGCGAGCAAGCCGGCCTAGCCTATACCGTCGTCGTGACCGTAGGCGGCACGCCCAACCCCAATATCGTGCGCTTAGACGGCGCCGTCAAAAACGCCCGCGAGGAGCAGATCATGACCCTATCCAGTGTTTTGGGGCCACCATGATGCGGCTCAAGCAAGGCGGCTTTACCTTAATCGAAGTCATGGTGGCGCTGGCCATCATGGGCATCGTTACGGCTTTGGCTTGGCAGGGCATAGCCGCTATTTTGCAAGCGCAGCAATACAGCCGCAGCCGCAGCAGCGAGGTCGCAGTGATGCAGACCATGCTGGCGCAATGGGACAATGACCTGAACCATCTCGAGCTCAACCCTAGCGCAGCCTATGCCAGCGATATTCCGCCACTGCAGTATGAACACGAGGTTTTGCGCCTAGTGCGCTGGGACGATGGGCGCAGCGATCGCGCCCTGCGCGTTGTGGCCTGGGCTAAGCGCCTAGATCAGCCGGGCGACGATTTAAAAACCGGTCCGGGCACCTTGCTGCGCTGGCAATCACTGCCCATCACCAGCAACACCGATTTGCAG
>JAMIFN010000061.1:0-4231 GCA_035906235.1 Allobrachymonas sp. | reverse complement strand
CGCAGCAGGCGAGGAGCAGTTGGCGGCGGCGGCAAGGCATCAGCCCACCTGCGCTTGGCTTGGGCTTGGCGTTTGCAGCTCAGCCAGCACCTCGGCCGTGTGCTCGCCCAAATACGCGCCTGCTGATGGGCTGCGCGTGCCACTGCGCGAGAAACGCGGCGCGGGCGCGGCCTGTACAAAACCACCCACTTGCACAAAAGTGCCGCGCGCTTGGTTGTGCGGGTGCGCGGCAGCGGCTTGGTAATCGAGCACAGGCACGGCGCAGGCGTCCGAGTCTGCAAACACTTCCATCCAATGCGCTTGGGGGTATTGGGCAATGCGGGCGGCGACGATTTGTTTGAGCGCTGGCCATTCTTCGGGGCGGTGCTGGCTGGCGACCAATTCTTCAAACAAATCGAGTTTGGTGATTAGCTCTAAGTAGAAAGGCGTTTCAATCGCCCCCACAGCCAAAAATTTGCCATCAGCGCAGGTAAAGGTTTCGTAGAAATGCGCGGTGTTGGCAAAGAAGTTTTGGCTAGGCTCGTCCTTCCACAGCCCCATGGCGCGGAAGGCGTGCACCAGCCCTTGCATATGCGCCACGCTATCGACGATGGCGGCATCTATCACCTGGCCTTTGCCGCTTTTCGTGCATTCAAACAGGGCGCAAACAATGCCAAAAGCCAAATACAGCGCACCGCCAATATCGCCCACGATGGTGGGCGGAATCACAGGCGCTTGCCCTGGGCGGGTAGCCAGCGCCAGCGCGCCGCTTAATGCCACATAGTTAATGTCATGCCCCGCCATTTTCGCCATAGGGCCAGTTTGCCCCCAGCCCGTCATGCGGCCAAAAACCAGTTTAGGGTTGGCCGCCTGCAGCGCTTCAGGGGACAAACCCAGGCGTTCCATCACGCCGGGGCGGTAGCCCTCAATCAGCACATCGGCGCGGCTAGCCAGGGTAAAAGCGTGTTGCCACTCGTCTTTTTTCTTCAGGTTCAGCGCCACTGAGCGTTTGCCGCGATTGAGCGGATTGCGCTGCCCCACCACGCCTTTGGCCGGGGTTTCGATGGTGATGACATCGGCGCCCATATCGGCCAGCAGCATGGCGGCAAAGGGGCCAGGGCCGATGCCGGCAAATTCGACCACACGCACGCCCGCCAAGGGGCCTTTTGAAGGATTTGTCTCTGTACTCATGGCTGTTCTCAGCGAAAAAAAAGATGGCGAAGTTTAGTCCGCTAGCCGCCCCTGCCTCTCATACATTTGGTCGGGGTAAGAGGCACTCAAACGGGCTTAGGCAAGCGCCCTGTATCGGGCCAGTTTTTGATGATGAGCAGCCACGCGCCCAAGCCCACCAGCATCAGCAGCAGCGAGCTCAAAGCCAACAGCTTAGTGCTGTGCATGACCAAGGGCGCCAACACGCCAGCGACTACGCCATTGGCCGCCGACCCTATGGCCGCTTGCAGCGACGACGCCATGCCGCGCCGCTCAGGAAATAAATCCAGCACCAGCAGCGTGACCACGGGCACCATGAGCGACCAGCCAAAAGCAAAAATACTGATGGGAATCAGCGCCCAGCTGACATGGGCTGGAAGCAATAAATTCAGCACCAAATTGACTAGCGCCACCAGCAGCATGATGAGAAAACCGTGGCGGATTTGGTGGCGTGGCGCAATCTTGCCCGCCAAGCGCCCGCTGACATGGGCGCCGCCCATGATGCCGCTGATGGTGGCCAAAAAGAACCAGAAAAACTCGGAAGGCTGCAGCTGCAAATGCGTGCCCAAAAACTCAGGCGCAGACAGCACATACAAAAACATGCCGTTAAAGGGGATGCCGCTGGCCACGCAGAGCAGCAAAAAATGCGGCGACAAGCCCAGCTCTTTATAGCCGCGCAGCAAATGCGGCACATTAAAAGGCTGCTTGGCATGCGGCTCCAGGGTTTCGGGCAGCAGCTTCCAATTGGCCAAGCCTATCAACACCCCCATCAGCGCCAAAAACCAAAAAATGCCGTGCCAGCTGGCGTGCCCCAGCAGATAGCCGCCCACCATGGGGGCTATTGCAGGCGCTACGCCAAAGTAAATGGTCACTTGGCTCATGATTTTTTGCGCCTGCGCAGGCTCAAACAAATCACGAATCACCGCACGCGAGACCACCATGCCCCCGCCTGCCGACAAGCCCTGCACGAAGCGGAAAAAAATCAGCTGGTACACGCTTTGCGACAGCGCGCAGCCGACCGAGGCCAGGGTAAAAATCGCAATCGTCCACAGCACCACGGGGCGGCGGCCAAAGCTATCGGCCAGCGCACCGTGGAATAAATTCATGATGGCAAAACCCAGCAAATACGCCGATAAGGTTTGCTGCATGCTGATGGCATCAGTCCCCAAACTGCGCGCCATGGCCGAGAAAGCGGGGATGTAGGTATCGATGGAAAAAGGCCCCAGCATACTGAGCAGCGCCAAGAGCGCAGGTAGCATCCAGGCCGGGCCATGCCAATGTTGATCGACTTTAGAGGGGGGGTGTTTTTGCATGAATCGTTACCAAAGCGGCATCTTAACCATTCGCTCTGTCCTGCGCCCGGCATCAGACTGTTTGCCGTAAAGCACTGCGGGGCTATTGCCGCCTCAAGCACACTACAATGCGCCGCAGCCCAGCGCAGCACGCGCGCGAGCCTATGTTTAGAGCGTATATCAAGCCTCAGGAGACCTCCTTCATGTCGAACAAATTGCCGCACAACCCCAGCGCCGAACAAATGCAGGCCCACCTGCAGGCCATGAAAAAAATCCAACGCGCCGAAGGCCCCGTCAGCGCCGCCGTGCGCCAAGACCGCATCAAACGCGCCATGGATATGTTCATCAACCATGTGGATGAATTTACCGAGGCCAGCAGCAAAGACTTTGGTGGCCGCCCACCCGTGATTGGCCTGCAGCTAGACGGCCACGGCTCGGTCGCTGCCATGAAGTACAACAAAAAGAATCTGGCCAAATGGATGAAGCCCAGCAAACGCGCCACCGCGCTGCCCTTTAATTTGTTTGGCGGCAGCACCGAAGTGCGCTACCAACCCAAAGGCGTTATCGGCATTGCCGGCACTTGGAATGCCTCGCTCTTTACCGTGTTTGCACCGCTGGCAGGCGTATTGGCGGCGGGCAACCGTGCCATGATCAAGCCGTCGGACTTATCACCCCATATGGCCGAGTGGCTGCAAAAGCGCGTGCCCGAATACTTTGACCCCATGGAAGTGGCGCTGGTCACGGGCTATATGGATGTCTCGCAAGCCTTTACCGGCCTGCCCTTTGACCATTTGGTTTACACCGGCGGCGGCAGCATTGCCAAGCACATCATGCGCGCAGCGGCAGAAAATTTAGTGCCCCTGACGCTAGAGCTGGGCGGCAAATCGCCCACCATCTTTGGCATCAGCGCCGATTTAGAAAAAGCCATGTACAACCTGGTCACAGGCAAAGGCCAAAACAACGGCCAGATTTGCGTCTCGCCCGACACCATTTATGTGCATGAATCCAAACTAGAAGAATTCGTGCAACGCTACAAAGCCGTGTACGCCGAAATTTATGGCACAGGGCCTGTCACCACCAACAGCAGCCTCACGCCCGCCATTACCGAGCGCCACTTAAACCGCGTCGAAAACTATGTCAAAGACGCCGCAGCCAAAGGCGCGCGCATCGAATGGATGGCGCAAGACGCGCCGCTGGATTTGGCCAACCGCCGCCGCCCCATGCGCCTGGTGATCAACGCGCCGCAAGACGCGCTGATTTGCAACGAAGAAATCTTTGGCGCCGCCGCCCTGGTGCGCAGCTACAAAGACATCAAAGAAGTGGTGGGCATCATCCAGCAAGGCGACTACCCGCTGGCGCTGTACTACTTTGGCAAAGACAAGGCCGAAGAAGAATTCGTATTGCAAAACACCTTATCGGGTGGCGTGGTGGTTAATGATGTGCTCATGCATGTCGCCATGAGCGACGCCCCCTTTGGCGGCGTGGGCGCATCGGGCATGGGGCGCTACAACGGCAAAGAGGGCTTTTTGGAATTCAGCCACCACCGCCTGATTTACCGCACAGGCTGGTGGGACCCGCAACGCAAAATGGGCTTGAAACCCCCATTTATTGATCCGAAAAAGACCATGGACACCATCATCCAAGGCCTGAAATCGCCCATCTAAGCCTCCCCTATCTACTAGCCAACTTAGACACGATGATTTTGTGAGCTACTCAGGCAGGTTTTGCGGCCTTGGCTCCTTCCCCCTTTG
>JAMIFN010000060.1:0-16693 GCA_035906235.1 Allobrachymonas sp. | reverse complement strand
TTGAGTTTTTGTGAGAGGGAGAGCCAAACCTAAACCTGAAGGGGTATTGAGTAAATGGCACAAGAGGTGGCTTACAGTCGGAGCCTGCGGGACTGGGATCAAGTTAGCTACCGTGGTAATGAGGAGCTTTGAGAGGCGGACTTCAAGGTTTCATTATCAAACCCTAGCCAAATCCCAATTCTTGGTTTCAGGCGCGGTGTACAGCGCCCACAAGGTCAGCAGGCCGTTGGCAGCCAGATAAAGGCCCACGCCTTGCAGCCCCCAGTTGCTGTTGATTTCAATCGCCACGATGGTGGGGATAGACGCACCCACGATAGACGCCAAGTTGTACGCCAGCGACGCGCCTGAATAGCGCACCTCGGTAGGAAACAGCTCGGGCAAATACGCCGCCATAGGGCCAAAGGTGCAACCCATCAGCACCATGCCGATCAGAATAAAAACGAGGACGGATTGCGCATCGCCGCCCGCCAGCAGCGCAGGCATGGCCAAGCCAAAGCCCATGATGGCGCAGGTGCTCAGCAGCAGCCAACGCCTGCGCCCCATGCTATCGGCCAGCTTGCCCGCCACGCTGATAAACACGCCAAACACAATAGCGCCCACCAGCAAAATGCCCGTAAAGGTATTGGCTGGTATGCCCAGCCCCAGCGGGTGCCCGGCGGCGCTGAGGACGGCTGGGCTTTTGGAATACACCTGCACAAAAGCCGTCATCAGGTAAAAAATCACATAGGTGGTGGACATGATGAATATGCCCTGCAGCACCTTGCCGCTGTGCTGTTTAAACAAGGTGGTAACGGGCGCTTGCAGTTTTTTGCCCTCGGCCTCGGCTTGTTCAAACACGGCGCTTTCATGCAGGCTCAAACGCACATACAGCCCCACGCCTACCAACACGACCGAAAGCAAAAATGGAATGCGCCACGCCCAGGCTACCAGCGCCTCAGCGCCGAAGTAATGGCTAACCAGCCAAAACACGCCATTGGCCATAAACAAGCCTATGGGCGCGCCCAATTGCGGAAAACTGCCAAACCAGCCACGCTTGCCCGCAGGCGCGTTTTCGGTTGCCACTAGCGCCGCCCCGCCCCATTCACCGCCCAAACCTATGCCTTGCCCTATGCGGCATAAACACAGCAGCAGGGGCGCAGCTACGCCAATTTGTGCGTAGGTGGGCAATAAGCCTATCGCTACGGTGGAAACGCCCATGGTCAAAAGCGAAGCCACCAGGGTGCGCTTGCGCCCGATTTTGTCGCCAAAGTGGCCGAATAAGGCCGAACCAAAAGGCCGCGCCAAAAAAGCCAAGGCCAGGGTCGATAGCGACAACAGCATGGCGGTGTGGCTGCTCTCGCCCGAGAAAAACTGCGTATTAAACACCAGCACCGCCGCCGCCGCGTAGATGTAATAGTCGTAAAACTCAATCGCCGTGCCTATCAAGGATGCGGTTAATACCTTGGCGGGCGAGTTTTTTGGGGTGGTGGTCTGGCTCATGATGGCATCAGTATCGGTATTAAAATAATAGCTACTCAGGCAGGTTTTACGGCCTGAAATACAGATTTGGCTGTTAAAAATGAAGATTTATCGGCAGCAAGCCCATATCAAACCGCCGCCAGCTCGCGTATTTCGCGCAAGCTGTCTTTGAACTGTGCCCTGGCAATTTTTAGGTCGTAATCGGCTTGCAGATTCAGCCAGTATTGGGGGCTTTGTCCAAAGGCTTGCCCTAGCCGCAGCGCCATCTCTGCCGTAATGGGGCGCTCCTCGCGCACCAAATGCGAGATGCGCATAGCAGACACGCCCAGCGATTTGGCCAAGGCCGCTTGCGTCAGCCCCAAATCTTCCAGCGCTTCGCGAATGTATTCGCCAGGGTGAATGGGGGGCAAGCCATTGTGGGTGCGGTCTATCGTGTGTTTCATGCGAAAACCCTTTCAGTGGTAGTCCGTGATGTGGACATCAAAAACATCGCCATCCATAAACCGAAAACACACGCGCCATTGGCTATTGGCGCGGATGCTCCATTGCCCATTTCTGTCGCCGTGCAGCGCTTCCAGTCGATTAGCTGGCGGAAAGCGCAAGTCATCTATGCTCATGGCGTGCTCAAGCTGATTCAAGCGCAACACCGCACGGCGCAGGATGTCAGGTGGGAGCTTGCGCGACTTGCCTGTGCGAAATAGGCTTTCGGTTTCTTTATCGGCAAAGCTACGAATCATGCGCCCATTCTAAACAATTTGTTTATTTCCGCAAAACAAACCCCACAGGTCGGGGTGTAAAAGGCTACTGCGCCTTTTCATGGTGGACTTGAGCAAAAGTCAAAATCACTTCACGAATCAGCTTGCGCTGCGGCGCGGGCAACTGCAAAAACGCATCAAAAGTCTCGCGCTCTAAATGCCCCACGCCCTCTTCCCAGCGTTGGCGGTGCTGCTGCACAGATTGGCGCACGGCCTGGGGAAGCCCGTACCCGTAAAACCGAACTTTGATTCAAGCTTGTTGATGCATCTTGAATGTCGCCGCCCCGTCGTGTTTTTTACTGCTCTGACTACCAAAGCCAATAACTGGCTCTGGGTTAGGAAGACGGCGTAGCTACCGCTTCAGGTCCCGATAAAAATTCTCATGCGGGCCGAGCGCTTCCAGATACACCAGCCGCACGGTGTCTTCGCGGGTGTAGCCCAGCAGATAAAGCTGGCCGCCGCTGCGGAATTTATGCACCCAAAGCTGAGCCAAATCGCCTTTTTTGCGTTCGCCCACATCGGGGTTGTCCGCTACGGTAGCCACGGCGACATCGGTGTCGGCTATCAGCGCGGCATTGGTCAGTTTTTTGTAGCTGCGGGCAAAGCGCCGCGTTTGGCGCACCTCCCAAGGTATGCCACTGCTCATGGTTGCTCAGTATGAGCAGAGCGGCTGCGGGGCACAAAAGGCGTGGCGTCCTCGCGCGGTTCGGCCAAGCTCATCAGGCTTTCAGAGATGAAGGAGACGGGCAAATCGGGGTTGTCCAGCGCGGCGCGCCCCAGCTTAGCCCAGTACTCGATCTGGCCTTGCACGCTGCGAAATTCTGCCTTGGCACTCACGCGGGCAGCCTCGACCAAGGTTTCGTCAATACGGACGGAGAGGGTAGTCATGGCATTTCCTTTTTTGAGCTGTTTTACCACAATTGTAGTCAATTTGGTGTTTTTATGATTTTGAATGCTGATAAGCCCTTGGCACGAGCCGACGCCCTCACCACCAAAGCCAATCAGCTCGCTTTGGGTTTAGAAGACGGCGCTGCCGATTTGCTGGAGCTGGTGACGCCCACCAAGGCGGAGCTGCTGCACTGGTGGTGGTTTGGGCAAGATATGGTGGATGCCCGCGCTGGGCTGAATTTTCACCCAGGGCCGCGGCAAGCGATTTTGAATGCCATCGTGGCGCACGAGGTGCTGGGCGCTGGGTATGAGCAATGCAGTTTGCAAAACCTGTATGAGCAAATCGCGCCCGATGCCCTGCCTGATGGTGCGCACAGAGGGTGCGATTTATTTGGTGGAAACCAAGGCGCAGCAGCAGGTGAGCCACCCGAATGTGCAACGCAAGCGCCGTGCGGCGCTGGCTTGGTGTGATCGCATCAATACGCTAGAAGCCGAGCAACGCCAGGGCTTGCCTTGGCACTATGTATTGTTGGGCGAAGATGCGGTGACAGCGTGGCGGGGCAAGGGCGCGCGTTTAGCTGATTTATTGGACTTTGCCCGCTTGCGCCCTGTGCCGATGGCGGCTTTGCAAGGGCGATTATTGGATTAAATTGGATTAAAAAGATGAGCTGCTCAGGCAGGTTTTGCGGCCTAAAAGGCAAATTTCATGCCTAAAAACGCCTCATTCTCTCTATAGGCATTTGCCAGACAAGGCTGGCATGGGGCACAGCATTTATTTAAACACTTGTATTTGTACAGTTTTAGTGTTTAAATATAGGCATGGACACTGAAACCACTTCCCAAAGCCACGAGCCACCAGCAGAAAGCTACGCTTTGGCGCAGTTATGCCTGTTGGCGGATATGCCCATTCGCACGGTGCGTTATTACATCCAAATCGCTTTGGTCAATCGCCCCGCAGGGGGTACGCGCGCAGCCCGCTACGACAGTGGGCACTTGCAGCAGTTGCTGCTTATCAAAAAATGGACGCAAGCGGGTTTGGCGCTGGAGCGCATCCGTGAAATTCTGCATGGTCAAGCACCTGCCCTTGCGCCGCCCAGCCCCGCTGCTGGCAGCGTGGAAGTGCGCAGCCATATCAGCCTTGCCCCCGGGCTTGAGCTGGTGATAGCGCCCCAGCGCGCAGGCTTGTCGCCTGAACAAATGCGTGAATTTGCGCGTGCAGTCATGGCGGCCTATGCCCACATGAACGCCGCAAGCAGCCCGACACCAGATCAGCAGTAAACCCCCATTCACCAAAGAGGAGTCCTCTATGTCTTATGCGCTTCCAGCCCAGATACTGGGCAACAACGACGAAGATGTGCAATTTTTAGGCGTACAGCTAGACGGGCAATTAGAAGGCCTGATGTTTCAGGCCAGTTTGCGCCAGCATTTTCGCAATCCCCACGATCGCCATATTGAACTGACCTACACCTTTCCCCTGCCCTGGGGTGCCGAGCTGATGGGGGTGGAGGTGCAGCTGGGCGATAAGCTGCTTAGCGGCTCTGTCATGGCCAAACGCCAAGCCGAAAGCCAGTACGAAAGCACCTTGGCCGATGGCGATGCTGCCGTGATGTTGGAGCGAAATGGCGATCACAGCTACACCTTAAGTTTGGGCAATTTAGCCCCAGGCGAAGACGGCATCATCACCTTGCGCTACGCCCAAATTCTGCATTTTGAGCAGCAGGGTTTGCGGCTGCTCATCCCCACCGTGATAGCGCCGCGCTATGGTGATGCCATTCTCAGCGGGGGTATGCAGCCCCACCAAGTTGTCACGCACAGCGTGACAACGCAATACCCCTTTGAGTTCAAACTGCGGATTTTGGGCGAGCTGGCGCAAGCGCGCATAGCCAGCCCTAGCCACCCTATTGCTGTGGCGCCGCAGCATGGGTCGCAAGGTTTGGCTATCGACATCAGTCTGGCACGCCAAGCTTGGCTGGATCGGGATTTTGTGCTGACCCTCGATCAACTGCCGCAAAAAGGTTTGTGTGTGGCTAGCCCCGATATGCAGCGCCCACAAGAAGTCGCCTTATTGGCCAGCTTTAGCCCACAAATTCCCGCCGACACCGCAGCACAAACCATGCTCAAAATTTTGGTGGATTGTTCAGGCTCCATGGCTGGGGACAGTATGCACGCCGCTAAATCAGCTTTGCATGGCATGTTGGCCGAGTTGCAAAAGGGTGATCAGTTCTCGCTCTCGCGCTTTGGCGACAGTGTGACGCACGCCAGCCGCGCACTGCGGCCTTTGACCTCAGCGAGCTTGCGGGGCGCGGCCGACTGGGTGGATGCGCTGGATGCCAATATGGGCGGCACCGAAATGGAGGCGGCTCTAAGCAGCACCTTCGCCATCACCCCAGCACAAGGCTGCGACATTTTGCTCATCACCGATGGCGAGATTTGGGGCATCGATTCGTGCATCTCCGCTGCTAAAAACTCTAGCCAACGCATATTTATCGTTGCCATTGGCAGCAGCCCTGCCATTCACCATTTGCAGCGTTTGGCTGAGGCGACAGGTGGCGCCTGCGATTTTGTGGCGCCAGGCGAAGATGTTGCGCCTGCCATACTGCGCATGTTTGCGCGTTTGCGCACACCACGGCTGCGCGATATTCGCCTGCTGTGGCCCACTGGCTGCGAGCCGCTTTGGGTTGCCCCATTGGTGCCGAGCGTTTTTGATGGTGCGACCTTTCATGTACACGCCAAATTACCTAGCCTGCCGCAAGGGGAAATACAGCTTTTGGGGCGCAAGCAGGCAGGTGGTGCCGAGCAGCTTATCGCCACCGCAACCCTGCCTGAGCACCTAGGGGGCGACCCGTTGCTCTCGCGCATGCAGGCAGCCGCACGCATAGCTTCTTGCGATGTGGAGCACGAGGGCAGCCAAAAAGCCGATGAACTGCTGCAGCTGGCGGTGGATTACCAATTACTCAGCCCCTATACCAATTTTTTACTCACCCATGTGCGTGACGAAGACCAAAAAGCCACGGATATGCCCGAGCTTCGCCAAGTGCCACACATGTTGGCGGCTGGCTGGGGTGGCAGCGGCAGTGTTGTGGGCATGCCTAGTTCCAGTGTATTGGCTGACAAGGGAGTGTATGCATCACATCCCCCACATCTCCCAGCTATTGTGCGCTTTCGTAGTGCCAGCGTATTGGCTGACATAGACCGTTTGCCCGTACCCGCATATTTGCGCAAACAATCCACCGTAAGAGGCAGCAATGGCATCGCCGCAGAAGACATGGCGTACGCCCGCGCCCTCACGCCCGCAGAGCTGATTGCCCACTTGAAGCACACCCCGCAACGCGACTGGCCCCGTAGCTTGGCAGATCTTGAAGGTCTAGGCCTTGAAATCCAAATGGTGGAGTGGTTGCAGCAACACATCCGCAATGGCGATGAGAACGGCGTGCTGGCATCTTTTTTCTATCTGCTGTGCATGCCTGAATTACGCAGCTTGCTCCATGCTGGCAAAAAATTGCAGATGGAAGACTTACCCGCTCTTTTGAAAAAGCTCTACCCGCTGCGCATGCGCCGTATGCCTACCCATCTGCACCCGGACTTGGTGCAGGCACGCACCTTGCTGCAGGGTATGCTGGGTTTAGAGCTAAACGCTTGGCATCTATCTGTCTGTGTTTAAAAAGTTAAATTTCCAACAAAAAACGGGGCATTTGTGCCCCGTTTTGCTAGCTGCTCAATCAGCAATCACGCAGAGAAACGCTTTTGCAAAATCTCAAACGCGGGCAGGGTTTTGCCTTCCAAGATTTCTAAGAAAGCGCCGCCGCCGGTGCTGATATAGCCTACTTCTTTCTCGATGCCGTATTTGGCAATAGCGGCCAAGGTGTCGCCGCCGCCGGCGATGCTGAAAGCGGGCGATGCGGCAATGGCACGCGCCAGGGTTTCGGTGCCGTGGGCGAATTGGTCGAATTCAAATACGCCCACAGGGCCGTTCCACACGATGGTGCCTGCGGTTTTGAGTTGCTCGGCCAGTACGGCAGCGGTTTGCGGACCAATGTCGAGAATCATGTCGCCCGCGCCCACATCAGCGGCGGCTTTGACCGTGGCTTTGGCATCGGCACCAAATTTGTCGGCCACCACCACATCGCTAGGGATGGGCACGGCCGCGCCACGGGCGGCCATTTTGTCGATAACGGCTTGGGCGTCGGCCACCAAATCGTGCTCGGCCAGCGATTTGCCTATGGGCAGGCCTTTGGCCAGCATAAAGGTGTTGGCAATGCCGCCGCCCACAATCAGCTGATCAACTTTGTCAGCCAGGCTTTGCAAGATGGTGAGTTTGGTCGATACCTTGCTGCCCGCCACAATCGCCACCAGGGGGCGTTTGGGTTCGGCCAGGGCTTTGCTGATGGCGTCCATTTCAGCCGCCAGCAGGGGGCCAGCGCAGGCTACGGGCGCAAATTGCGCAATGCCGTAGGTGGAGGCTTCGGCGCGGTGCGCGGTGCCAAAAGCGTCGTGTACAAAAATATCGCAGAGCTTGGCCATTTTTTGCGCCAGCTCGGGCTTGTTTTTCTTCTCGCCCACATTCAGGCGGCAGTTTTCCAGCAACACCACTTGGCCGGGCTGCACTTCAAAATCGCCATCGACCCAATCGGTCTCCAGCTCGACCTCTTGCCCCAGTAATTCAGACAGACGGGCGGCTACGGGAGCCAAGCTGTCTGCGTCTTTGAACTCGCCTTCGGTGGGGCGGCCTAGGTGGGAAGTGAGCATGACGGCCGCGCCAGCTTTCAACGCCATTTGGATGCAGGGCACAGAGGCACGCACGCGCGTGTCTTCGGTAATTTGCCCAGCGTCGTTTAAGGGCACATTCAAATCGGCGCGGATAAATACGCGTTTGCCTTTGGCTTGGCCGTTTTTGCACAGGTCTTCAAAGCGGTGAAATTGCATGGGGGTATCCGTGTTGGGGTGGTTTAAGTAAACGGGGGATTTTAGCCAAGGAGAAATCCAGCTCGTCATTCCCGCGTAGAGCCTGCCCCTGCGCAGGCAGGGGCAGGAATCCATGTTTTGCGGCTTTGGCTCCTCCCCCTTTGGCGGAAGGCAGGGCTTAGGGGCTTGGTTTATTGGTGTTGCTGTGGTCAGCCCCCACCCTAGTCCCCCCCAAGGAGGGAGAAAATACTATAGAAAAATGAGCTACTCAGGCAGGTTTTTCGGCCTAAAAGCCATAAAACAGGGTCAAAAACCTGATTCATCAAGGTCAAGGCAGGGCTGGGGGATGCTGGCAGCAGCCCTGCTGGGATAATTGCGCCTTACGCTTTTTTAAAAATTGCCCTTAGTTGGCATTGTTTGCCCCATGAGTTCAGCCCCCGAAACCAGCCTGCCCACCTGCCCCAGCACCGCTAGCGATAGCGCCGAACCCCGCGTCAAACACGGCCTGCTGCGCATGAATAAAAAAGAGCGCAGCCCCGAGGAAAAAGCCCAGCGCGAAGCGCACAAGCTCGAAAAACGCCTGTGCCGTTTAACGGGGCAGGCGATTGTGGACTACAACATGATCGAAGAGGGCGACCGTGTCATGGTCTGCCTATCGGGCGGCAAAGACAGCTACACCCTGCTGGATATTTTGCTGAAACTGCAAAAGCGCGCGCCCATTGATTTTGAAATCATCGCCGTCAATTTGGACCAAAAGCAGCCGGGTTTTCCTGCCGACATCTTGCCCGCCTACCTCGACAAACTGGGCGTGAAATACCACATCGAAACGCAAGACACCTACAGCATCGTCACCGACAAAATCGCCCCCGGCGCGACCATGTGCAGCCTGTGCTCGCGCCTGCGCCGTGGCATTTTGTACCGCGTGGCCGACGAGCTGGGAGCAACCAAAATTGCCCTAGGCCACCACCGCGACGACATCGTGCAAACCCTGCTGCTGAATATGTTTTTTGGCGCGCGTTTGAAAGGCATGCCGCCCAAACTGCAAAGCGATACGGGCAAGCATGTCGTCATCCGCCCCCTGGCCTATGTGGACGAGCGCGATTTGGTCGAATGGAGCCGCCAGCAAAACTTCCCCATCATCCCCTGCAACCTGTGCGGCAGCCAAGAAAACCTGCAACGCAAAGTGGTGGGCGATATGCTGCGCGATTGGCAAACCCGCTTTCCCGGGCGTATCGAGATGATGCTGCGCTCGCTGCAAAATGTCGTGCCCTCGCACCTGATGGACCACAAGCTGTTTGACTTCAAAAACCTCAAAGCCACAGGCCTGGCCGATGCCGCTGGCGATATCGCCTTTGACCACGAAATGCCCACCCCCGATGCGGCAGGCGAGTTCAGCGTAGCGATAGACGAGGATTAAAACGCCATGCACCGCCCCGCTGCCATTTGCGATGTGCTCATCATCCGCCACGGCGAAACCGACTGGAACCGCGCGGCGCGTATGCAAGGCCATGCCGACCAGCCGCTGAACGATTTAGGACGCGCCCAGGCCGAGCAAGTAGCCAGCGCCATGGCCAGCTACCCGCTGGATGCGATTTACAGCAGCGATTTAAGCCGCGCACTAGACACCGCTCTTGCTATTGCCGCGCAGCATGCCAATTTGACCGTGCGCACCAGTGCCCTGTGGCGCGAACGCGATTACGGCCAATTTCAGGGCATGACTCTGCCCGAAGTGGCAGCCATCAACCCCCACGCTGCGCAGCAATGGCGCAGCCGTGTGGCCGATTTTGCGCCCGATGGCGGTGAAAATTTGCTGCAATTTCAAGCCCGCATTGCCACGCAATTGCAGGCGCTGGCGCAGCAACACAGTGGGCAGCAAATCGCCATTGTTTGCCACGGCGGGGTGCTGGATATGGTCTGGCGCATCGCCCACGGCCTGCCTGTGGACACGCCCCGCACCTGGGCGCTGCCCAATACCGGCATCAACCAGCTGCGCTGGGCGGATGGTGCTTGGCAAGTGCTGGACTGGGGCAATACCGCCCACCTGCTTGAACCCGCTGTGGTGCGCGATGAAACCATAGCCTAAACGCCAGCCCCATGTTCGAAGCCGTCAGCCTCAAACCCTATCTCACCGCGCTGCTTATGCCGCCTGCGTCTTTGCTGCTGCTGATCGCCCTGTGCTTGCTGCTGCAAATCTGCTGGCCGCGTTTTCGCCCCCGCCTGGTGCGCAGCATGGCTGGCATCAGCCTGGTGCTGCTGTGGCTGCTATCGACGCAAGCGGTGGCCGTGTGGCTGGCACCTGTGCTGCTGCCTAGTTATGCGCCTTTAAATTTGGCCAAGCTGCCGCGCAGCGATGCCGGCGCCATTGTGGTACTGGGCGGCGGTATCGAGCTAGATAACCCCGAATACGGCGGCATTGCGCTAGAAAGCGCCGCCTACCAGCGCCTGCGCTACGGCTATGCCATCAAACGCGCCACCGGCCTGCCCTTGGGCTATAGCGGCGGCTATGGCTGGAGCAGCCGCGCCGATGCGCCCCCGCCCATGGCGCAGGCCTTGGCCCATATGCTGGCGCAAGACGGGCGCGCGCCGCTGGATTGGGTCGAAGGGCAATCGCGTGACACGCACGAAAACGCCCGCAACAGCGCCGCCCTGCTGCTGCCGCGCGGCATCCACACCGTCTATCTAGTCACCCACGCCTGGCATATGCCGCGCAGCGTGCGGGCGTTTGAGGCGGCGGGGCTGCTGGTGATCCCCGCGCCCATGGGCTTTGTACGCCCCGCCGATAGCTGGGCGGGGCAATGGCTGCCATCGGGCAAAGGCATGCAGGCCAATTACGCCCTGCTGCGCGAATGGCTGGGGCTGCGTATGCGGGCGTGGTAGGACAGCGCTGCAAAGCCTTGTTGCACGCTATTAAAACCATTGCTACTCAGGCAGGTTTTCTGGCCTTAAATGCCAAAAACACCATAAAAACCCCAAAGAGACCCCTGCAAAACCCTTTTGGGTAGCTAGCGCGGCAAAAAAGTGCAGCGCGTTCCCAAGTATGAACCTACCTAGCTGGTCAAGAGCTTTTTATGCCGCAATGCTGGCAATTGCAGGCGATAGTTTTGCAGCGCCTGCCCGTCGCAATCGGCCAGCACCACGCCCGCGCCTTGCGCCTGCTGTGCCAGCACCTGCCCCCAGGGATCGACGACCATGGCCTGCCCCCAAGTCTGGCGACCATTGCTGTGCAGACCGCCTTGGGCGGCTGCGACGACATAGGCCAGGTTTTCCACCGCGCGGGCGCGCAGCAATAGCTCCCAGTGCGCTTGCCCCGTGGTGTAGGTAAAGGCGCTGGGCACCAAATACATATCGGCGGCCAACTGGCGGTACAGCTCAGGAAAGCGCAAGTCATAGCACACGGACAGCCCCACACGCCAGTTGTGGCCCTTACGGTCTTGCACATCAAAGGCGATGGGCTGATTGCCTGCCAGCAGGGATTTGCCTTCGTTATAGGCTTCGCGTCCTTTATGGAAGCTAAACAGGTGCATCTTGTCGTAACGCGCGACGCAGTGGCCCTGCGGGTCAAAGGCCAAACTGCTGTTGTAGGCCTTGTCAGCCTGCCCCGTTTTCAACGGGATGGTGCCGCCCACCAAGTGCACACCCAGGGTTTGCGCTTGCTCGGCCAAAAAATCTTGCAGCATGCCGCTGCCAAAATCTTCGGCGATGGCCAATTTGTCGCTGTCGCGCTGCCCCAGCAGGCACCAATATTCAGGCAAAAGCAAAAGCTCTGCGCCCTGCTCTGCAGCTTGCCTCAAGAGCGCTGCCGCCGTGCCTAGATTGACGGCCACAGCATCCGTGGAAACCATTTGAATTGCGGCAGTGCGCATAAGCGGAGCATCCTATTTTGGCTGTTTTTTGAGACGGTGCAACAAAGCGATCTTCTGGATTATTTTTCGATTTTCTCGACTTTGGGATCGGTCCAGCTGCCCGTGATGCGCAGATGTTGTGTGGCTGCTTTGGCGACGGGTTTACCCAGCAGCCATTGCGCCACAAATGCGCCCAATCCTACGGCTGGGTTGATGGCTGTAGCCACCAGGGCGGCTGTGCCCGCATTGATCTCGGGCACGACCACGACATGCAGGTCTTGGGTTTCCTCCTTCAGATCGGCGACACCCTCCATCAGCACGGCGGCGTTCACGCCTTTGATCTGCAGATTATTGGTGCTAGCCAGCCCTTTTTGGATTTGCATATCGCCGCGCACAAAATCAAAGGCAAAACCCTGGGCAAAAACATCGCGAAAGTCTAGGTTCAGCCGCCGTGGCAAGGCTTGCAAATTCAGCACGCCCAGCAATTTGGCAGCGCCTGGGTCGGCCTTGAGAAAACGCCCATCCTGTACATGAACTTGCAACTTGCCGTTCATGCTGGGGGTGTCGGGTGCGGTAATCGCCCCTTGCCAAGAGATTTGCCCCTCGATATTGCCCTTACCTTTGGCTAGCACTTCTTTTTGCCCAAAGCGGTCGAGTAATTTGCCAGCATCTTGCAGTGCCCAATTGAAGTTGAGCACCGTGCGGTTTTGCCCTGCCAGCCAAGCGCCCGTACTGCTGAACTGCGCCTCTGGGCTGCTGATGGCCAGTTTGTTCAAGCGCCATTCTCGATTGGCATCAGTCGCAGCGCCGTAGTTGTTCGCGTTGATTTCGAGTCTTCCTAGGGCTTTGCCGCGCAAACGGAAATCCTCGACCAGTACATCCAAAGCAGGCATGCTGCTGGGGGCGTGTAGCAGCCCTTCGTTCATCTGCGCCGCTTGTGCCTCGGTCCAATCCAGGCGCTGCAAGCGCGCGCGTAAATTGTCGGATTGCCCCGCAGCGCCGTTGTGGTATTCCATCTGGCCGGCCAATTCCTGTGCCTGACCGCTGATTTTCCAGCCATCACTGCCACTGCGTTCAACCTGAGCTTGCACACTATGCAGGGCGCGATCGCCCAATTGCAAACGCCCTACACGCAAGGCCACGCGTTGTGGCAAATACGCCTTTAGCACCGACTGCGTACTGGCCATCTTGGCGCTGGAGTCCAGCACATTGGCCAAGCGCGCGTACCAATCGCCTGCATCCAAGACATCGGCCTGCACCAACAGCTGAACGCCAGCATCAGGCAGACGGGCATTGGCCGGCAAACTGCCCAAGGCCAGCAGCCCTCGCACCACAGGAGGCACTGCGCCGCTGGGCGCCTGCACCTCATACTGCGCAGCCACGGCTTGCCCCCAATTGGCTTGCAAACGCTGGGTGGGGGCCGCGCCTTTGCCCGCGTCCGCGCTTTTCCAATTGATGTGCAAGGCCTGTGTGCTGGCCGCGTCTTTAGCCAAGGGCGAGGGCAGGTGTACGGCCATGCCTTGCAGCGAGCTGTCCAAAGTCAAGGCCACCGAGCTGGGCTGGGCATCGATTTGCAGGCGATAAGGGCTGCTGCCCTGCAGGTGTTGCCCCAAAGCGGTCCAAGCCTCAGGCAAGCCCGTTTGCGCGCGCAAGCCTTGGCTATTGAGTTGCCCCTGCAGCTGCAAGTGCAGGCCAGCATCTTTGCGCCCCGCCAGTGCCCCCATGCCGCCTTGCGCCTGCAGCGCGCCGCCCAGAATACGGCCCTGGATGTCTTGCAGCACCAGACCGTTTTCATCAAATCGCACCACGCCGTGCAGCGCTTCTATTGGTGGCAGGCTAGGCAACCATCGCAGTTGATTGCCTTCTAGCTTGAGCTGGCCACTGGCCTTGCTTTGCGCCAATTGCTGAATCGGCAAATCCAGGTGCAAATCCAATTGCGCAGTACCACTGCCTTGCGCTTGCCCCAGGCTTTGCCCCAGCAGGGCACCCAAGCCGCTACCACGCATGGTATCGAGCATCCGCCCTAAATCGTCCTGCACTTTGCCATGAAGATTGACCCGCAACTCATCCCAATCGGCCAACTCGGCCTGCACCTCGGGGATGCGCACTTGACCCAACAGGCCTTGGGCCTTGCTGACACGCATGCTGTATCCGTCAAAAACCAATTCACCCTGCAGATCTTTCAAAGCTGGCCAAGGCAGACTGCCCGCTGACGCAAGCGCAGTTGGCGCGAATTGGTAATAGCCCTGATCCAGGTGCGCGGCAATGCGAAAGGTGCTGATTTTGGGGTCTTTAGAGGGAATGTCTAGCAAATTGCCCCTGACCTGAAACTCCCCACGGCTACCCACCCCACCCTGCACGGCTTGCTGCACATAATTCCGCGCATCTTGATTAACAGTCAACGGCAAATAGCGCCAGACACGGCCAGCCTGCGCATGATCAAACTGCCCCTGCAAATCCAACACCCCCGGAAAGCGGGCATCCCCTTGCCCCGCACTGGTGTGCCAGCGCGCTTGGGCGCTGCCCTGCACATCGGCGTTGGCAAATTGCACCTTGTCCAATTGCACGGCTATGGCCTCGCCCTTGAATTGCCAGTGCGCATCGGCGCTGAGCTTGTCCACGGGGATGCGCGGCTCTTGAAACACGCCGGGAAATTCGAGCCAACCGTTTTGCAGCGACAGGCTGGCCTTACCACCGTCTTGCTGCACATCGAATTGGATATTCACACCAGCCAAACCTGGTTGACCTATGGTGGGGATGCTCGCAATGCTTTTAAGGATGTTATCTGGGGTTTGACCCGAGAAACCTGCCTGAGGTGCTATTAAATTTAAAGGCTCAGAAACCTGTTTTTCGGCCTGTGCTGCCAAGGCTAAACCCGTAATCTGCCCTTGTGCTCGATAGTTTTTAGGGGCACTAATGTCCCCCTGCCACGCCAATTGCAGCTGCGCAATGTCGCCTTGTGGAGCCAGTTGCTGCAGATGATGACGCAGGCGTGTGGCCATGGGCAGGCTTTCTGCGATTTTGGCCAAGATAGGGAGGGATAAATGCTCGGCTCGCAACTGACCCGCCTGCGGCTGCGCCCAATCACCCTGCAACTCCAGCTGCAATTGCCCCGCTGGCCACTGTTGGCCATCTGCCGTGGTGAACTGCCCATCCTTGAGCAGTACCTGCAGCGCATGCTGCTGGCGCGCCAGCAGCAAACACCCCTGCAAATCCTGCAAATCCAACTCGGGTAGATCAGGCTGCAAACGCAGCGCTACACGCGCCAGGGCTACATCCAGGGCAACTGAACGGATTTCCCCACGATCAAACTCGGCCCAACTACGCAGTGCCCCCGCACCACGCAGCAATTGCAATTGCCCGTCGAGGTATTGCCCTAGATGAGCCGCATTAGCCATCGGCAAATCGGCATAAATCACACCCTGCCAAGTTCGCCAAGCCCCAGGCTGGCGATCCAACCAAGCGCCGCGTAAATCGGCCTGCACGCTCAGGCGTTCGCCCCAGGCTGGTGGTGGCGTAGCGGCTACATAAAACTGATGCCGTCCCCAAGCATTGCGCACGCCAATTTGCACATCATGCAAGGCCAACGCCGGTGCTTGGCGTTTTTCATCGATCCACAACATGTTGCCGCCGCGCACTTCAAACTGCGCGAGCGAAAAAAACCCATCAACGAAAGCATCGGTATCGCCCGATTCGCCCTGCCCCCAATCCAAACCACCAACAAAAATCCGCCCCTGCGCATCGCGCCGCAACACCAAATCGGGGGTCAACACCACCACGCGTTCAGCCCGCAAACGCAATAGCGATAAAGGTGTCAATTGCACCTGCACCTGCGGCAGCGCCAAGGCAACGCGCCCTTGCTGGTCATACACCCTTAGGCCACGAATATCCAACTGCGGCAGAGCATCACGACTCGCGCGGACGCTATCGATGCGCAGCGTGCGCCCCAGCTTCAGGCTAGCCATGCGCTCTAACTGCCCCTGGTATTGGTCTATATGGGGAGCCAAATAGAAAAACAAAAAGGCCCAAGACAGCAACAGCAGCAGCACCCCCGCCCAAAATGCCCACCATAGCCAACGCACAGCGGCAAACACGCTGCGCCAGCCCCACGGAATGGACGCGACTGGGGGTAGAGAAGAAGCAGGATGGGGCATGGACAGCAAAGAAAACCGCGCCACCGGACGCAGTGCGGGCACAATCATACCGAGAACGCCCATCCCCTTATCTCCCCCTAGGCCACTATGAGTGCTCCCACCACACCCTCCTCCCCGCTCCCTGCTTCGACCACCGACACAGCATTCAGCGCCAGCAGCCGTTTTGTGCAGCGTACCCGTCGCCGCTATGCGGATTTATTACCCCTATTGCCAGCGGGTTTACCCGACAAACTGACGATGCAATCCCTGCTCAAAACCTTGCAGGACAGGGGTTACGACAATGCCAGCGCCTTGCGCATCATGCGCCACCTGGTGCAAGAGCGCCTCATCGTGCTTGACTGCGACGCCCACACCGCGCTAGAGCCGATTGCCCTAGGCTTTACCCATTTGGCCGAAATCGCGCTGGAAAACGCCTGCCACTGGGCCAGTGCGCAATTGATCGAACGCCACGGCCTACCCCAACTGGAAAATGGCCAAACCTGCACCCTGTGGATCATGGGCATGGGCAAACTGGGGGCGCGCGAGCTAAACGCCTCCAGCGATATCGACATCATTTTTGTGTACGAGGGCGAGGGACAGACCCACGGCAACAGCGCTGGACGCGAAATCATCAGCAACCAAGAATATTTCAACAAGCTGGTGCGCATCATCAGCACCACGATTGCCGAGGCGCAAGACCACGGGCAGGTCTTTC
>JAMIFN010000059.1:0-14575 GCA_035906235.1 Allobrachymonas sp. | reverse complement strand
GCCAGTAGCGCAGCGCCCACCATACCGGCTGCGCCGCCGATGATGCGGGCATTGCCAAAATCGCCTTTGTGGCTGTTGCGCGGGCGTGGCTGCAGCGCCAGAGCGAAGTGGGTCGGGGCGTTGCGCAGCGCCACCATGCCTATTTGCTCTTGTAGCTGGGCGGGCAGGGCAGCCAGGGGCAGGCCTAAATCTGCGCTGCTGATTTGCCCCGCGTGTTCGCAGCCATCGGCTGTGTGCAGGCCAATTTTGCTGCCGATAAAACTGATGCTGTGGCTGGCGCGTACCGCACTGCCCAGTGTCACGCCCGTATCGGCGTGCAAGCCCGAGGGCAGGTCTAGCGCCAGCACGGGTTTGCCGCTGCTCGCAAAGCGATTGATGGCTTCGATCCACGCGGCCAGCTCGCCCTCTGGCGCTCGGTTGCAGCCCAAGCCTAGCAGGGCGTCGATGCAGACATCGTAGGCAGCGATTTGCTGCGCGGGCGGCAATGCGTTGAACACCTGCCCCCCAGCTGCCAGATAGGCGGCATGGGCTGCGCGGGCATGGGCTGGCATTTGCGCAGCAAGGGCAGAGCCAAGCACAGTGACCAGATGCCCTTGTGCTTGCAGCAGGCGGGCAGCGACCAAGCCATCGCCGCCGTTATTGCCTGCGCCGCAAAAAATCAAAAACTTGGCCGGTTTGGTGTTGGCGGCTAAGCGCAGGGCGTGTTCGGCGGCGGCGGCACCAGCGCGCTGCATCAGGGGCAGGCCTTGCGCCAGATAGTGCGTCTCGATCAGGCGAATTTGCGTGCTGCTGTAGAGTTTCATGTCCAGCTTTTATGCCGTTTGCAGGGCGGCAAGACCTTGCAAGACTTGGCCGACGATGATGATGCTGGGGCTGGCTAGCTTGTGCGCCTCGATGGTGGCGTTCAGCTGCCCCAAGGTGCTGAGGGCGTGGCGTTGGCTGGGCAGGCTGGCGTTTTGCACGATAGCTACGGGCGTGCTGGCGGGCAGGGCTTTGCGCAGCTCGGCCTCTATGGTTTGCGCCGTACTCATGCCCATATAAATGACCAAACTCATGTGCGCAGCGCTGGCGGCTTGTGCCACCGTTGCCCATTTGGGTTCGTGGTTTTCAGGGCTGGCGTGGCCGGTGATAAAAACCACGCCACGGGCGTGCTGGCGGTGCGTCAGGCTGATGCCTAAATCGGCCGCCGCAGCCACTCCTGCGCTGATGCCGTTGATGATTTCAAAGGCCAGGCCTGCGGCTTGCAGGGCGGCAATTTCTTCGCCAGCGCGGCCAAAAATCAGGGGCTCACCGCCTTTGAGGCGCACCACGCGCTCGCCCGCCAGGGCTTTTTCGACCAGCAGAGCTTGAATCTGCTTTTGCGGGGTTGAGGGCTTGCCGCCGCGTTTGCCGACATAAATGATCTGGGCACTGGGGCTGGCGTGTTCTTGCAAAATGGCTTCGCTGACCAAATCATCCACCAGCAGTACGCTGGCCTGGGCTATGGCGCGTGCGGCGCGCAGGGTTAGCAGATCGGGGGCGCCGCAGCCGGCGCCAACTAAATAGACTTTGGTGGGGAATGTTGTACTCATGGTCGGGGGCAATATACGGCAAAGCTTGCAAAAAATTGCCCCTGTGCAGCCCATAGCGGGCAAAACTTTTGCATAATCGCCCCACTTTTCAGCCCTGCCCAAGTTTTTGTGAACTTCGGCGGGGTTTCTTCCATGGTTTTCTTCTTTAGGTGTGTGCCATGTCGGCTAGCAAGTTCAACTTTCCCATCATCATCATTGATGAGGATTTTCGTGCGGAAAACTCTTCGGGCTTGGGCATTCGTGCGCTGGCCGATGCGATCAAAAATATCGGGTTTGAGGTGGTTGGCGTCACCAGCTACGGCGATTTGAGCCAGTTTGCACAGCAGCAAAGCCGCGCTTCGGCTTTTATCTTGTCGGTCGATGATGACGAATTTACCCAAGAAGACGGCGAAATTGCCCCTGCGGTGGTGCGCAATTTGCGCAGTTTTATCGAAGAGGTGCGCTGGAAAAATGCCGATGTGCCCATCTACATCTATGGGGAAACCAAAACCAGCCGCCATTTACCCAACGACATCTTGCGCGAGCTGCATGGCTTCATCCATATGTTTGAAGACACGCCCGAGTTTGTTGCCAAACACATCATCCGCGAAGCCAAAAGCTATTTGGAAGGCATACAGCCGCCTTTCTTCAAGGCCTTGCTCGATTACGCCGATGACGGCTCGTTTAGCTGGCATTGCCCCGGGCATTCGGGCGGCGTGGCCTTTTTAAAATCGCCCATAGGCCAGATGTACCACCAGTTTTACGGCGAAAACATGCTGCGCGCCGATGTCTGCAATGCGGTGGAAGAGCTGGGGCAATTGCTGGACCACAACGGCGCCATCGGTGCGTCTGAACGCAATGCGGCGCGGATTTTTAATGCCGATCACTGCTATTTCGTCACCAATGGCACCTCCACGGCGAACAAAATCGTATGGCACCACAGTGTCGGCCCGGGCGATGTGGTGGTGGTCGATCGCAATTGCCATAAATCCAATCTGCACGCCATCATCATGACGGGCGCGATTCCGGTTTTTTTAAAGCCCACGCGCAACCACTTTGGCATTATTGGCCCCATCCCTGAGAGCGAGTTCAACCCAGCCGTCATCCGCGAAAAAATCCGCGCCAATCCGCTCTTGCAAGGGGTGGATGCCGATGCCGTCAAGCCCAAAATTTTGACCCTGACGCAATCGACCTACGACGGCGTGCTCTACAACACCGAAACCATCAAGCAAAATTTGGATGGTTATGTGGACAACCTGCATTTTGACGAGGCTTGGCTGCCGCACGCGGCGTTTCATCCTTTCTATGGCACTTATCACGCCATGGGCAAAAAGCGTCCACGCCCGCAGCACACCATGGTGTATTCGACCCAATCCATCCACAAATTGCTGGCAGGCATTTCGCAGGCCTCGCATGTGCTGGTGCAAGACGCGCAGAACACGCATTTAGACCACCACCTGTTTAACGAGGCGTATTTGATGCACACCTCAACCAGCCCGCAATACAGCATCATTGCCAGCTGCGATGTGGCTGCCGCCATGATGGAGCCGCCAGGCGGCCGGGCATTGGTGGAAGAGAGCATCGCCGAGGCGCTGGACTTCCGCCGCGCCATGCGCAAGGTAGAACAAGAGTATGGCGAGGACTGGTGGTTCAAAGTCTGGGGGCCGCAAGATGTGGTTGCCGAGGGCATAGGCGAGGCCGCCGACTGGGTGATTCAAAGCGATAGCGATTGGCACGGCTTTGGCGATTTGGCCGAGGGGTTCAATATGCTGGACCCGATCAAATCGACGATCGTCACGCCTGGGCTCAAGCTCGACGGCACTTTTAGCGCCTCAGGCATTCCCGCGTCTATCGTCACCAAATTTTTGGCCGAACACGGTGTGGTGGTCGAGAAAACCGGGCTTTATAGTTTCTTCATCATGTTCACCATCGGCATTACCAAAGGCCGCTGGAATACTTTGCTTACCGCGCTGCAGCAGTTTAAAGACGATTACGACAAAAACCAGCCCATGTGGCGCGTCTTGCCCGAGTTCTGCAAAGCGCATCCGCGCTATGAGGGGCTGGGGCTGCGCGATTTGTGCCAGCATGTCCACAGCATGTATGCCAAACACGACATCGCGCGTTTGACGACCGAGATGTATTTGTCTGAACACACGCCGGCGCTGAAACCCTCAGACGCCTACGCCCATATCGCGGCGCGCAAAACCGAGCGCGTGGAGATCGACCAATTGGAAGGGCGCATCACCGTGGGGCTGGTTACGCCTTACCCGCCCGGTATTCCGCTCTTGATTCCGGGTGAAGTGTTCAACAAAAAAATCGTCGATTACCTCAAATTCAACCGCGAATTTGCTAAAGAATGCCCAGGCTTTGAAACGGATATCCATGGGCTGGTGCATTTGAAAGGGAGCGATGGCACAACGCGCTACTTTGCCGACTGTGTCAAAGCTGCCTAAAAAAGCTTCTAGAATGCCCCCAGCTATGCCTTGCCCCCGGCTTTGGGTGCAGGGTATCCCAACATCAAAAAAGTGAGCTGCTCAGGCAGGTTTTTCGGCCTAAACTGCCCAAAAGGCACTTAAAACTGAATCGCTGCAGGGGGCTGGCTTCACGATTGGCTTCTTCGCTTTTACCCGTCTTCTCTCGTGCGTCTTCAGTCCATCAAGCTCTCGGGCTTTAAGTCTTTTGCCGAAGCCACCAACTTCCACTTGCCTGGGCAATTGGTGGGGGTGGTGGGGCCCAATGGTTGCGGCAAATCCAACATCATGGATGCGGTGCGCTGGGTGCTGGGCGAGTCGCGTGCCTCTGAGCTGCGCGGCGAATCCATGCAAGATGTGATTTTTAACGGCACCACCACGCGCAAGCCCGCCAGCCGCGCTAGCGTCGAATTGGTCTTCAACAACGACGCGCACCGCGCCGGCGGGCAGTGGAACCAGTTTAGCGAAATCGCCGTCAAGCGCGTGCTCACGCGTGATGGCAACAGCAGCTACTACATCAATAACCAAGTCGTGCGCCGCCGCGACATCCAAGATGTGTTTTTGGGCACGGGTCTGGGGCCTCGTGCCTACGCCATCATTGGTCAGGGCACCATCAGCCGCATCATTGAAAGCCGCCCCGAAGAGCTGCGTTTGTTTTTAGAAGAAGCCGCTGGCGTTTCTAAATACAAAGAACGCCGCCGCGAAACCGAAAACCGCCTGCACGACACGCGCGAAAACATGACGCGGGTTGAAGACATCCTGCGCGAGCTCGGTAATAACCTCGAACACCTAGAAAAACAGGCCGAGGTTGCGACCCAATACCACGCGCTCCATAGCCAGCACAGCCAGCGCCAGCAGCAACAATGGCTGCTGCGCCGCCAGCAGGCGCAAAGCCATGAGGCCAAGCTGCAGCAAGATGTGCTGCAAGCGGTGAACGCGGTAGAAAGCCAAATGGCCGATCTGCGCGCCGTCGAGGCCGGGCTAGAGACGGTGCGCCAAAGCCATTACGCCGCTGGCGAGGCCGTGAATCAGGCGCAAAACCAGATGTACCAAGCCTCGGCCGAGGTCGGCAAGCTCGAGGCTGAAATTCGCTACGCCAATCAAAGTCGCGAGCAAGCGCGTGGGCGTTTGCAGCAATTGCAAGAGCAAAGCGCGATGTGGCAAGAGCGCATAGGCCAGGGGCAAGAACAGCAAGAAGACGCCACGGCGCAGCTGGAAGGCGCGCAAGAACAGGCCGAAATCTTGAGCGCACAAGCCGGCGAGCAAGGCAGCGTGCAACCCATGGCTGAAGAGGCCTTGCGCCAAACGCAGGCAGCCGCTGGCGCAGTGCGGCAGCAGGTCACGCAGGTGCAGCAGCAAATGCAATTGCTCTCGGCCGAGCAGCGCCATGTCGGCGAACAGCTCGGCCAAATCAGCCTGCGGCGCGAGCGCCTGCAAAGCGATAAAAACGCCTTGCAAATTCCCGATGGCCAGCTGCTGGCTGGGGTACAAAGCAATTTAAGCTTGGCGCAAGAGCAGGCCGCAGAGCTAGCCGCGCAGCTGGAACAATTGCAAGAAGACCTGCCCGAGCAAGAGGCGCAGCGCGCGCAATTGCAGCAGGTGCTCGAGCAAGACCGCCATATCGAAAGCGCACTGCGCGCCAAACTTGAAGCCTTGAACAATCTGCAAGAGCGCGTCAAAACCGACGGCAAATTGCGCCCCTGGCTGGAAAAACAAGGTCTAGACCATTTGCAGGCCCTGTGGCAAAAACTGCATATCGAAACGGGCTGGGAAAACGCCCTAGAAGCCGCACTGCGCGAACGCATGCAAGCGCTGGAGTTTTCGCAAATCGACACTTTGGCCGCATTTGCCCATGATGCGCCCAGCAGCAAATTGGTTTTCTATAGCCCGCCGTCTGGGGCGACGCAGGCGGCTGCGCCGACGAGCGCGCATGGCATCAAACCCCTGGCTGATTATTTGCGCCTGCAAGACGCCAGCTTGCGCGCCCTTTTGGGCAATTGGCTGACAGGGGCTTACACCGCCAGCGATTTGCGCAGTGCCTTGGCGCAGCGCAGCCAATTGGCGCCTGGCGAGCTGATTTACACCCCGCAAGGCCATTGCGTGGCCGCGCACAGCGTGCATTTTTACGCGCAAGACAATGAACAGGCAGGGCAGCTTGCGCGCGCGCAAGAAATTGAAAACCTGCACAAACAACTCAAAGCGCAAAGCATGATGGTGGAGACGGCAGCTGCCAGCTTGCAGCGTGCCAATTTGGCCTATAACGACGGGCTGGCGCGACAAACCGGCCTGCGCGCGCAGGCGCAAAACGCCACCGCCAAGGTGCATGAACTGCAAATCGAGGCGCTGCGCCTGGCGCAATTGGCCGAGCAAAGCCAAGCGCGAGCCAGCCAAATTGCAGGCGATTTGGAGGAAGCACAAGGCCAAGAAGAGGCCCTGCTGGAGCGCCAAATCGAGGCCGAAAGCCGTTTTGAAAGCCTCGATTTAGAGCTGGCCGATGCGCAAGAGGCCTATACCGCCAAAGAAGATGCGCTGCTGGCTGCGCAAAAAGCGTTGGACGATGCCCGTCTGGGGCAGCGCCATATCGAAAATCAGGCCAAAGAAGCCGAATTTGCCGTCAAAAGCCTGCAAGCCAAGCTGCAAGAGCTGCAACGCAATTTGCAGTTGGCCGAGCAACAACTAGCCAGCGTGCAGGGCGAAGCAGAACAAGCTGAACAAACCCTGGCCGCTAGTGGCGACAGCAGCATGGACGAGCATCTGCAGCAGGCGCTGGTGCAAAAACTCGCGTGCGAAGAGCAGCTGCTAGCGCGCCGCAATGCCTACGAAGAACTGAGCCAAAAACTGCGCGCCAGCGACGAACGCCGCCTGCAAATCGACCGCAGCCTAGAGCCTTTGCGCCAGCGCATCACCGATTTAAAAATGCAAGAACAAGCGGCCAGCATCGCCGTGACGCAATACCAGCAGCAATTGCAAGAAGCGCAGGCCGACGAAGCCGTTTTGGCCGCCAGCATTCAAGCCGAAGGCGTGGAGCTGGGCAAACTGCAAGGTGAAATTGATCGCTTGGCACGCGCCATTGCCGCCTTGGGTGCGGTCAATTTGGCCGCGCTCGATGAACTGACCGCAGCACGCGAACGCAAGGGTTTTTTGGATGCGCAAATGGCCGATTTGCTGGCCGCCATCACCACCTTGGAAGACGCGATCCGCAAAATCGACGCCGAAACGCGCGATTTGCTCATGGGCACTTTCAACCAAGTGAACGAGCATTTTGGGCGCATGTTCCCCTCGCTTTTTGGCGGCGGGCAGGCCAAACTCAGCATGACGGGCGGCGAGATTTTGGATGCGGGCGTGCAGGTCATGGCGCAGCCCCCAGGCAAGAAAAACCAAACCATCCATTTGCTCTCGGGCGGCGAAAAAGCCCTGACTGCCATCGCCCTGGTGTTTGCGATTTTTCAGCTCAACCCCGCGCCTTTTTGCTTGTTGGACGAGGTGGACGCGCCGCTGGACGATGCCAACACCGAGCGCTATGCCAAACTGGTGGCTAGCATGAGCAGCAATACCCAATTTTTATTCATCAGCCACAACAAAATCGCCATGGAAATCGCACAGCAACTGGTGGGTGTGACCATGCAAGAGCAGGGCGTCTCGCGCATCGTGGCAGTGGATATGGAAACGGCTAGCGGCATGATGGAGGCAGAAACAGTATGAGCAATTTGCTGATCGGTTTAGGACTTTTGGGTGTGGCGGCTTTGCTCGGGGTGTTGCTGGTCAATTATTTTCAGCAGCGTAAAGTTCAGCGCGAGTTACAGCGCCAGTCTGTGATGGTTAGGCAGGATCCTAGCACCGGGGAAGAGGGGCTAGTGCTGGAAGATGCGCCTTATCTCGAAGCTCCAGGGGGGCTGAAAGGCAATCTGCCTTTTGAGCTTTTGGATGTCTTGATCGACAGTATCATCAGCTTGGATTTGCACACCCCGCTATACGGACAAAAATTGTTGCAACATATGCCAGATACCCGTCGTGTAGGCGGCAAAGCCTTGTTGTTTGAGGCGAAAAACTTTGAATCCGATAGCTGGGAATACCCCAGAGCTGATCAGCAGTACCGCCATATGCAGTTGGGCGTGCAATTGCTGCAGGGTGCGCACCGCCTCAATAACATCGATTTTTCGGAGTTTGCCGCAGCTGCCCATGCTTATGCTGAAAAAGTGCACGCGACGGTTGAATTGCCCGATATGCGTGAAGAATTGGCGCGCGCTAAAGAACTCGAGGCACTGGCGACAGAAGTCGGTGTCGAGGTGGAGTTGTGTGTCAGTGCGCGTGAGACACCTTGGTCCGCTGGCTATGTCCAGCAACATGCACAGCGCTTAGGTTTCGTGCCTGGCGTCTATCCTGGGCGCATGGTGTATAGCCAAGCGTGGCATGAAGGGGCGGCACCGCAGCCGATTTTTACCTTGCACTTCGATGCGCAGGCCGCGCTTGCTGAGGACTTGGGCGAAAGCGCGTTGCGACTGATCCGTTTGGTTTTAGATGTACCACAAGTGCCGCGTCAGCTGGCTCCTTATGAGACTTTGCGACAGGTGGCCGTAGATTTTGCTGCCAAGATGGGCGGCTATATCAGCGATGACTCTGGCCGCAATATCAGTGCGGATTTTATGGACAGCATAACGCTGAGTTTAGATGCTGTTTATGCACAGCTGGAAGCGCGTGATTTGGCCGCAGGGTCACCCTTGGCTAGGCGTTTGTTTGCTATTTAAAAGTGAGCTTAATAGGCAGGCTTTGCGGACTAAAAGCCCAAAAAGACACTTTGAAATAGCCTGTTCTAGGTCGTCAATAAGTTAATTATCCCAATAATGAAACAATAATACATTTGTCATGTATTTTTTGCCTAATTGTCCGATTTCCGTCGTGAATTCTGAGTGGTTAAAGATATACCAAGACCGTTCTGACTGGCTGCGTGAACCAGTGCAGAGATGTGGACAGGGGGCTCTGGGGCAAGCCTCTCTCCCTTGGGGATATCTCTAGAGAGTGCCGTAGCTGTGCAGGCCACTCAGAAACATATTCACGCCTAAGAAGGCAAAGGTGGTAATGGCTAAGCCGACCAAGGCCCACCAAGCCGCAATGTTGCCGCGCATACCTTTCATCAGACGCAAGTGCAGCCAAGCAGCGTAGTTGAGCCACACAATCAATGCCCAGGTCTCTTTGGGGTCCCAGCTCCAGTAGCCGCCCCAGGCCTCTGCCGCCCAAAATGCGCCCAAAATCGTGGCGATGGTGAAAAAGGCAAAGCCGATGGTGATGGCCTTGTACATCACACCATCGAGGACTTCGAGGCTGGGTAGATTGGCCGCAATGCGGCGGCGCGCCGCAATAATGCCGCCTGTAATGAGCGCCGTGACCCCAAAATACACCGCCCAGTAGCTAGAAATGGCCTCAATTGGATTTTTGCGAAACACCAAAGGCTCGAGGCAAAGCACCACGCCCAGCGCGAATAGTGGGGCGAGTTTGAGCCAGCTTTTTTCTTCTGCTTTAACTTTGACTAAATAGGCAAAAGCCACCATGGCGGCGAGCGAGAAAGTGCCGTAGCCAATGAAGTTGGCGGGCACATGCAGCTTCATCCACCAGCTTTGCAGGGCAGGCACAAGGGGCTGAATTTGCTGTGCGTCGCGGGCAAAGGAATACCAGAGCAAAAAACCGACAGCGGCGCAGATGATGAGCATGACAAAAGCGCCCAAGCTGTAGCGGCGTTCACCCTCGGCGTAGCGCTCTTCAAAATAGAGGTAAAACAGGGCAGTAAACCAACAAAAGAGCACAAACACTTCGTATAGATTGGAGACTGGGATGTGCCCCACATCTGTGCCGATGAGATAACTTTCATACCAGCGCACCAAGCTGCCAGTCACCGCTAAGAGTACTGCCACCCAAGTGAGCTTGGAGGCAATTTGCCCCATGGCCGGCGCCTGAGTTTTAGACAGCAGCGAGATCCAATAAAACACGCAGGCCAAAGCAAAACAGACGCACATCCACAAAATAGCGGATTGGCTAGAGAGGAAGTATTTCAGGCCAAAAACCTGTTCTGCGCGGTACAAATCGCTTTGATAGAGCCAAATAGCGAGCAGGGCCAAGCCTGTTGATGCGCCCATCAATTTTTGCAAGGGGCGCCAGAGCCAGCCTAAGAAAATCAGGCTGGGGACGGTGCCGATCAAAATCGCTTTCTCATAGCCGTCCATGAAGAGGTGAAATTGCTGCCAGGCCAAGGCGCCAGCGATAAATACCAGCGCGGCAAAGACCCAATCGCCCCAGCTGCGTTGGGAAAAATAGGATAGGCCTAATTTACTGGGTGCGTTGGCGTGCAGGGTTTCGGTGTGTGGGGGGGATGCGGGGGTGGCTTGACTCATGGTGCAATTATCGCGTTAGCAGGTAAAGCGTTGGTATACAAAGTGGCGCAACGCTCGATATCTAGCGCCTATCGGCGATGTGGGCCAAGAGCTGCTCGCGTACTTGGGTAAAAGCTTGATCGGTCTCTAAGCCAGGGCGGTTGCTGGAGTAGGCAAGACGCAGCTGCCCTTGCGTGCTTAGCCAGATCCACAGGCGCTGTTCACGGATGTAGAGCATGGCTAAGACGCCCAAAATCAACAGCACACAGCCCAAATACACTACCCATTTTCCTGGCCCTTTGGTGATTTGAAAGACGCTGGCTTGCACTTGTTCGAAGTTTTGCAAGGTGTAGATTACGGGCGATGGCCAAGCAAAACTGTCATTTATGGCGGTGAGCATTTGCACGGTGTAATCCCGGGCTTTCTCGTCATCGACTAGGGGGCTCAATCCGGCCTGCTGGCGAGAGTCTTGCAAGAGCTGCCATATGCTGCCTGTAAGCATACGCATGACATATTGCCCAGCTAGGGCGCGCTCGGCCTCGGGAATATTGCTTTCAATGTGGTGAGCGATGGCAGGCAGACCGCTGCGCGCATCTGCTGGGGTGCCGAGCGCCGGTGCCAAGCTCCCGGCAAAGCGCTGCAAGGTCAATAGGCTAGCGTCTTGCAGTTGGTGCACTAGGGCTTGGTGCGCTGCGGGGGTGGCGCCCGCGCGGCTGGCGACAGCTGATTCGGCATACGCTTGTGCGGCGCGTGCCAGCGCGTTCTCGTCGTACAAACTGCGGCGCAGTCGGGCAAACTCTTGCGCACCACCCTCGCTATCAGCAGGCACACGCAAATAGCGGAAATCTTCATTGGGGCTGCGGCGCATGCCGAACAAAAAGTGCGGCATGCTTTGCCCCGGCATTTGCAGAGCCAGCATATAGTTGTCAAACTCCACCGCTTGGCCTGCGGCATCGCGCAGTTTGTATTGCACTTTTGGCCCGACATTGTGCAAATTGGGGTTAGTTTTTTCTTTATTCGCTGCGCCGAGGTGTTGGCTTAGGCTAGCTTGCAAATCGACTTTGCGCACATCAGTGTTGCCAGCTTTGCCCATATTGGCAAAATTTTCGACATTAATCAGGCGCAAATCACCAAATTCCAGCTTTTCTTTTTGCTGCCCTAGTTGAACACTGGTGGCTTCGCCCACACGGCCGCTTAAGGGGGCAGCTTGCACCCTAGGGTCAAGCACGAGCGGGTTCAGGTGTAGGAGTGAGCCGCCATCTTCAAAGCTAGATTGGTAGATGCTATTGCCGCGGTAGCTGAGGGGTTTATTGACTTCGATGCGGGCAGGTGTTTTTTTGCCGGTTTCTTTGTCGTGAATAACGATGTCGCTAGCGAAGACTTTGGGCGCACCTGTGGAGTAATACTCGACAAAGAATTTTTTCAGCTCGACGGAGAAGGGCAGGTCTTGGATCAAGACACCCTGGCTTTGATTCAAGAGTGCGCTGCTGTTAGCGCTGCCTTCGCTAACGCGTAAATTGACGCGATAGGAGGGGTTGTCTGGTGGCAAGCGGTGTTCAGGCGCAATTTGTGAGATATAGCCCGAACCTGTATAAACGGATTTCCAGCCCAGCCATTGCTGCGCCTTGATGAGCAAGTCACCATCGATCAAGCCCCCGACACAGATAAGCACAATGGCGCTGTGCGTGGCGATATAACCTAGCTTATTTAGGGAGCCACTTTTGGCAGCCAGCATCACACCATCGGCACGGGTTTGTAGTTTGACCTTCCAGTGCTGAGCCAGCAGGATTTGGCCTAAAGCCCGTGATTGCTCGATTGCAGTGCCGGCAAATTGGGCCTCGGCACGGTGTTTGGGGCTGAATGCCGCGAAGCTGCTGGCGCGTATATTTTCTTTGTGATCGTGAAGATGGCGCAGGATTTTTGGTGTGTTGCGGGCTATGCAAAGACTGGTGGAAGTCACCAAAAAGGTCAGTAGCAGCAAGAACCACCAGCTGCTGTACACCGTATTGAGCTGGCAGCGGATAAAAACTTGTGCCCAGAATGGGCCAAACTGGTTGATGTAATTGATTTCGGCTGCGTTTTGGGTGATGACGGTGCCTATGATGGAAGCTATACAAATGACAGCCAAAATCGCCACGGCAAAACGCATGGAGGAAAGCAGCTCGATCAGCTGAGCGCGCAGGCGCTGCCACCGTGTGTGTTGCTGGCGCAAGCGTATGCCGGCGGTGGACATGCTCGGGATGAGCGCTTCAGACGGATCGTGGACGCTCGTCGAGCTGGCGGCGGCGTCAGGCAAAGGGGTAGAAGTCACTGCAAAAAAATGTCAAAGCGCTGGCGGCGTATCAAAAACAAAAGGTCTGGCTGAATCAACAGCGCAGACCTTGTGCAAGAGGAAAAAAGGCAGGGGCTGCGCTGGAGGCTTAGCGCAAACCAGCCATATAGTCGGCTACGGCCTTGATTTCTTTGTCGTTCATCTTGGCTGCTACATCGCTCATGATGGGGTTATTAGCCCGAACGCCCGAGCGAAACGCGTCAAGCTGTGCCGCGGTATAGGCTGCGTGCTGGCCAGAAACGCGCGGGAATTGTGCAGGAATGCCTGCGCCATTGGGGCTGTGGCAGCCCGCGCAGGCGGGAATGTTGCGGTCTGCAATGCCGCCGCGGTAAATGCGCTCACCCATCATGACCAAATCTTTGTCTTTGGCGGTATTGGGTTTGGGTGCTTGGCTGCTGATCCAGGCTGACAAATTGCGCATATCTGCATCGCTCAATTGGCTTGCAAAGCCGCTCATGATGGCGTTGGCGCGCTTGCCGGATTTGAATTCATGCATCTGCTTGAGCAGGTATTCTGGCGATTGGCCAGCAATGCGGGGGTACTCTGGGGAGCCTGAGTTGCCATCAGCACCATGGCAAGCTGCGCAAACCGCGGTAAATTTTGCTTCACCTGCAGCTTTGTCTACTTTGGGCGCGTTGGCTTCGTTGGCAAGAGCAGTGGTGGCAAAAAGCACCGCAGCGGCAAAGGTGGCAAGCAGTTTGATCATGGCAAGGTAGGGTCAGAATAATAAGGTAGGCCAGCTTCACAAAAATCTAGCGTGAGCCAGAGGTCGTAAAAGCTGTAAAACCCGCTAATTCTAGTACAACTCTGCCGCCATTCGACAATGCCTAGCCCTACAATCTGCAGCATATGACTACACCTCAAACTGCTTTGCCCGCGAACGCTGCGGCGCTGGCGCGCAACTGGCTGCACACGGCCCGTTTTCTCACTACAGCGGCTCAACTCAATCAACTGCCCGATTTGGCGGTACCTGAAATTGCTTTTGTCGGGCGCTCGAATGCGGGCAAATCCACCTGCATCAATACCCTGACGCAACAGCGCCAATTGGCCTACGCATCCAAAACGCCTGGACGCACGCAGCACATTAATTTATTTGAATTGGGTAAACAAGGCGCAGTTGATGCGGTGCTGACGGATTTGCCTGGCTATGGTTATGCCGCCGTACCGCGCGAAGCCAAAATTCGTTGGCAGCAGGTCATGGCGAATTATTTGCTGCACCGCGAAAACCTGCGTGCGATCGTGATGTTATGCGACAGCCGACATGGACTGACCGAGCTGGATGAGCGCCTGCTGGAGATTATTCGTCCGCGCGTGCAAGATGGCTTGGACTTTGTGGTTTTGCTGACCAAAGCCGATAAACTCAATCGAGCCGAGGGTCAAAAGGCCTTATCTATTGCGAAATTGCAAACCGCAGGCGGTAGTGCGCGCTTATTCTCAGCTTTGAAGAAGGTCGGAGTGGATGAGGTCTCTTTGTTGCTGCAGCAATGGGCGCAAAGCGGTCTGCCTCAGCCTTTGCCTGAAGTGCCAGGAGGCGAGATGGGGCTGGATGAACCGCCCGCACTGGACGAATGAAACGCGTAAATTTGCAACGGCGCCTCATCTGGGCGCAGAGCTAACGCAAAAGAGCCCGCATCGAGGATGCGGGCTCTTTTTTTGACTCTGACCCATCCTGAAATAGCTTGACAAGTTAGGCCTTCTTAACGAGGAAAGGCTTATGGAAACATACATCAAGCGCAGTCAGAAGGATTACACCTTGGCTTTTAAATTGTCAGTGGTCGAGCAGGTCGAAAGAGGGGAGCTGACTTATAAACAGGCTCAGCAGCGTTATGGCATACAAGGCAGCCACACCGTCATGGTCTG
>JAMIFN010000058.1:0-12878 GCA_035906235.1 Allobrachymonas sp. | reverse complement strand
GTGCTTGTGCTGGTGCTGGTGCTGGTGCTGGTGCTGGTGCTGGTGCTGGTGCTGGTGCTGGTGCTGGTGCTGGTGCTGGTGCTGGTGCTGGTGCGCTGAATCGTTTTGCCCTACGCGCGCCCTTTGATGGCGTGGTGATTGAGAAAAACCTCAGCTTGGGGCAAGCCTTGAAAGAGGATGCCGCTGTGTTCGTCGTGGCCGATTTGCGCCAAGTCTGGGTCGAACTGCAAGTGCCCGCCCAGGCTTTGCCGCAACTCAAAGTGGGCGAGCTGGTGCAGCTGCAGTCCAGCGCCTTGAACGCCCAAGCCAAAGGAAAAATTGCCTTTGTAGGCAACTTGCTGGGCGAGCAAACCCGCACTGCTACGGCACGCGTGGTGCTAGACAACGCCCAGGGGCAGTGGCGCCCCGGCCTGTTTGTGACTGTGGCCGTAGCCGCCAGCCAAGAGCTAGCGCCTGTAACGGTGCTGAACGAGGCCCTGCAAACGGTGGAGGGAAAAACGGTGGTCTTTGTGCGCACGGCGCAAGGCTTTGCGGCACGCCCTGTCGAGTTGGGCATCAGCGACGGCGTGCGCAGCGTGGTGAAAAAAGGTTTGCAAGCGGGTGAACGCTATGCCGCAGCGGGCAGCTTTGTGCTCAAGGCCGAACTCGGCAAGAGCGAAGCGGCGCATGAGCATTAAGGAGTAGCCCACCATGTTTGACAAAATCATTCGCTTTGCTATTGAGCAACGCTGGTTGGTGCTGCTGGCGACTTTCGCCATGGCCGCCTTGGGCGTTTACAACTACCAAAAACTGCCGATTGATGCCGTTCCCGACATCACCAATGTGCAGGTGCAAATCAACACGGCGGCAGCGGGTTACTCGCCCTTTGAGGCCGAGCAACGCGTCACCTACCCGATAGAGACCGTGATGGCGGGCTTGCCAGGTTTGGAGCAAACGCGCTCGCTCTCGCGCTATGGCTTGTCGCAAGTGACCGTGGTGTTTAAAGACGGTACGGATATTTACTTTGCGCGGCAATTGGTGGGCGAACGCCTGCAAGAGGCCAAAGAAAAACTGCCCCAGGGTTTAACGCCCAGTTTGGGGCCGATTTCTACGGGCTTGGGCGAGATCTATTTGTGGACGGTAGAGGCCGAAAAAGGCGCTAAAAAGCCCGACGGCACAGACTACACCCCCATGGATTTGCGCGAGATTCAAGACTGGATCATCAAACCGCAACTGCGCAATGTGCCCGGCGTGACCGAAATCAACACCATAGGCGGCTATGCCAAGGAATACCAAATTGCGCCGCAACCCGAGCGCATGGCGGCGCTGGGCATAGGCTGGCCCGATATTTTGAACGCCGTGGCACGCAATAACGGCAATGCGGGCGCAGGTTATATCGAAAAACGCGGCGAGCAGTATTTGGTGCGCGTACCCGGTCAGGTGCAAACGCCAGACGACATTGCCAACATCATGCTGAAAAACGCCCAAGGTCTACCCATTCGTGTGCGCGATGTGGCTACGGTGGGGCTGGGGCGCGAATTGCGCACGGGCGCAGCTACCGAGAATGGGCGCGAAGTGGTGCTGGGCACGGTGTTTATGCTGATAGGCGAAAACAGCCGCGTGGTGGCCCAAGCCGTGGATGCCAAGATGGAGCAGGTGCGCCGCAGCCTGCCCGCAGGCGTGCAGGCCGTGACGGTGTATGACCGCACCGCGTTGGTTGATAAAGCCATCGCCACGGTGAAGAAAAACCTGCTTGAAGGCGCTTTGCTGGTGATTGCCGTGCTGTTTCTCTTTTTGGGCAATTTGCGCGCCGCCATCATCACCGCCTGCGTCATTCCGCTGTCTATGCTGTTCACCTTTACGGGCATGGTGCAGTACCGCGTGAGCGCCAATTTGATGAGTTTGGGGGCGCTGGACTTCGGCATCATCATTGATGGCGCGGTGGTGATTGTGGAAAACTGCGTGCGCCGCCTGGCACACGCGCAAGCCAAGCAGGGCCGCACCCTGACGCGGCGCGAGCGCCTGCACGAGGTCTTTGCCGCCTCTGGCGAGTCGCGCCGTGCGCTGATGTATGGCCAGCTCATCATCATGGTGGTGTATTTGCCCATTTTTGCCCTGACGGGAGTAGAGGGAAAAATGTTCCACCCCATGGCCTTTACGGTGGTGGCCGCTTTGCTGGGCGCTATGGTCTTGTCGGTGACTTTTGTGCCTGCGGCGGTGGCGCTGTTTATTGGCGACAAAGTGGCCGAGAAAGACAATTTTTTGCTGCTACGCGCCAAAGCCCTGTACGCGCCTTTGCTGACTTGGGTGATGCAGGCCAAAGCCGTGGTCTTAAGCGCGGCTTTGGTTTTGCTGCTGCTGTGCGGCTTGCTGACTTTGCGCATGGGCAGTGAATTTATTCCTAGCTTGAACGAGGGCGATATTGCCTTGCACGCCATGCGCGTGCCAGGCACCAGCCTGAGCCAAGCCATTGAGATGCAAAACCGCTTGGAGCGCGAAATTGCCAAATTCCCCGAGGTGGAGCGCGTGTTTGCCAAAATCGGCACGGCAGAAATTGCCAACGACCCCATGCCGCCCAATGTGGCCGACACTTTCATCATGCTCAAGCCTCGGGCCGAGTGGCCCGACCCCAAGCGCAGCAAAGCCGATTTGGTGGCCGCGATAGAGCAAGCTGTGGCGCAAGTGCCAGGCAATAACTACGAGTTCACCCAGCCCATACAAATGCGCTTTAACGAGTTGATTTCTGGCGTGCGCAGCGATGTCGCCATCAAAGTTTTTGGTGACGATATGCAGGTGCTCAATGACAACGCCGAAAAATTGGCGGCGCAGCTCAAAGCCGTGCCGGGCGCGGCCGATGTCAAGGTCGAGCAAACCTCGGGCCTGCCCATGCTCAGCGTGCTGCCCGACCGCGCTGCCATTGCCCGCTATGGCCTGAATGTGGACGATGTGCAGGCGGTGGTGGCCACTGCCGTAGGCGGAGCCGAGGCAGGGGTGCTGTTTGAGGGCGATAAACGCATCGCCATCAGCCTGCGTCTGGACGAAGCCGTGCGCAACGATGTCGATGGCATCAGCCGCCTGCCCGTACCCCTGCCCCAGGGTGGTTTTGTGCCCCTGTCAGAGTTGGCGAGCTTGGAAGTGGCGTTAGGCCCCAACCAAATCAGCCGCGAGGATGGCAAACGCCGTGTGGTGGTGACGGCCAATGTGCGCGGGCGCGACATCGGCTCTTTTGTGCAAGAGGCGCAAACCCAAGTGGGCGCAGCTGCCTTGCCCAGCGGTTACTGGATGAGCTGGGGCGGCACCTTTGAGAATATGCAGTCTGCCGCAGGGCGCTTGCAGATTGTGGTGCCTGTGGCGCTGCTCATGGTGTTTACCTTGCTCTTCATGATGTTTGGCAATGTCAAAGACGGGCTGCTGGTGTTTACGGGCATTCCCTTTGCGCTGACGGGCGGTATCGCAGCGCTGTGGTTGCGCGGCATTCCGTTGTCGATTTCGGCGGCGGTGGGCTTTATTGCGCTCTCGGGCGTGGCGGTGCTCAATGGCTTGGTCATGTTGGCTTACATCAGGCAGTTGCGCGAAGAGGGCAAAGGGCTGGACGCCGCCATTACCGAGGGCGCGCTGACCCGTTTGCGCCCCGTGTTGATGACGGCGCTGGTGGCCTCGCTAGGCTTTATCCCCATGGCGCTGGCCACAGGCACGGGCGCAGAGGTGCAAAGGCCGCTGGCTACGGTGGTGATAGGGGGCATTTTGTCCTCTACTCTGCTGACGCTCTTGGTGCTGCCCGTGCTCTACCGCTGGGCACACCGTCGAGATGAAGCCGCAGAGGATGTGGCGCAAGCGCAAGCACAGGCCGCAGCAGCGCACTAAACCCAAGGCTAGCGGCACGCGCCTGCGCTGGGGCGGCGCGTGCTTTGCCCTAAAATCCCTGCGTCGCTGGCTTCTTGGTGGCGCAGCGGGCTGCTTTTTCGCTGCGTTCTCCAAGAGAAGGCGGGCGTAAAAAATCACATGACATTTGGAGACAAAGAACCATCATGAACCAAGAATTTGACTATATCGTCGTCGGTGCAGGCTCTGCTGGCGGCCTGTTGGCTGAAAAATTATCGCGCAGTGGCAAACACACTGTTCTAGTTTTAGAGGGTGGCGGCACCAATAAAAAGCTCTTAGTGGAAATGCCTGCGGGCTGGGGCAAGATGCTTTACGACAAAAACTTCAGCTGGGGCAATGAGTCTGAGCCTGAAGAGTGGGCGGGCGGTCGCCGCCTGAAATTGCCGCGTGGCAAGGTGCTGGGCGGCAGCAGCTCGATTAACGGCCTGCTCTATGTGCGCGGCCACAAGCTCGACTACCAAGACTGGGTCGATGCAGGCTGCCCAGGCTGGGGTTGGGACGAGATGCTGCCGCATTTCACCCAAACCGAAGACCAAAAGGTCTTGAAAAACAAATTTCACGGTACGGGCGGCGCGCTCACCGCAGCGGCGCAGCCCTTTGCGCACACCACATCGGCCGCCATGGTGAAAGCGGCGATTGAAGCGGGGCATAAACCCACAGACGACTTCAACAACGGCGAACCTGACGGCGCGGGCTATTGGCAAGTCAATATCGAACACGGCAAGCGCAGCAGCGTGGCTGTGCGTGCCATTACGCCAGCCATGAAGCGCAGCAATTTCACGGTCAAAACCAGCGCCCTGGTGCACAAGGTGCTGATTGAAAACAAACGCGCCGTGGGCGTGCAATACCAAGTGGGCGGCGGCGCGGTGCAAGTGGCCAAAGCCAAGCGCGAGGTGCTGGTGTGCGCGGGCGCCTTCAACTCGCCCCAGGTGCTGATGCTCTCAGGCATTGGTCCGGCCGAGCACTTGAAAGAAATGGGCATCACCGTGGTGCAAGACGCGCCTGGCGTGGGGCAAAACCTGCAAGACCATGTCACCGTGCCCATGTGCTGGACGGTGAAGGAGAAGCCGCAAAGCCTGAACTCCAGCTTCCGTGGCTTGGCGGCGCTGGGGCCGGTGTTTGCGTATTTGTTCAAGAAAAAAGGGCCGCTGACGATTCCTGCCACCGATTTCGCCTGCTATTTCAAAAGCTCGCCCGATCAGCGCATGAACGACATCCAAGTTTTTGGCACGCCGATTTCGGGTGATGCTTACGCCATGGAAGCCGAAGGCAAAGAGGGCATCGAGCCCGATGCCGTGCCCGGCCTGACCATGGGGCCTTGCCAAGTGCGCCCGCATTCGCGCGGCTGGATCAAGCTGCGCTCGGCCAACCCCGCTGACCATGTGCGCATCCAGATGAATTACCTGCAAGACGAGCGCGACCGTACCGCGTTTCTGAACGCCATCCGCAAGCTGCGCGAGATTGCGGCGCAGCCCGCACTGGCTGGCATCATCCAAGAAGAAAGCCGCCCAGGTAAGGCAGTGCAGACGGATGAGCAATTGCTGGAATGGACCCAGAACTACATCACCAGCGTGCACCATTCTGTGGGCACGGTGAAGATGGGCGCGGCCGATGACGCGATGGCACCCCTGACGCCTGATCTCAAGGTCAAAGGTGTGGCGGGCTTGCGCGTGGTTGATGCCTCCATCATGCCCAATCTGCCTAGCGGCAACACCAATGCACCAGCGGTGGCGATTGCCAGCAAAGCGGCGGACATGATTTTGGCTGACGCGGCGAAGTAAACCCCGCAAAGCTGCCGTGATGCGCCAAACGAGAAAAGCACGCCAGTTGAGGCGTGCTTTTTTCACGCCTGTTGTTGCTTGCCGCGCCCTGCTTTTGGGCGCTGATGTCTATACCGCCCTGGCCTTGCTGCTGCTGTGGGCAGCGCGTGCCCAAGTACGCTATTGCGGCGGCGTGTGGCTGGCCTGGGGTGGGGCGCTGCCTTGGCTGCTGCGCCATCACCCGCTAGGTGCGGTGGCAGCGGCGGCTATGGGGCGGGTCGTGGTGGCGGGTGATAAAGCCACGCTGCGCCGCCATCTGCGGCATGAATGGGTGCATGTGCGCCAGTTTGTGCGCTGGGGGCTGCTTTTTCCGGCGCTATATGTTTTAGAGCTTCTCAGGCAGGTTTTACGCGGAAAATCCCCATATTGGCACAATATTTTTGAGCGCGAAGCCAGGCGCAATGAAAAGCGTTAATGCCCTTAAGGAGACTCTGCACACTCCCCTTTTTCGGCGCGCTGGCATCTCACTATCAGGCGGGCTCGTACCCCATCCTGATGGCAAGCGTTAGCATCCAAAAAGGGTGATGCAGCGGCGCCTTAAGCCCCAAAAATCATTTGAAAGGGTTGCAGCAGCAGGGCAATCAGCCCCATGGTGAGGCCGCCCACGGGTTTGAGCCAGAGCGGGTAGATGATGTTGGTGACCAAGAGCGCCAGCACGATATAAAAGCCATAGGGTTCAATGCGCGCGAGCAGATTAGACGGCTCGCGCGGCAGCAAGCCCACAGCTATGCGCCCGCCATCCAGCGGCGGCAGCGGCAGCAAATTAAACACAAACAGCAGCACATTGATCCACAAACCCGCTTGGCACATGCCGCCGATAAATTGCGCGGCGCTGCCGCTCAAGCCCATGCCGCCCGCAAAAATGGCAATCAGCCCCCAAATCAGCGCCTGCAGCAAATTGACGGCAGGCCCGGCAAAGGCGACCCAAACCATATCGCGCTTGGGGTTGTGCAGATTGTTGAAGTTGACGGGTACGGGTTTGGCATAGCCAAAGGTGAAAGTGCCGCTAGACAGCACCCACAGGGCAATGGGCATGATGACGGTGCCTATGGGGTCGATGTGCTTGAGCGGGTTGAGGGTGATGCGCCCCAGCATAAAGGCGGTGTTGTCGCCAAAGCGTTTGGCAGCCAAGCCGTGCGCGGCTTCGCGCAGGGTGATGGCTAGCAGCAGGGGGATGATGCTGACGATGATGGATTGGATGGTGTTGTCGTTCATGCGGCGCTCTGCTTAGTTTTTCTCGAAAACGGCCATGCTTTCCACATGGGCGGTGTGCGGAAACATATTCACCATGCCGGCGTGGGTGCAGGTGTAGCCCGCTTGGTGTACCAGCACTTCGGCGTCACGCGCTAGTGTGGCGGGGTTGCAGCTGACATACACAATGCGCTGCGGCGGCTGCCAGCCTTGTGCGTCGGCTAGCGCGGCTACGCTGGGGTCGGTATCTTCGGCAGCGATGCGGCTTTGGTGGATGGCAGCCAGAGCCTGAACCAAGGCAAAAGCGCCTTCGCGCGGCGGATCGACCAGCCATTTGTCGGCACGGCCGTCGGCAATTAGCATCTGCGCAGTCATTTCAAACAAATTTCGCGCTTCAAAATCAGGAGCTGTCCAGGCAGGTTTTACGGCGTTTGTTGCCAAAATGCCTTGTAAATATTGCTGGGCATTGCTGCGCGCACGCGCCACCAGGGTTTCAGCGCCTTCTATGCCCAGCACTTGTTGGCTGAGCGTGGCCAGCGGCAGGGTGAAGTTGCCCAGGCCGCAAAACCAGTCGATCACGCGCTCGTGCGCTTGCACACCCAAAAGGCGCAGCGCGCGCCCGACCAGCACGCGGTTGATGTGCGGATTGACCTGGGTGAAATCGGTGGGTTTGAAGGGCATGATCACGCCAAACTCATCGAGCGCGTAGCTCAGCTGGCGCGTGTCGTCGGCGTCGAGCAGCTGCACGGTGTCTGGCCCTTTGGGTTGCAGCCACCATTGGATGTTGACGCTGGGGTGGGCGGCAGCAAAGTCGCGCAGTTTTTGCTTGTCGCCGTCTTCTAGGGGCTGCAGATGGCGCAGCACCAGTGCGGTGAGGGTGTCGCCGCAGGCTAGCTCAATTTGCGGCAAGTGGTCGCGCGTTTGCATACTGGCGATGAGCTCGCGCAAGGGCAGCAGCAGGGCGCTGATGGCAGGCGGCAGCACGGCGCAGCTTTGCATGTCGGCGATATAGCGGCTTTTGCGTTCGTGAAAGCCAATCAGCACTTCGTTTTTTTTGTTGACATAGCGCACCGACAAACGCGCGCGGTAGCGGTAGCCCAAGGCTGGCCCCTGAATGGGGCGCAAGATGGTTTGCGCTTTCACTTTGCCCAGATGCCAGAGGTTGTCTTCCAGCACGCGCTGCTTGATGGCGACTTGCGCGCCTGCTTCTAAGTGCTGCATTTTGCAGCCGCCGCAAGCGCCTTGGTGCAGGCCAAAGTGCGGGCAGGGCGGTGTTACGCGCAGGGTTGAGGGGGTCAGCACTTCAGTCAGCGTGGCGTTTTCCCAGGTGTTTTTTTTGCGATTGACTTGGGCGCGTACCACTTCAAAGGGCAGGGCGCCGTCAATAAACACGACTTTGCCGTCTTCGCGGTGGGCGATGCCTTGGGCATCTAAATCCATCGATTCCACGCGCAAAGCGCCAGCGGGCAGGGGTTTTTTTTCAGGGGTAGCGGTCGTGATAGGGGCATTCATGGGGGGCGATTGTCGCAGCTTCCCCTAGGCTTGGGCGCGGCTTCGGCTGCGCCTTTATGCATCTTGGGCGCAACACCGAGCGCAAGCGGCTGCATTTTTTCGCGTTTGCCTCAGGAAAAAACACACTTTTCATTGTGGGCGAGATTTTTTTTGCAGTAGTATCCGCCCTCAGCGATGGCAGGCGAAGCCCCTGGGGGGGATTTGGTAGTCGCCAGCGCCTGTTAGCCCGTTTTTTTAACTTAAGGATGACCTTCCATGGCCACTGCAAAAAAAGCACCAGCAAAAAAAGCTGTTGCAAAAGCTCCCGCTAAAGCACCTGCAAAAAAAGCTGCTGCGCCTAAAGCAGCTGCGGCAAAACGCACCCCTAACCCAGCCTTTATGAAAGCGCTGACGCCTAGCGCTGATTTGGCCAAAGTGGTTGGTGCCAAGCCCCTGCCGCGTACCGAAGTGGTCAAGCAAATCTGGGTTTACATCAAAAAGCACAATCTGCAAGACGCGGCCAACAAGCGCAACATCAACGCCGATGCGGCGCTGTTGCCCGTATTTGGCGGCAAAAAACAAGTCAGCATGTTTGAAATGGCTGGCCTCTTGGGTAAACACCTGTCGTAAGCGCAGGCGGCCCTTGGGCACCAAAACCGCTGCTCAAATGGGCAGCGGTTTTTTATTGGCCGCGTGTTTGGGCTTGGGCGGCTACAATCGTTGCTCAGTCTTGCGCCTTATTTTTACAGGCTTTTTGCGATATTTCCGCACAAATGCTGCCTGAGCAGCTATTAAAAGAATAGTACCCAAATCCCTATGAAACCCGTAATCGCCCTGGTGGGGCGGCCCAATGTGGGCAAATCCACGCTGTTTAACCGCATGACCAAATCGCGTGACGCCATCGTGGCCGACTTTGCGGGGCTAACGCGCGACCGCCACTATGGCAATGGCAAGCTGGGTAAGCACGAATACATCGTCATCGACACGGGCGGTTTTGAGCCCACGGCCGAGAGCGGCATTTACAAGGAAATGGCCAAACAAACGCGCCAAGCCGTGGCCGAGGCCGATATCGTGATTTTTGTGGTGGATGCACGCGGCGGCTTGTCGGCGCAAGACCACGATATCGCCAACTACCTGCGCCGCCTGTCTAAACCCATGCTGCTGGTGGCCAATAAGGCTGAGGGCATGAGCGAGGGCCATCAGCTGGCCGAGTTTTATGAGCTGGGTTTGGGCGAGGTCTTGCCCGTCTCGGCCTCGCACGGGCAAGGGGTGCGCGCTTTGATCGAGATGGCGCTCGAGCCGCTCAATCTGCCCGAGGACGAAGAGGCCAAGCCCGAGGAAGATGTGATTCGCCTGGCGGTGGCTGGCCGCCCGAATGTGGGCAAATCCACGCTTATCAACACTTGGCTGGGCGAAGAGCGCCTGATTGCCTTTGATATGCCAGGCACGACACGCGATGCCATCAGCGTCCCCTTTGAACGCGATGGGCAAAAGTTTGAGCTGATTGATACGGCTGGTCTGCGCCGCAAAGGCCGGGTTTTTGAGGCGATCGAGAAATTCTCGGTGGTCAAAACCCTGCAAGCCATTGAAGACGCCAATGTGGTGCTGTTGTTGCTGGATGCCAGCCAAGACATCAGCGACCAAGATGCGCATATCGCGGGCTATGTGGTCGATTCAGGCCGCGCTTTGGTGGTGGCCATCAATAAATGGGATGCGGTCGATGCCTACCAGCGCGAGCAATTGCAGCGTCAGGTGGAAATGCGCCTCGGCTTTTTGAAGTTTGCCAACTTCCACATGATTAGCGCGAAGAAACGCCAAGGCCTAACGCCAGTCTGGAAATCGATTACCAGCGCCTATGCTGCGGCTAGACGCAAAATGCCGACGCCACAGCTGACCAAGATTTTGCAAGAGGCGGTGCAGTTTCAGTCACCCAAGCGGGCGGGCATGTTCCGCCCCAAACCGCGTTATGCGCACCAGGGCGGCATGAATCCACCCATCATCGTGGTGCATGGCAGCTCGCTCGACCATGTCACCGATTCGTACAAACGCTATTTGGAAGGGCGTTTCCGCAAAGCCTTTGATTTGGTTGGCACGCCCATGCGCATTGAAATGCGCACTACGGCCAACCCTTATGCTGACAAGTAGCAAGAGCCTCTGGCAAGGGCATTGATGGAGTTGCTGAAATACGGTGGCTTGAAATGCGTAAAATTTGCCGCATTTGCGTCCTACTGCTTTCTGTCCAATTTTTAGCTCAGCTCCCATTTTTGGAGATTTCTTTTGAATAAAAACGCTTGGTATGTCAAAGCCGCAGTCTGGGTGATTGCCCTGCTGTTGATGTTCAGCTTGTTCCGCTCTTTCTCAGACCCTGCTACGGGCGCGTCCACCGTGACCTATTCCAGCTTCCTGCAGCTGGTGCGCGACAAGCAAATCAAAGAGGCAAAAATCCCCGCAGGGGTGAGCGGGGAGATTAGCGCGGTCAAGGCCGATGGCAGCCGCATCAAAACCACCGCCCCCTTTTTAGACCAGGGTTTGGTGGGCGATTTGATCAATAACCAAGTGGCTTTTGATGTCAAACCGGTTGAAAAACGCTCTTTCTTAGTTGAGCTGCTGATCAACTCGCTGCCGCTTTTGCTGCTGCTGGGCGTGTGGATTTACTTTATGCGCCAAATGCAAGGTGGCGGCAAAGGCGGGCCTTTTAGCTTTGGCAAATCCAAGGCACGCATGCTCGACGAAAACAGCAATGTCGTCACTTTTGCGGATGTGGCTGGCTGCGACGAGGCCAAAGAAGAGGTCAAAGAAGTCGTCGATTTCTTGAAGGATCCAAGCAAATTCCAAAAATTGGGTGGACGCATTCCGCGTGGCCTTTTGCTTGTCGGCCCCCCTGGTACGGGTAAAACCCTGCTGGCCAAATCGATTGCTGGCGAAGCCAAAGTGCCTTTCTTTAGCATTTCAGGCTCAGACTTTGTGGAAATGTTTGTCGGCGTGGGCGCATCGCGGGTGCGTGATATGTTTGAAAACGCCAAAAAGAACGCGCCCTGCATCATCTTTATTGATGAAATCGATGCCGTAGGCCGCCAGCGCGGTGCAGGTTTGGGCGGCGGCAATGACGAACGCGAGCAAACCCTTAACCAAATGCTGGTGGAGATGGACGGTTTTGAAACCAATCTGGGCGTGATTGTGGTGGCTGCCACCAATCGCCCTGATATTTTGGATGCGGCGCTGCTGCGCCCAGGGCGTTTTGACCGTCAGGTCTATGTCACCTTGCCGGATATTCGTGGGCGCGAACAAATTTTGAATGTGCATTTGCGCAAATTGCCTTTGGGCGATGATGTGCAGCCCGATATTTTGGCGCGTGGTACGCCTGGCATGAGTGGTGCGGATTTGGCCAATTTGTGCAACGAAGCTGCCTTGATGGCGGCGCGCCGTGAAGCAAAAACGGTGGAAATGCAAGATTTTGAAAAAGCCAAAGACAAAATCTTCATGGGGCCTGAGCGCAAGAGCATGGTCATGACGGACGAGGAAAAACAAGCCACGGCCTACCATGAGTCTGGCCATGCGGTGGTGGCAGAAATTTTGCCGGGCACCGACCCCGTGCACAAAGTCACCATCATGCCGCGTGGCCGTGCTTTGGGCTTGACTTGGCAACTGCCTGAGCGCGATCGCTTTAGTCTGTACTTTGATCAAATGCTGCATGAAATCAGCATCCTTTTTGGTGGCCGCGTGGCCGAAGATTTGTTTGTTCACAAAATCTCCACGGGCGCATCGAACGACTACGAGCGCGCCACCAAAATCGCACGCGATATGGTTACCCGTTATGGCATGAGCCCTGTGCTTGGCCCCATGGTTTATGCCGAAGACGAGGGCGAAGTCTTTTTGGGGCGCAGCATGAGCCGAACCACCAGCATTAGTGAGGAGACTATGCAAAAGGTGGACGCCGAAATTCGCCGCATTTTGGATGAGCAATACGCCAAAACGCAGGCAATTTTAGAGGCCAACCGTGACAAGGTAGAAGCCATGACTGCGGCGTTGATGCGTTGGGAGACGATCGGGCGCGAGCAAATCCAAGACATCATGGCTGGGCGTGAGCCGCAGCCACCCAAAGATTTTGTACCGCGCAGCAAAGACGCTGATAAACCATCTGCCGGCGCGGCTGGCGGCACGGGCAACAGCCCCAACGCCGACGAAGCCACGACTGGGCTGACGCCGCCAACGGCAGCGCATCCGGGTGCAGCGGCCACAGCTTTCCCTCAAGACTAAATACCCCTTCACACAAGCCCTCGAAAAAGCAGGCTTAGCCTGCTTTTTCTTTCTGTGCTGACCCATCCTGAAATAGCTTGACAAGTTAGGCCTTCTTAACGAGGAAAGGCTTATGGAAACATACATCAAGCGCAGTCAGAAGGATTACACCTTGGCTTTTAAATTGTCAGTGGTCGAGCAGGTCGAAAGAGGGGAGCTGACTTATAAACAGGCTCAGCAGCGTTATGGCATACAAGGCAGCCACACCGTCATGGTCTG
>JAMIFN010000057.1:0-37575 GCA_035906235.1 Allobrachymonas sp. | reverse complement strand
GCAGGGCTGGCCGTCCGCTGCCGCCTCTGATAACTGCATTGGGCAGCTTTAGAGCCGTAGCCCTGCGCATCACTGTTGCGTGCCAACTCTCGGCTGATGGTGCTGGGCGAGCGTTTCATGAATGCGCCTATGGCTCGAATGCTATAGCCCTGCGCTTTCAAGCTCGCTAGCGTGATGCGCTCTTCTGGTTGTAAGTGTTGATAAGTTGTTTCCATTTGTGCAATCTACTCCAGTTGATGAGTGTTGCACTTCAGGTTTGAATCCGCCTCGCTTTCTTTTTAATATTTTCAATATCGCCAAAAATAATAAAAGAAATTACGATGAAAAAGAAGATACGCCTTGTGTTTTCGCCATTTTTTCCATCTTTAATTATTTTATTCTTCGCTGACATGTTGCCAGATTTTGATATTGATGGAGTAATAGATTACGATGCAAGATATTATGTAATGGTTTTTGTTTTCTGCTTGGCTTGCTGGATTGTTTGGCGAAGAACCAAAGAAAAACAGGTCAATTCTCAAGATGCTTAATGCTGCTTGTTCTGCACCAGCGACGGCGACACACTCACCGCTCGCAGCAGGCAGATATTGCAAAAGCTAAAGAAATGGCTAGGCAGTTGGAGGTATAGGTTATGGGCATTCAAACGACCCGCTGGGATTCAGCAAAGCACCTTGAAACAGATGAAGACATTCAACTGTATCTGGAGGCATGTATGGAAGAAGCTGGTGATGACGCGGCCTTTATCGTCCATGCCCTAGGCGTTATTGCACGCGCAAAGAATATGAGCCAGCTTGCCAGAGACACTGGCATGACGCGCGAAGGCTTGTATAAAGCGCTATCGCCTGAGGGAAACCCTGCATTTACCACAGTGGCAAAAGTGGCAAAGGCGCTTGGCTTGCAGATTACGGTGCAGATGTCTCCCCAAGCCCCTTCTGATCAGCAATTTCACGCGGCCAGTGTTGCTGCTGGCGCGTAAATACAAGCATTTACGGGTATTTAAGCCCTCAACCTCGCCCCGACTTGGGTTTGCAGCGCCTGCAAAATGGTTTGCACATCGGCCTCGATTTGCACATCGGTCAGGGTCGCTTCCATGCTGCTCAGACTCAAAGCCATGGTGACGGATTTTTCGCCCAGCCCCAAGCTGCCGCCTTCTTTTTGCGGACGATAGATGTCGTAAAGCAGGGCGTTTTGCACAAACTGGGTTTTGGCTTTGCTGATGCTCTGCATGATTTGCGCGTGGCTAATTGCCTCGGCCACAACCACGGAAATATCGCGTTCCGCGCCTTGGAAGCGCGAAATCGCGCCAGCTTGCGGCAGGCTGACTAGCTCTAGGGCTTGCGCGTCCAACTCAAACAGTACAGGCGTTGCGGGCAGACCGTGCGCTTGTACCCATTTGGGGTGCAGCTCGCCGATATAACCGATGGGCTTTTTGTGGCGCAGCACGGTGGCGCTGCGGCCTGGGTGCAGGGCAGGGTGAGCCTGGCCTTCGGCCGGGGCGATAAATTCCAGCGCGGCGCTGCCTAATTTATTTTTACTGACACTAGCAAACAGGGCTTCAATGTCGGCTTTGGCATCGTAAAAATCCACACTGCGCTCTGCTTGCCCCCATTGCGCCGGAGCAGCCGTGCCATAGGCCAAGCCGCCTAATTTCATGGGCTGGGCGATGCCTTGCACGCTGCGCAGGTTCTCGCTTACGCGGCTGTCTTTGCTAAATACGCGTCCCCATTCAAAAACGCGCACGGTTTCGGCTTTACGGTCCAAATTGCGTTTGAGTACCTCCAGCAAACTGGGCAGCAAGCCTGAGCGCATGACATTCATCTGGCTAGCTATGGGGTTGAGCAGGCGTACAGGGTCGGCATTGCCGTTGAGCTGGGCTTCGTCTTGCTCGGCAATAAAGCTGTAATTGATGCTCTCTTGATAGCCCAAGGCGGCCATTTGGCGGCGCAGGGCAAAGCGGCCGCGCTGCTTTTCGCTGCTCACCCGTGCTTGCGTAGGTGCTGCGGGCGGGTGCAGGGGCAGGCTATCTAGGCCTACCATGCGCAAGACTTCTTCAATGATGTCGGCCTCGATATTCAAATCAAAGCGGTAACTGGGGGGCGTGACGGTGATGCTGTCGCCTGCGCAGCTGTGCGGCAAATTTAGACGCATCAGCGCCGCGCTACACGCTTCGGCCGTTAAGGGCAGGCCTATGACTTGGGCCGCGCGCGCCACGCGCATGACAACTGGGGGGCGCTGGGGGAGATCCACGCTTTGGTCTTGCACGGGGCCAGCTTGCCCACCGCAAATCTCGAGCACCAGTTGCGTGATGCGTTCGATGGCGCTAGGCGGCAAGGCAAAATCTACGCCGCGTTCATAGCGGTGCCCAGCGTCAGTACTGAAGTTTAAACGGCGTGCGCGCCCAGCAATGGCATCTGGCCACCAAAATGCGGCTTCGATATAGATGTTTTGCGTGCTATCGCCCACAGCAGTGGCGTCGCCTCCCATGATGCCGGCGAGCGACTCGATCTGCTGGCTGTCGGTGATGACACCGATATCCTGCGCCAACTCCACGGTATTGCCGTTCAACAGCTTTAGGCTCTCGCCCTGCTGCGCCCAGCGCACCGTCAAATCGCCCTGGATTTTGTCTAGGTCAAACATATGGCTGGGCTGGCCCAACTCAAACATGACAAAGTTAGAGATATCAACTAAGGCGCTGACTGAGCGCTGGCCGCAACGGGCGAGTTTTTGCACCATCCAGGCTGGAGTTGGAGCCTGCGCATTCACGCCGCGCACGATGCGCCCCGCAAAGCGACCGCATAAGTCAGGCGCTGCCACTGTGACTTTCAGGGTGTCAGCAATGCTGGCTACAACGGGCTTAATTTGGGGCAGCTGCAGGGGCGCTTGTGTTAAGGCGGCGACTTCGCGCGCAACACCCAAAACGCTCAGGCAATGCCCCAGATTGGGTGTGAGTTTGAGCGTAGCGATTTGTTCATCGAGCTGCAAATAATCGCGGATGGCCTGGCCTATGGGCGCATCTGCGGGCAGTTCGTACAGGCCGCTGGCGTCTTCGTCTAGGCCCAGCTCTTTGGCCGAACATAGCATGCCCGCGCTTTCCACGCCGCGCAGTTTGCCGAGTTTGATTTTGAAACTCTTGCCATCGGCGCCTGGCGGTAATTCCGCGCCCACCATGGCCACAGGAATGCGGATGCCCACGCGCGCATTGGGCGCGCCGCAAACAATTTGCAGCAGCTTGCCTGTACCCGCATCCACTTGGCAGACGCGTAGACGGTCAGCATCGGGGTGCTGCTCGCAGGCTTGGATCTCGCCAATCAAGACTTGGCTAAAGGCCGGCGCAGCCGCTTGCAGCTCTTCCAGCTCCAGTCCCGCCATGGTGAGTTTTTCACCCAATTGGATATCAGAGAGTTCGGGATTACAAAATTGGCGCAGCCAAGACAAAGGCAATTGCATAATGAAGTGGGTAAAAGCAGCAGCCCCTAACCCTGATGCACCACGACGGTGAAAAGGGCAAAGAGCCATGAGCAAAGGGTAATGGGAGACTCGGCAAAAAAAACACTACAGGAGGCCGACTGTGAACGCCCGAATTTTACGAGGGATTTGCGGAGTACTCGGCAACATCTCCGTACATGCCCTAGGAGACACCGCTGCAATTTGGGCGTGAAAATTGCTTACCTAGGGTATCTTTATAAGGGGAGTTTTTTTATGGGTTTCTTTGGGAAGAAAGCTGCACTAGCAGCAGCGCCCGCATCAGTAGCACCTCCGAGCATGGGTAGTGGGGTGGAATCTTCGGCGCGCAGCCTAAGCAAGACCTTGAGCTCAGCATCGGCAGACAGTCCCCGAACCGTTATTTTGAGCTTTATGCATGAAGCCAGTAAAACCAGTGGCATGCGCGAGTTTGTGAAAAACTATGTGTTCAATTCGCTGGGGGACAACCATTTCCTAGTGGTCGTTGAGCTAAAGGACAATTGTGCGAGTGCATCTCCAACGATGCTGTTAGCCCGATGGCAACTGCTGCAGTTGGCGGTGATGCGTTATGCGCGCTCTAAATCCATTCCTCTATCGGGAATCGCCTGTATTTGGCCTTTAGACAAAACGACGGCCTTGCCTCAGTTACAAGAACGCGCGCAAACTGGCGTAAATGTGGCAGCCCCACAAAGCACTTTTGCCAGTAGCAGCCAAAAGCCTGACTTTGCTTCTACCAGCCCGCCATCTGTCCCGCCTCCTGCGCCAGAAAGTCAAATCGAAGTGAATCATGACGACATGGATGTCGCCGAAGAGTTTTTCCGCCTGACACAGCCACCATCACAAAATGATAGGTAATCTTTAACCCTGTTCGCAGCTAAAGCATTGAGCGCCATGAAGCGCTCTTGTTTTTTTAGGTGTAAGTTATACCGTAGTAACGGGGAGAAATTCACGAAAATGCGACAGCTCTGAAAGGGTAATTGTTAAATATGGGGATGGGCTTTAAAAATTACTGACCCGACTGGTCTTGCTTTGCGACAATGCAGGCAGCACGCTACAAGCAACAGGTGCATGGCAGATATCAGAAATCTGAAAGACCCCAGCGGAATTTGCCAAATCCCCGAGAGTGTGGAACAACTGGTCTTCGTTACTGGGTGTTTTTCATAAGGGGCAGGTATGAATATGACAAAATCTTCCCAAATAATTTTCATTGCTGATGCAGATGCACGCAATACCCATCTTTTGCAGCGTTACCTGCAGGTGGAAGGCTTTACGCCCATCGTGTTCAACAATAGCAATGATCTCCATGCCCAACTGCAGCGGCAAAAGCCTGCTGCTTTGGTTTTGGATCGTAGCTTCTCCGATCAAGGTGGAGCACAGCTCTGCCAAGCTTTGCGTGAGCAGTCCTATGATTTCCCGATTTTGATGCTGCTGGGCAAAGGGGACGATACGCGATCTTTCGTCAACAACCGCGTGGGAGCCGATGCTTGTATGCGTAAAATTCTCTCACCTTTGCGCTTGCTGGATAAATTGAACGGTCTGTTGGCACTGGATGCGCAAGTGCCTACCCAGCCGATCGTTTTTGGCGAATATGTATTTGATCTTGCTGCGAGCAGTTTAAGTAAATCAGGGAAATCCGTACCTTTGACTGCTGGCGATTGCAGCATGTTGCGCGCATTAGCTTTGCGACCCCATCAAGCATTAGGGCGTGAAGATCTGTCGCTACTGGCGCGTGGGCGTTTGTATGAGCCTTTTGATCGCAGTTTGGATGTTCAACTCTCACGCTTACGCAAATTGATTGAAGACGATAACCGCGCACCGCGCTACCTCCAAACCGTGTGGGGAAGTGGCTATATGTTCGTACCAGATGGGCATCGCCAGACTGACAAAATCGTCAAGCCTTGAGGCCTTATCGTTAAACAGTCAAGCTTCAGGCAAAAGCAACTTGTTATGTATCTTGGCCGCCAATGTTCATCTCAATAAAAAACCACCTTGAAAGGTGGTTTTTTATGGCTTTCCGCCTTAGATCGTTCAAGAAGAGCTACGGGGATAGCCCCTCCCCCCGTTTCAGAGGTTTAACACAATAGCGCCGGCGGGGTTTATTGACCCTTGGCAGCAGCAACTTGCGCAGCGACTTCGGCCGCAAAGTCGTCTTGCTTTTTCTCAATGCCTTCGCCCACCACGAACAGCGTAAAGCCCTTCATACTGGTATTGGCTGCTTTGAGCATTTGTTCGACGGTTTGCTTGTCATTTTTCACGAAAGCTTGGTCAAACAGGCTGACTTCCTTAAGGTACTTAGCGACCGAGCCTTCGATCATCTTTGCGGCAATGTCGGCAGGCTTTCCAGATTCAGCGGCTTTGGCAGTGGCCACGGCGCGCTCTTTTTCAATCAGCTCAAGCGGGACGTCTTTGCTGGTCAGCGACACGGGCTTCATTGCAGCAATGTGCATGGCTGCGTCTTTAGCTGCCGTTTCATCACCCTCAAACTCCACCACCACGCCGATGCGGGTGCCGTGCAGGTAAGCGGCTAAAGAACTGCCATCAAAACACTTGAAGCGGCGCAGGCTCATGTTTTCGCCGATTTTGCCGATGAGGCCTTTGCGCACATCTTCTAGCGTGGGGCCAAAACCATCCAGGCTAAAGGGCAGGGCAGCCAAGGCGGCTAAATCAGCAGGGTTATGGGCTGCAGCCAAGTCGGCAGCAGCTTGCGCTAGCGCCAAGAAGCTGTCGTTTTTGGTCACAAAATCAGTTTCACAGTTCACCTCAACCAAGGCACCAGATTTACCTTTGATGCTCACGGTCACCACGCCTTCAGCCGTGATGCGGCTGGCAGCTTTGCCAGCTTTGGTACCGAGTTTGACACGCAAAATCTCTTCCGCCTTGGCCATATCGCCAGCCGCTTCGGTTAAGGCTTTTTTGCACTCCATCATGGGAGCATCGGTTTTGCCACGCAGCTCAGAAACCATGCTTGCGGTAATCGTTGTCATCGTGTTCTTCCTTTAAATCATGAAAAAAGGGCTAGTGCAGTGAACTAGCCCTTGGGTGGCGCTGCGGCATAAAGCCTATGCGCCTAAGTTGGGAGCCAGTCGAATTAGGCTTGGTTTTCTTCGACTTCAACGAACTCGTCGTCGCCTTTTACAGCAGCAACAACTTCTTGAACAGCATTTGCGCGGCCTTCGAGGATGGCATCAGCCACGCCACGCACATAAAGCTCTACGGCTTTAGAGGAGTCATCGTTACCTGGAATCACATAGTCGATGCCTTCAGGATTGTGGTTAGAGTCCACTACGGCGATGACGGGGATCCCCAGTTTTTTTGCTTCTTGAATGCAGATTTTGTGATAACCAACATCCACTACAAAAATCGCGTCAGGCAGGCCACCCATGTCTTGGATGCCGCCGATGTCGCGTTCCAGTTTTGTCAATTCGCGGCTAAACATCAGTTGTTCTTTTTTGCTCAGCGTATCGAGACCTGTCTCTTGCTGCGCTTTCATGTCTTTCAGGCGCTTGAGCGAGGTTTTGACTGTTTTAAAGTTAGTCAGCATGCCACCCAACCAGCGTTGGTCTACATAAGGTGCGCCTGCTCGCTGGGCTTCTGCGGCCACGGTTTCGCGGGCAGTACGCTTCGTACCAACGATCAAAATGTTGCCACGATTAGAGGAGATTTGACGGATCTGTTTCATCGCCTCATTGAACAAAGGCAATGTTTTTTCCAGATTGATAATGTGAATTTTATTACGATGGCCAAAAATATAAGGGGCCATTTTGGGGTTCCAGAAACGGGTCTGGTGACCGAAGTGGACGCCAGCGTCCAGCATTTCGCGCATAGTAGTCATAATAAATACTCCAAAGGGTTAGGGTCATCACAGGGGCTACACTCTGACGGCCTAGGGGCTGCCAGCGCACCTTTTGGGTGCCCATGTGGGAACTAAAAAATACCAACTCTGCGAATGGGAAATTTACAGAGCTAGAGATTCTAGCATGAGCCTGCCATGAGCCTGTCCCCAAAATGGCCGAGGCAAAATTACTGACCCAAAAAGCAAAAACTGTTTTTGGCTTTGGCTACAATCCGCCTCCCTATGCCAGCAGCCCCGTCCACCAAAGCCGAAATTTTGATCAGCCCCGATTATTGGGCCGAGGCTTGTGCACACCTGATGGACAAGGATTTGGTCTTGCGCCGCATCATCCCGGTTTATGGGCAAGACTGCATGCAGTCACGCGGCGATGCCTTTAGCACCTTGGCGCGTTCAGTGGTAGGACAACAAATATCGGTTAAAGCTGCGCAGTCGGTGTGGGATCGCTTTATCACCACTTTGCCGCGTCGTCGCAAGCTCACGCCTGCAAATGTGCTTAAGCTGAAAGTGGACGACATGCGCGCAGCGGGTTTGTCGGCACGCAAAATCGAGTATTTGGTGGATTTAGCCCTGCACTTCGATCGCGGCCAGTTGAATCTGAAACGCTGGCCCGAGATGGATGATGAGGCCATCATCACCGAGTTGGTCGATATTCGTGGCATAGGGCGTTGGACAGCCGAGATGTTTTTGATGTTCTACCTGCTGCGCCCTGATGTGCTACCGCTGGACGATGCGGGGTTGATCAAGGGTATTAGCCGCAATTATTTCTCGGGCGAGCCCGTCAGCCGCAGCGATGCGCGTGAGGTCGCTCGTGCCTGGGGGCCATGGCGCAGCGTGGCGACTTGGTATATGTGGCGCTCGCTCGATCCGCTACCAGTTTGCTATTAGTTCGCTATTCATATAGCTATTAAAAAATGCTCAATAACCGCCTGATAGCACCATATTGTTTTTGTGTACCATTTCGGGTTCGGCCTCGTAGCCAATAAATTGCGCCACTTCTGCTGTGGATTTTTTGCATAACAGGCGAGCCTCGGAGCTAGAGTAATTAGCCAGACCGCGCGCCAGCTCTTGTCCTTGCTCATCACAGATAGCGATGACTTCGCCGCGGACAAATTCGCCCTCTACGGCGGTCATTCCCACGGGCAGCAAGCTGGCCTTGCCTGCCTTCAAACAGTGCGCTGCGCCCGCATCGACACGCACGCTGCCAGCGACTTGAAGGTGGTCGGCTATCCATTGTTTGCGCGCTTGCAGCTTCGCTTCGGATGCGATCAAGAGGCTACCGATGGGCTCACCCTGCATCAGGCGCACCAACGCTTGTGGCTCACGCCCCCAAGCAATCGCGGTGCTGGCACCTGATGATGCAGCACGCCGCGCGGCCAGAATTTTGGTAATCATGCCGCCCGTACCCACTCGGCTGCCTGCGCCGCCAGCCATTTGTTCTAACACCGGATCGCCTGCTGTCGCTGTGCGGATAAAAACCGCTTGCGGATCTTTGCGCGGGTCGGCGCTGTACAGGCCTTTTTGATCGGTAAGGATGACGAGGCAGTCCGCCTCGACCAAATTGGCCACCAGTGCGCCCAGAGTATCGTTGTCGCCAAATTTGATTTCGTCGGTTACCACCGTGTCGTTTTCGTTGATAACGGGCACTACGCCCAGCTGCAATAGGGTCAGCAGGGTAGAGCGGGCGTTGAGATAGCGCTCGCGGTCGCTTAAATCAGCGTGCGTGAGCAGTACCTGCGCGCTTTTGAGGCCATGCGCGCGCAAATGGGTTTCGTAGGCTTGCGCCAAGCCCATTTGCCCCACAGCAGCGGCCGCCTGCAGCTCGTGCACGGCTTTGGGGCGCGCGCACCAACCGAGGCGCTTCATGCCCTCGGCAATGGCTCCGCTGCTGACCATGATGACTTCTCGTCCCTCTTGCGCCAATATGGCCAACTGGGCACACCAAGCAGCAATGGCGGCATCGTCTAGTCCCTTGCCTTCATTGGTAACTAAGGACGAGCCGACTTTAATGACCAAGCGTGTACTCTTGGCAAAGGCCGCGCAAGCCGTGTCTAGTGGCGGCTGAGATAGGCTCAAAGTCAGCGCCCTGGGTGCAGCAGTGCTCATAAGTAAGGCATTAGGAACTATAAAATTAATAGCTGTTTAGGCAGGGTTTGCAGCGTTTTATAAGAAAAAACGCCATGAAAATGGCAAGGGCCAATTGTAGGGCTTTTGTTCGCGCATGCGCGTCCGCAGCTGCCGCGAAACACGCACATTTTTGCTTTGATAGGCTAAAAGCCGCTGCGCTTATTGGCTTGGGATTTTAACAATTTGAGACGATACAGCCGCTTGGGCAGTTTGCGGCACCAGCGTCCCTACGGTCAGTTCATCATCGCCAAAATAACGCTGCGCGACCGATTGCACTTGGGCTGGGGTGACGGCGCCCAGGCGCTCAATCAGGATGTCGCTGCTGCCTGCTGGCAGCCCCAGCGCCCAGGCCATGCCCAACTCTTGCGCTTGTCCCATCAGCGAATCGCGTTTGAAGATTTCGCCCGCAGCGTATTGGTTTTTCACGCGCTGCAGTTCTTGCGCGCTGATGCCAGCTTGGGCGATGCGGGTGATTTCGCCGCGCAGGGCTGCTTCTAGCTGCGCGGCGCTTTTGCCTTTGGCGGGGATGCCTTGCAGGGTAAAGGTTTCGGGCCCGCGCCCCAGCAGCCCAGCACTGGCGCTGACGCTATCGGCCACGCGATTTTTGCCCTGAGTTAGCTTGCGAGCCAGGCGTGCGCCTTCATAACCATCAAGCACTTCGGCCAGCATGACGAGGGCGTAGATGTCTTGCGCGATGGCGCCCTTGTCGGTAATGGGCAGGTGCGCACTGGCAAAAGCGGGGATTTTGAAGGCCAAAGCCACCACGGGCTGTTCGGCTACGGCTTGAAAGACCATGCGGCGCATGCCGCGCTGCGCGGGCTCGGCGCTTTGTTTGCGTTCGGGCATGGTGGCTTTATTGGGGATGCGGCCATAGAGCTCTTCCGCCCAAGCGCGCACTTGGGCAGGCTGCACATCGCCGACGATGACCAGCGCCGCATTGGCGGGCTCGTACCAAGTTTGGTGAAATTGCCGCGCATCGGCAGCCTTCATGCGCTGCAAATCGTCCATCCAGCCAATCACGGGGCGGCGGTAGGGGCTGGCGCTATAGGTGACGGCGTTCATCATTTCGCCCATGGCGGCGCGCGGCTGGTCGTCGGTGCGCATGCGGCGCTCTTCTTTAATCACTTCGATTTCTTTGCCAAAGGCGCTATCGCTGAAGTTCAGATGCGCTAGGCGGTCGGCTTCTAGCGCCATGGCTTCGTGCAGGCGGGCTGCGGGCACGCGCTGGTAGTAGGCGGTGTAGTCGTAGTTGGTGAAGGCGTTGTCCTCGCCCCCCATGGCGGCAATGCGTTTGGAAAACTCGCCCTCGGGCACGCTGGGCGTGCCTTTAAAGGCCATGTGTTCCAGCACATGGGCTACGCCGCTGGTGCCGTCGGTTTCATCAATCGAGCCGACTTTGAGCCAGAGCATTTGCACCGCAGTGGCGGCGCGGTGATCGGGCAGCAGCATGACTTGCAGGCCGTTTTTCAGGGTAAAGCGTTCTAGGGCGCTAGCATCTGTATTTTTAAGGGTGTTTTCGGCACTTTGCGCCGTAAAACCTGCCTGAGCAGCTATGAATAAAGTAATAAAAAAACGGGTGGATAGAAAGCGTAAGCGCATGGTGTTTCGTGGCTTTGAACTGCCAGTTAAGGCTGGGGTTTGGGTAGTGGCGTAGGCGCAGGCGTGGGGCTAAGGGTGGGTGCGGCAGGCGCGGTCGAGGCCAAAGCTGGCGCTGCTGGGCTGGCACAGCCTTGCGCTTGCCCTAGGCCTTTGAGGTAGGCGCGGCGCACCGCGCCCGCTGAAATAGCGGCAATCACGGCTTTGGCGTGTTTGTTGGCGCCGCTTAAACGCCGTATCCAGCCGCGAAAGGGCAGGATGCCCGTGGTGCCATCGCGCACGGCATCGACCACGGCGTCGCTGGCCAAATCTGAGCCGCGTTCAATCAGGCTGGGGTTGTCGGCGCTGGCTGGGGTGTCTAAATCCGCGCCCAAAACACGGTTCAGGGCTTCGATGTCTAGGCGCAAGCCCGCGCAATCGGCGGCGCTGGGTGGGGCGTAGGGCGCTTGCCGCGCCGCTTCGAGCACAGGGGGAATGGTTTTGCGGATCAAATTCAGATCCGCCAAGGGTGCGCTCAGGGCATCCACAAACTCGGTTTCTAGCCTGGCTGATTCGGCAGCGCTGGCCCCCGTTGTGGGGCTGTTGGGCTGGGGTGTGGTGGGCGCGGCTGCGGGCGCTTGGGTGCTGGCGCAAGCGCCTAAAAGCAGGGCGCTGCACAGCCAGGGCAAGATAAGGGCAAATGGGGTGTGGCGCATGGGCTAGGCTTTCGTGCTTGGGACGCTGGCGGCGGCGATGACGCGGCGGTATTTGCGCCGCAGCACGGCTTGCACCAGCAGCATGAACCAGGGGCGGCTTTTGCCAAAACAAGGCACTTCGGTGCGGCGCGTGATGCGCCAGCCTTGCGGCGTGCGGATCAGTTCGTCTTCGTACCAAATACCTATCATCACGCAACGCCAAGCAAATGGGCGCATCTCCATGGGGTTAAAGCAGGCGATGCGGCTGGTGGCTTTGTCACCATCCACTTGAATTTCTAGATTGCCAACCAGGTGGTAATAGCTGTTAAAGCTGCCCAGCGCCTGCGCCAGCCAGGGTTTGATGGCGGGCAGGTGCGCCGCCAAGCCGCCGACGGCGCTGTAGTCAATAAAGGCATCGGGGGTGAAAACCTCGTCCAACCTGTCCCACTGGCGCGCATCCACGGCGTTGGCGTAGCGGTGGTTGAGCTGCTGAATTTCAAAATGGTCAAGCAAACTTTGGGGGTAGCTCATGGTGGATGTGGCCTAGGTTTTTTTGTTGCAAATGGCTGGCATTTAAGCACAAGCGCAGCGCGCGTCATTCAAAAACTGTGCTAGTATTTGCGCCTATGAAATTTGGATACTCACTAGCACTACTACTAGCGCCCCACGGGCGGGTAGGTGTGTGCGCGTAAGAAGCCACAGTTTTCATCACTCCCAGCCCGTTAGCCAGATGCCAACGGGCTTTTTGCTTTTTGCGCGGGTGGTGAAACGGAAATTGACACGGTTTTTAGATTGGAGCCTTTGATGTCTGAGCAATTGATTATTTTTGACACCACCTTGCGCGATGGCGAGCAAAGCCCGGGCGCGTCGATGACGCGCGACGAAAAGCTGCGTATTGCCAAACAATTGGAGCGCCTGAAGGTCGATGTGATCGAGGCCGGCTTTGCCGCCAGCTCGAATGGCGATTTTGAGTGCGTGCAGGCCGTAGCCCGTGCGGTGAAAGACTCCACCATTTGCTCTTTGGCCAGGGCCAATGACCGCGATATTTCGCGTGCCTTAGAGGCTTTGAAAGACGCCAATTCGGGGCGGGTGCATATTTTTATTGCCACCAGCGCCTTGCATATGGAGAAAAAGCTGCGCATGACACCCGACGAGGTGTTTGAGCAAGCCAAGCGTTCGGTGCGCTTTGCGCGCAATCAGATTGGTGATGTGGAGTTCAGTTGCGAAGATGGCTATCGGTCTGACCCCGTATTTCTCTATCGTCTGTTAGAGATGGTGATTAAGGAGGGCGCAAATACAATCAATGTGCCCGATACCGTGGGCTACGGCATCCCCGAGCTGTATGGCGCGTTCATCAAAGACTTGCGCGACAAAATCCCCAATAGCGACAAGGTGATTTGGTCCACACATTGCCACAATGATTTGGGCATGGCCGTGGCCAACTCTTTGGCCGCCGTCAAAATTGCTGGTGTGCGCCAGGTTGAATGCACCATCAACGGCTTGGGCGAACGCGCGGGCAATTGCAGCTTAGAAGAAGTGGTGATGGCGGTGAAAACGCGCAAAGACTACTTTGGCCTCGATGTGAAAATCGACACCACGCAAATCGTGCCCGCCAGCCGCATGGTCAGCCAGACCACGGGTTTTGCGGTGCAGCCCAATAAGGCCGTGGTCGGCGCCAACGCTTTTGCCCACGCCAGTGGCATCCACCAAGACGGCGTGTTGAAAGCGCGCGACACCTACGAAATCATGCGCGCTGAAGATGTGGGCTGGGCGGCCAACAAAATCGTGCTGGGCAAGCTCTCAGGTCGCAACGCCTTCAAACAGCGCTTGCAAGATTTGGGCGTGGCGTTTGAAAGCGAAGCCGACATCAACGACGCCTTTGCGCGATTCAAAGAATTGGCCGACAAAAAAGCCGAGATTTTTGACGAAGACATTTTGGCCCTGGTGAGCGCGGGCGAGGTGGACAAAGAGCAAGAGCACTACGGCTTTGTCGCCCTGGCGCAGCGCAGCGAAACGGGCGAACAACCCGAGGCTAGCGTCACCATCACCGTAGGCGGCAAAGAGGTGCAAGGCCAGGCCATAGGCAATGGCCCGGTTGATGCCTCGCTCAAAGCCATCGAAAGCCAGGTCAAAAGTGGCGCTGAGATGGTGCTGTATTCGGTCAACGCCATCAGCGGCAATACCGAGAGCCAGGGCGAAGTCACCGTGCGCCTGCAGCACGCTGGCCGCATTGTCAATGGCGTGGGTGCCGACCCCGATATCGTGATCGCCTCAGCCAAAGCCTATGTCAGCGCTTTGAATAAATTGCACAGCAAAGCTGACCGTATCAAAGCCCAAGAAGGCGTGTAAATAAAGGATAGGCTTATGAAACTCTGCAACTTCGACATTGGTCTAGATCACCCTTTCTTCCTCATCGCAGGTCCCTGCGTGATTGAGAGCGAACAGCTGCAAATGGATGTGGCGGGGCAGCTCAAAGACATGTGCGCCAGCCTAGGCATTCCTTTTATTTTTAAAAGCAGCTACGACAAGGCTAACCGTTCATCCGGCAACACGCCGCGTGGCCCGGGCATGGAAAAAGGCCTAGAGATTTTGGCCAAGGTCAAGCGCGAGCTGCAAGTGCCCGTGCTAACCGATGTGCATACCGAGGCCGAAGTGGCCGCCGTGGCCGCCGTGGTGGATGTGCTGCAAACGCCAGCGTTTTTGTGCCGCCAGACCGATTTCATCCGCGCCGTGGCGCAATCGGGTAAGCCCGTGAACATCAAAAAAGGGCAGTTTTTAGCGCCTTGGGACATGAAAAATGTCATCGACAAAGCGCGGGCGGCGGCGGCTGAAAAAGGCTTAGATGCGGATCGCTTTATGGCTTGCGAGCGCGGCGTGAGCTTTGGCTACAACAATTTGGTGGCCGATATGACCAGCCTGGCCGAGATGCGCAAAACGGGTGCGCCTGTGGTGTTTGATGTCACGCATTCGGTGCAAAAACCCGGCGGCTTAGGCGGCAGCAGTGGCGGCGCGCGTGAGATGGTGCCCGTGCTGGCACGCGCGGGCGTGGCTGTGGGCGTGGCGGGCTTGTTTATGGAAACCCACCCCAATCCGAAAGAGGCGCACAGCGACGGCCCCAACGCCGTGCCCCTGGCAAAAATGCGCAGCTTGCTGGAAAGCTTGCTGGAGCTAGATCGCGCGGTCAAAGCCCGCGCCTTCCTGGAAAACGACTTTGCCTAAAACCTACGCTTAGGCTGCATCGCGGGCGCAGAACGGGCACGAGGCAAAAAAGCCCTCAATGCGCGGTGTTTCTACTGCCAATTTCTAAGTTTTTATGGGTTTTAGACCGAAAAACCTGCCTAGGCAGCTATCGAAATTGATGCGGTCTAGCTTTTGATATCCACTGGGGATATGGCTGCCGGCATGGACGCTGCCGCCATAGGAGGCAATTGCACGCGTTTGGCTGGGGCGTTTTTCGCTGCCAATATGCCGTGTTTAACCGCTAATCGCATAACCCAATACAGTGCAAAGAGCGCTAGCAAACTGCTGACCAAGAGCAGCAACAAGCCATAGGCTAGCCAGCTGCGCAGTTGCGGCAGCAGCTCGGTTTGCCAGCTTTTGCGCAATTCGGCCACGATTTCTTCGCCTGTGGGCATACGCAGAGGCTCAAAACCCGCCGGCAATTGCACCGTGGCGGCGCTATTACTGGCCGTCTCTTGCGGCCAATCGGCAGGTGCTAGGGCTTGTGATGCCGCTGGCGTTTGCGCAGCCTGTTGCGCCAGTGCCTGGGTTTGTTGCTGAAGTTGGGCAATGAATCGCTCATTGGTATTGCCAGGCTGGGTTGCTGGGTTTTGCGCGGCAGGGGCAGCTTGCCCCAAGCCTAGGCTAGCGGCTGGGCCGGTGCTGGTGTCGGTCTTAGGTTCGAGTTTGACGACAGGCACATCAGCCCCACTCGGATCGTTGGGGGCCATGTTCTTTTGCGAATTGACCTGCACCATATTGGCATCGCCCCCTTTGACGACCTGCATGGACTGGCCTTTGCAGGGTTCATTGGCGTAGGTGACTTGGCCGTTGGTGACGCATTTGTACAGCGTGGGGGCAGCCGCAGCCGTGCTGGCGTAACTACTGGCACACAGCACAGCCAGAGCGAAAGAAAAACGGGACAATGGCATCTTTTTCAACCCTCAACATAGAAGCGTGCAAGTGTAGAGCTTTCCCTCGGCATCTGCCACACATGGGCCTTGCATTTGTGTGCATCTGTATTTTGGATACTTGTTGTTCGTGTGTTGTTCTTGTGTTTTTCTAGGCTTTCTTCATGTCTCTTCCTGCCCCCAGCCATATTGTTATTGCGCAGCCGTCCAGCCCGCAACAGGTGTTTTTGCTTTTCCACGGCGTGGGGGATTCGGCGCAAGGTCTCGCTCCCTTGGGTGAATTCATAGCGGGGCATTTTCCGCAAGCTGCTGTGGTTAGCATAGACAGCCCGCATTTTTGTGATTTTGCAGCGGGCTATCAGTGGTATTCCATCCAGGGTGCGACTGAGGATAGTCGCCACAGTTTGGTGACCGAACAAATGCCGCGTTTTGTGGCTATGGTGCAGCATTGGCAACAGCAACTAGGCGTTGCACCCGAGGCGACTTGTCTGGTGGGCTTCTCGCAAGGCGCGTTCATGAGCCTGCAATCGACCCAGCAGCCTGTGTTTTTGGCTGGGCGTGTGGTGGCATTGGCTGGGCGCTTTACCCAAGCGCCAGCTAAGCCTGTGCACCCTGTTGTGATTCATATGTTGCACGGCGACCAAGATGCCGTGGTGCCGCACCACCATACCGTGGCAGCGGGCGAGCGTTTGCAGGCTTTGGGCGCAGATGTCACCGCGGATGTGATCGCAGGTTTGGCACATGGCATCAACGACGAAATGGCCCAGGCCATCATCCAACGCTTGACGGGCTATGTGCCCAAGCGGATGTGGGATGAGGCGCTGGGGGCGGCGGGGCAGGGGGCTATGCCTAAGCTTTAATATGGTGAAAAAACACTTTAAAAAAGTGAGCTATTCAGGCAGGATTTTCAAGCTTTAATCCTGATATGACTCTGGAAAAAGTGACAGAAAAGCATAGCAATCGCCAACTGTCCCACCACTGGGATAATCCATGGGTTATTTGCTGATTTTTGCTTGATTGTCCCATTTTCGGTGTTTTTGGAGCTAAGCCCTCACGCCGAGGCTCACTCACGCACTCACTCACTCACTCACTCACTCACTGTGTGGGAAAAAAGGCGCGGTTTTTCAGCTGCGCCAGCTGGTCGCGCACCCGCGCGGCTTTTTCAAATTCCAGATTCTGCGCGTGACCCAGCATCTCTTTCTCTAGGCGCTGCATTTCTTTGGCCAGTTGTTTCTCGCTCATGTCTTCGACACGGGCGCGCAGCAGGTCTTCGTCGGCGCCTTTGCCAAAGGCGAGTTTGCCGCCTTTTTTGCTCTGCTTTTGCGCAGCATCGCTTTGCACGCCGTCTATCAGGTCTTTGATTTTTTTGTTCAAACCTTTGGGCGTAATGCCGTGTTCGGCATTGAAAGCGGCTTGTTTTTCGCGGCGGCGCGTGGTTTCGTCCATGGCCAATTGCATCGAGCGTGTGATGCGATCGGCGTACAAAATCGCCTTGCCGTTTAAATTGCGCGCCGCCCGCCCTATGGTTTGAATCAGGCTGCGTTCAGAGCGCAAAAAACCCTCTTTGTCGGCATCCAAAATCGCTACCAGCGAAACCTCGGGCAAGTCCAAGCCTTCGCGCAGCAAATTGATGCCCACCAGCACATCAAAAGTGCCTAGGCGCAAATCGCGCAGAATTTCAACGCGCTCCACGGTGTCGATATCGCTGTGCAGATAGCGCACTTTGACGCCGTTTTCGCTGAGGTAATCGGTCAGCTGCTCAGACATTTTTTTCGTCAAGGTCGTAATCAGCACGCGCTCGCCAGCCTGCACACGCAGGCGGATTTCACCCAGCACATCGTCCACCTGGCTGCTGGCGGGGCGCACTTCCACTTCGGGGTCGAGCAGACCTGTGGGGCGCACCACTTGTTCCACCACCTTGCCAGCGTGCTGTTTTTCGTAATCGGCGGGCGTGGCCGAAACAAACACGCATTGGCGCATGCGGGTTTCAAATTCGGCAAATTGCAGAGGCCGGTTATCCAATGCGCTGGGCAGGCGAAAGCCGTATTCGACCAGCGTGGTTTTGCGCGCGCGGTCGCCGTTATACATGGCGTTGAGCTGGCCTATCATTTGGTGGCTCTCGTCTAAAAACAGCAGCGCGTCGGGCGGCAAATAATCCGTCAGCGTGGGCGGCGGTGCGCCAGTTTCTGCGCCCGATAGATGGCGGCTGTAGTTCTCAATGCCTTTGCAATGCCCGACCTCGGTCAGCATTTCTAAATCAAAGCGGGTGCGCTGCTCTAGGCGTTGCGCCTCCACCAGCTTGCCCATGCCCAGCAGTTCTTTGAGGCGCTGGTCCAGTTCGAGCTTGATGGTTTCTATCGCCGCCAACACCTGCTCGCGCGGGGTGACATAGTGGCTGCTGGGGTAGATGGTGAAACGCGGCACCTGCTGCAGCACACGGCCAGTCAGCGGGTCGAGCAAATACAGGGCTTCGATTTCGTCGTCAAACAGTTCGATGCGCACGGCCAGCTCAGAGTGTTCGGCTGGAAAAACATCAATCGTGTCGCCGCGCACGCGAAATTTGCCGCGCGTAAATTCCATGTCGTTGCGTTGGTATTGCATGCGCACCAGCTGGGCTATGGCATCGCGCTGGCTGAGCTTGTCGTGCGGGCGCAAGATAAAGCGCATTTTGGTATAGCTCTCGGGCGCGCCTATGCCGTAGATCGCGCTGACGGTGGCGACGATGATGGTGTCGCGGCGTTCGAGCACGCTTTTGGTGGCAGACAGGCGCATTTGCTCGATCTGCTCGTTAATGGCCGAGTCTTTTTCGATGAACAAATCGCGCTGAGGCACATAGGCCTCGGGCTGGTAGTAGTCGTAATAGCTGACGAAATATTCGACCGCGTTGTTGGGGAAGAATTCGCGGAATTCGCTATAGAGCTGCGCCGCCAAGGTTTTATTGGGCGCAAACACGATGGCGGGCTTGCCCGTGCGGGCAATGACATTGGCCATGGTGTAGGTTTTGCCCGAGCCCGTGACGCCCAGCAGGGTTTGGAAGCGTTCGCCGTCTTCTATGCCCTCCACCAGCCCCGCAATCGCCGTGGGCTGATCGCCCGCTGGCGGAAAAATTTGCGCCAATTCATAGGGCGAATCGGGAAAGCGAAGCAGCGGAATGGCGGCAGGCTCGGGCGTGTTGCCCGCATTGGGGCTGTGTTTTTGTTCAGGCATAAGGGGCGATTATGCCAAGCGCGTTCCCAGCGGTACCTCGCCATCGGGCACGCACAGGCGCACCGCGCCGTTTGCGTCGTGAAAGCCTGTCACCAAGCATTCGCTCATGACGCTGCCGATTTGCTTGGGCGGGAAATTGGTGACGGCGACGACCAGCTTGCCGACCAAAGCCTCGGCGGCATAGTGCGTGGTGATTTGCGCGCTGGATTTTTTGATGCCGATATCGGCGCCGAAATCGACCTGCAGCACGAAGGCTGGGTTGCGTGCCTTGGGCAAAGGCTGGGCACTGAGCACGCGGCCCACGCGCAGTTCAACTTGTTGGAAATCTTGCCAAGTGATGTGCTGAGTCATTTTTAAGGGTGTTTTTTGTGTTTTAGGCCGCCAAACCTGCCTGAGCAGCTCATGTTTTTGATGCGGCTTCAGGCTCTTGGATTTGCAAACTGCGCAGCACATCGCGCACCAATTGGGCGCGTTCGCGTGCGCTTTCTAGGGGTTTTTCGATGCGCAGTTTGTCATTGCCCGCCAGTTTGATGTGTTTGTTTTTCTGGATCAGGTGGATGATGGACAGCGGCTCAATCGGCGGCTGCGGTTTGAAGTTGATGATGCTCACACCCGGCGCGGCATCGACTTTGAGCACGCCATAAGGCTCGGCCAAAATGCGCAGGCGGTGCACATCGACCAGGGCTTGCGCGGGCTCGGGCAGTTTGCCAAAGCGATCGACCAGCTCTTCTACCAAGCGGTCGATTTGCGTGCTGCTACTAGCGGTGGCGAGTTTTTTATAGAAGGACAGGCGCAGCTGCACATCGCCGCAGTAGTCAGACGGGAGCAGGGCGGGGCTGTGCAAATTGATATCGGTGGCCGCCTGCAGGGGGCTGAGCAAATCGGGCTCGCGGCCGTTTTTCAGCTCTTTGACCGCGAGGTTAAGCATTTCGTTATAGAGCTGAAAGCCCACTTCCAGCATATTGCCGCTTTGGTTTTCGCCCAGCATTTCGCCCGCACCGCGAATCTCTAAATCGTGCATGGCCAGGTAAAAGCCGCTGCCCAGCTCTTCCATTTGCTGAATCGCTTCTAGGCGCTGGCCGGCTTGCTTGCTCAGGCTGTCCAAATCGGGCACCAGCAAATAGGCATAGGCTTGGTGGTGGCTGCGCCCTACGCGCCCGCGCAGTTGGTGCAGTTGCGCCAGGCCAAATTTATCGGCGCGGCTGATGATGATGGTGTTGGCTGATGGCACATCGATGCCCGTTTCGATGATGGTGGAGCACAGCAGCACATTAAAGCGTTGCGCCACAAAATCGCGCATCACGCGTTCCAGCTCGCGTTCGGGCATTTGCCCGTGGGCGATGGCGATGCGCGCCTCGGGCAAGATTTCTTGCAGCTTGTCGCGGCGGTTTTCTATGGTGTCCACCTCGTTGTGCAAGAAATAAATCTGCCCGCCGCGTTTTAATTCGCGTTGCGCGGCTTCGCGGATGATGCCGCTGCCCTCATTGCGCACAAAGGTTTTGATGGCCAGGCGGCGTTGCGGCGCGGTGGCAATCACGCTCAAATCGCGCAGGCCTTCTAGCGCCATGCCCAAGGTGCGGGGGATGGGCGTGGCGGTGAGCGTGAGCACATCAACCTCGGCGCGCAGGGCTTTCATGGCTTCTTTTTGGCGCACGCCAAAGCGGTGTTCTTCGTCAATGATGAGCAAGCCCAAATTTTTGAACTGCACTTTGTCGGACAGCAGCTTGTGGGTGCCCACCACAATATCCACCGTGCCATCGTTGATGCCGGCAATGGCGGCCTTGATTTCTTTGGCGGTACGAAAGCGGCTCATTTCCACAATTTTTAAGGGCCAGCGCGCAAAACGATCGCTTAGGGTTTGGTGGTGCTGCTCGGCCAGCAAGGTGGTGGGCGCTAAAAAAGCCACTTGTTTGCCACCCATGGCGGCGACAAAAGCCGCACGCAGGGCGACCTCGGTTTTGCCAAAGCCGACATCGCCGCAAACCAGCCTGTCCATAGGCTGGGGGGAAATCATGTCGCTGATGACGGCGTTGATGGCGGCGCGTTGGTCGGCGGTTTCTTCAAAGCCAAAATCGGCGGTAAAGGCGTCGTAGTCGTGTTGGTTCAGGCGGAAGGCGTGGCCTTGCCGCGCAGCGCGGCGGGCGTAGATGTTCAGCAATTCGGCGGCGGCATCGCGCACTTGTTCTGCGGCTTTGCGTTTGGCTTTTTCCCACTGGCCGCTGCCCAGGCGGTGCAGGGGCGCTTCGTCGCTGGCCACGCCGGTGTAGCGGCTGATCAGCTGCAATTGCGATACGGGCACATAGAGCGTGGCTTGTTGTGCGTATTCCAGGTGCAAAAATTCTTGCAGAGCAGGGCTGCCATCAGGGTTTTTGGCACCCATATCCAGATGCATAAGGCCGCAGTAGCGCCCTATGCCGTGTTGGCTGTGGACTACGGGGTCGCCCAAATTCAGCTCAGACAAATCCCGAATCAGGGTATCGACATCGCTGGCCTGCTCTTGCCGGCGGCGGCGGCGCGTGCTGGCGGGCAGGGCAAAAAGCTCGGTCTCGGTGATCAGGCTGATGCCGTGCTCGCGCGTGTGAAAGCCTCGCGCTAGCTGCCCTACGGCTATGCCCAGGCGCTCGCTACTGGCGGTAAATTCGGCCAGGCTGGCAAAGCCCACGGGTTCCAAGCGGCTGGCACGCAAAAAGTCTAAAAGGCTTTCGCGGCGGCCTTCGCTTTCGGCCAAAAACAGCGCCCGGGCTTGGCTGCTACTGAGGTAGTGTTTGAGCTGCGCCAGTGGGTCATCGGCATGCCGATCGGCGGCAAAGACGGGCAGGGCAGCGGCAAAGTCGGGCTCCTGCCCGGCTTCTACCGCGCGAAAAGCCAATTGCGCCAAAGGTTTGGCTTGCAAATAAAACTGTTCGGCGTTTAAAAACAAATGCTCGGGCGGCAGGGGCGGGCGCTCAGGCTCGCCTTGCGCCATGCGGTAACGCTCGGCCGCGTCGCTGGCAAATTGGCCGAAAGCGGACTCCAAATCGCCATGCAGTACCAGCGTGGCCTCATCGCTACCGCCCAGGTAATCAAACACGGTGGCGGTGCTGTCAAAAAACAGGGGCAAATAGTATTCGATGCCCGCACTCGCTAGGCCATTGCCGATGTCTTTGTAGATGCGGCTTTTGGTCGGGTCGCCTTCGAGCATTTCACGCCAACGCTGGCGAAACAAGCCGCGCGCCGCCTCGTCCATAGGAAACTCGCGCCCAGGTAGCAAGCGCACCTCGGGCACGGGGTAGAGGGTGCGCTGGGTGTCGGGATCAAAGGTGCGGATGGAGTCGATTTCTTTGTCGAACAAATCCAGACGCAAGGGCAGCTGTGCGCCCATGGGGTAGAGGTCAATCAGCGAGCCGCGCACCGCGTATTCGCCCGGGCTGACGACTTGGCTGACATGGCTGTAGCCCGCTTGCGTGAGCTGGGCTTTGAGTGCCGCCTCGTCGAGGGTTTGCCCCTGTTGAAAGGAGAAAGTGTAGGCCGCCAAAAAAGCCGGCGGCGCTAGGCGGTAAAGCGCCGTGGTGGCGGGGATGAAGACGATATCGGCGCCCTCGCCCGCCTGCTGGTGTTTAGCGCGGCGGTTGCGGATGCGCCAGAGCGTGGCCAGGCGCTCAGAGATCAAATCTTGGTGCGGCGAAAAACTGTCGTAGGGCAGAGTTTCCCAGTCAGGAAACATCACGCCAGCCAGCTCGGGCGCAAAAAAGGCGATTTCGTCTTGCAGGCGGCGTGCGTCTTGGGCATCGGCGCAGACGATGGCCGTGAGCTTGCCGCTGGCGGCTTCGCGCCGCGCAAATTCGGCCAGAAACAGCGCGTCGGCATCGGCCGCAGGGCGGGGATAGTGGTAGCGTTGGCCAGTTTTAAGGGCAGGTAAATTCAGCATAGCAAAGCACAAAACCCCTCAGCCAAGTGGGTGAGGGGTATGGTTATCGAAGGTAGTTCGCATTGTAAACAGGCATCGTCGCTTCATACCAACTGAGAGCTGACAACATCAAAAGCAGAGTTAGGAGCATCTGCAAAACCTCGTCTCTTGCAAGGAGCGACGCGACGCGGTATCCATAAGTTGTTGATTCTATTGAAGGTGTAGATTGCTTCGCTGCGCTGGCATGAGGTGGATCTGGGATTTTGCAGAGCTTCCTTAGGAGGCCGACGAATGCGCGCACAGGAGCCTGAACACTCATTGTTATTCAATAATTAACATAATACACATTGTCACGCCAATATGAGTATGGGCGCGATGGGCGATAGACTCAAAAACCCTCACGAAAAATTAATGGGTTGCAGTCGGCCTCGCCTCAGCGGCAGCACCGATCTCTGGGCTCAGTGGGTCAAAGCGTTCGAGCACATACCCTGTCATGCCTCGGGCGAGCTCTTCCTCCCCGAAAAAGACCGTGCCAATATTTTCTTTGCGCAACAGAGCCACTTCGTCTTCACTATGTGTGCGCAAAACGATTTCGATCGCCGGGTTAAGGGTGCGCGCCGTCTCTGCCATTTGCCGCACATTTAGCGGATCAGGTGTGGCCACTACCAGCATCGCGGCACTCGCAATATGGGCTTGCACAAGCACCAAGGGGTCGGCCGCATTCCCTGATACCGCGACCACACCGCGTTTGCGCAGGCTTCCCACCATTTCGCGATTTTGCTCAGCCACCACATAGGGTATGCCGCGTTCGTCAAGTGCACTGGCGATGCGTTTACCAACACGGCCGTAACCCACCAGCACAACTTGGCCTTGTAGGTATTTCCGTTCAGTGCTCATGGGCAGTTCAGCATAAGGGTCGCTGCGTTGTTCTAGCTTGCGCGCAAATTCTGAGCGCGCCAGTATCCAGCGGCGCAGTGGCTCAATAGCTGCAAACAAAACGGGATTCAAGGCAATCGAGATCAAGGCCGCAGCCAAAACTAGGCTCATGCCTTCTGCTGGCAATAGACCCAAGGACAAACCCAGGCCTGCCAGAATGAATGAAAACTCACCGATTTGCGCTAGGCTGGCCGATACCGTCAGTGCGGTATTTAGCGGATAGCGGAAAGCCAAAACAATCGCGAGTGCGGCTATGGATTTGCCCACCATGATGATGCCCACCACGCTGATGACATGGGCTGGTTGCTCGAGCAAAATAGCGGGCTCAAAGAGCATGCCCACTGAGACGAAAAACAGCACTGAAAAAGCATCGCGCAGCGGTAGCGACTCTTCTGCCGCGCGGTGGCTGAATTCAGATTCGCGCATCATCATGCCGGCAAAAAATGCACCTAAAGCAAATGAAACACTGAAAAGCTGCGCCGCGCCATAAGCAATGCCAATTGCCGCAGTAATAACCGAGAGCACGAAAAGCTCGCGCGATCCCGTGCGCGCAATTTGCCATAACAGCCAAGGCAAGACGCGACGCCCTGCCACCAGCATGATGGCGATAAAGGCCGTGACTTGTAGCAGGGTCTTGCCTATGGTCAGCCACAGCGGTTCGGCGCTGACGCTGGCCTGCCCTGCGACCACGGCGACATGCGGTTCTGCGCCTAAAACACCAGCTAGCGGCGGCAGCAAAACCAGCACTAAGACCGTGGCCAAGTCCTCGATAACCAGCCAGCCCACGGCTATGCGGCCATTCATGCTTTCCAGCACGCCACGGCTTTCTAGGGCTTTGAGCAGCACCACAGTGCTGGCGCATGAAAGCGAAAGGCCAAAAATCAAACCCTGCGCCCAGGGCCAGCCCCACCACCACGAGACAGCCATGCCCAACACGGTAGCCAAGCCCATTTGCACCACAGCGCCCGGCACGGCTATGCGTTTCACGGCCAAAAGGTCTTTAAGCGAGAAATGCAGGCCCACGCCAAACATTAAAAGCATGACCCCTATTTCTGCCAGCTGCGAGGCCAAATGCACATCGGCAACAAAGCCGGGGGTGCCCGGCCCAATGATGATGCCCGCCAGCAAATAACCGACTAGTGCAGGGATCTTGAGACGCTCGGCCAAAAATCCCAACACCAGGGCCACACCAAAGCCTGCAGCTAGTGTGGTGATGAGCGAGATGTTGTGATCCATATGGCGTGGTGATCGAGCTTGGTTTTCAGGGTGAACGCGCGCAAGCCCCCGGCTTATAAAGCAGCATCCATCAAACTGGCTATGGTGCCCATGTCTTTGTCGCCACGGCCTGAGAGATTGATCAAAATGGCCTGATCTTTGCGCATGGTTTTGGCCAGCTTCATGCCGTAAGCCAGTGCGTGCGAGGATTCCAGCGCAGGAATGATGCCTTCGGTGCGGCACAAATAATGAAAAGCTGCCAGCGCTTCGTCGTCATTAATGACGACATAGTTAGCCAGTTTTTTGTCATGCAGCCAAGCATGCTCAGGCCCCACGCCTGGGTAATCCAAACCGGCGCTGACCGAATGGGTTTCGATGATTTGGCCGTCGTCGTTTTGCAGCAAATAGGTGCGGTTGCCATGCAGTACGCCTGGGCTACCCATGGTGATGCTGGCGGCGTGTTCGCCCGTGTCTATGCCCTTGCCACCCGCTTCTACGCCATAGAGTTTGACCTCTGGGTGCGCCAGATAGGGATAAAAAATACCGATGGCATTGCTGCCGCCGCCCACACAGGCCACCACGGCATCGGGCTGGCCATTTTGGCCGATGCTGCTGCCCAAATGCTCAGGCATTTGCGCCAAACATTCACGCCCAATCACCGCTTGAAAATCGCGCACCATCATGGGGTAAGGGTGCGGGCCAGCCACGGTGCCGATGATGTAGAAGGTGTTATCCACATTGGCCACCCAATCGCGCATGGCATCGTTGAGTGCGTCTTTCAGGGTTTTGCTGCCCGATTCCACCGGCACGACGGTGGCGCCTAAAAGCTTCATGCGCAGCACATTGGGCGCTTGCCGCGCGACATCGACGCTGCCCATATACACCACACACTCCATGCCATAACGCGCGCACACGGTGGCGGTAGCCACGCCGTGCTGCCCTGCCCCCGTTTCGGCAATGATGCGTTTTTTACCTAGGCGTTTAGCCAGCAAAGCCTGGCCTACGGTGTTGTTGATTTTGTGCGCGCCGGTGTGGTTGAGGTCTTCGCGTTTGAGGTAGATTTGCGCCCCGCCTAGGTCATCGCTCATGCGCTGGGCGTGGTAAACGGGCGATGGGCGGCCGACAAAGTGTTTCAGCTCGCGCTCAAACTCCGCCACAAATTCTGCGTCGTTTTGGTAATGCGCATAGGCCTCGCGCAGCTCGGCGATGGCCTGTGTCAGGGTTTCGCTGGCAAAACTGCCGCCATAGGGGCCAAAGTGCCCTTTGGCATCGGGGTAGTGGTAGTTGGGCAAATCGTTCATGACAGAGTAATTACTATTAAAAAGTGAGCTGCTCAGGCAGGTTTTACGGCTTAAAAGCCAAAAATCATACTGAAAATCTTATAGGGCTTAACTTGCAAGCTTAGGGGCAACTTCTTTACTTTGCAGAGCTGCCAGCTCAGCGGCATCAAGCCAGCGCCATTGCCCCGGCGACAAATCGGCGGCCAGCTGCAATTGCCCCATCTGGCTACGGTGCAACGCTTCCACACGGTTGCCTACGGCCGCCAACATGCGTTTGACCTGGTGGTATTTGCCTTGTTCCAGCGTGAGGTCAAGGCTGCACTCACCAGTCAAAACACAAGCGCTGGCGCGCACGGGTTTGGGGTCGTCGTCTAGCACCACGCCTGCTAAAAGTTTGTCGATTTGTGCGCTGCTAATGGGGTGTTTGCACTGCACCTGATAAATCTTAGGCACATGGTGTTTGGGCGCGGCCATGCGGTGCAGCAGCTGGCCGCTATCGGTCAGAATCAGCAGCCCTGTGGTGTCTTGATCTAGGCGCCCCACAGCTTGCACGCCAATTTGCTTGGTTTTGCCCGGGCGCATGCGCAGCGGCATGGGCAACAGGCTGTAAACCGAAGGCCAGGCCGAGGGCTTTTGCGAGCATTCATGCCCGGCAGGTTTGTTCAGCACAATCACCGCGCTCTCGTAATAGCGCCAGTCTTGCCCCTGCACAGAAAAGGCCAAGCCATCTTCGGCCGCAATGGGCGCGGCTGCATCGGTGATGGTTTGCCCAGCCACCTGCACCCAGCCCTGTTGAACCAAACCCGCGCACACGCGGCGGGTGCCAAAGCCTTGGCTATAGAGGAGATCGGCAAGAGCAAGCATTTTCATAAAGCCTATATTGTAGAAGTGCTGCGCAGTGTCAAAAGAATGCGTGAATCCGTGGTTCACAAACTCGGGCTTCCTGCTTATGATAGAGACAGGTTTTGATTTTTCCCTCAAATTTTTTTCCTGAAAGGGCTAGCATCATGTTCTCTAAACCCAACCCCGAACACATCAAAGAAACCGCGCATGGCTTGGTCGATAGTGCCGCGCAGGCCACCACCCGCGCCATCGATAAAACCGTGGATGGCAGCGTGCGCTTGGGCGAAAAAGCCAGCGAAGCTTATGCCAGCGCCAGCGACAAAACCCGCTCTGCGCTCGACAGCATGGCCGATCGCGGCAGCGATTACCTGCACCAAGGCGCCGCCAAAGCGCAGGAATACCGCGATTTGGCACGCGAGAAAGCCAGCCATTACCGCGATCAGGCTGAAACCTATGTGCAGGAAAAACCCCTGCAAGCCGTGGCCATAGCCGCCGGCATAGGTGCGGTCGTTGCCAGCTTGGTGTTGCTGGCCGCCGGTAGCCGCCGCCGCGACTAAGGCGATTCAAGGAAGCTGCCGTATGTGGGGAAAACTCGCCCAACTCTTCTTTCGCCGCCCCGATTTGGTGCTGGGCCACATTGAGGCCTATGCCGAACAAGCCAGCCGTGAATACGACAGCTTTAAACAAGGCTTGGGGCTCAGCCTGCTGGGCTTACTGATCAGTGCCTTTTTGCTGGCCTTGGCTTTGGCCTTGCTGGCTTTTGCAGCCATGCTGGACTTGGCCTTGGTGGCCATTGCGCAACCCGTTTGGCTCTATGCACTGCCAGCGGGTCTGCTGCTTGTTGCGGCCCTATTGCTGGCCTATTTTCTGCGCCAGTTGCAAGCGCGTGGGCAAGCAAGCCAAATCAAACAGCAGCTGCAAGCGGACTTTGCGGTATTGCGCGACTTGGCACAAAAAAAACCTAAAGAGATGTAAAACCCATGAGCGATATTGCCAGCAGCCGCCAAGCCATCTGCGATTTTTTAAACGAAAAAAAGCCGATTCAGGCCGAAAAACCTGCCCCACTAGCTAGCAATTTTGCAGCGACTGCACCTTTGCAAGCCTTGGCTGCCCTAGGCGCAGTTGGCGCCGGACAGGCCTGGAGCCAGCACCCGCTCAAGCAAAGCTACGAACAAATCAGCCCCTTGGCGCAAGACGCGGTGCGCCAGCACCCTTGGTTGAGCCTAGGCGCAGCCAGCGCCTTGGGGGCTTTGGTGGTGCTTAGCCCGGGCTTGCGCCGCTTAAGCTTGCAAGCGCTTCAGGGGCAATTGCCGCCGCAAGTGCGCGAGCTTTTTTAGGCCAATTCCTACAAGCCCTGCCCTCGTTTTGACACAAAAGCACATAACAATACTCGCTGCACGAGCCACATAAACGCTGCACGGCAGGCTCTGCCAAGCGCCAAAGTGAAGGCGTTTTTGTTGGCGGCTAAGGGCATCTATAAAAAAGGGCGAGACCATGGGGATGAGGCTGTATTTGGTGGAAGACAATCCACTGATTTTGGAAAATCTGCAAGAAACCCTGCGCGAAATTCCGGGCGCAGAGCTGATGGGCCATAGCGCCAGCGAACCCGAGGCCGTGGACTGGCTCAACACCCATAGCCACGCTTGGGATTGGGTGGTGGTGGATTTATTCCTCAAAGCCGGCACGGGCTTGGGCGTCTTGGCCAACATTGGCCGTATGCAGCCCCTGAAGAAAATGTTGGTGTTGTCCAACTACGCCGGGCAAGAAATTCGCCAGCAATGCCTGCGCCTAGGCGCACACGCGGTGTTTGATAAAACCCAAGAAATCGACCGCTTTACCGATTTCATCCGCAGGCACAGTGCCCCCGCGCACAACAGCCCTTAATCGAGCAGCTGATTTTTTAGCGCGTAATAGGTCAGATCGCTGTTGCTGCTCAGCTGCATTTTCTCGAGCAGACGGGTACGGTAGGTGCTGACGGTTTTCACGCTCAGCGACAAATCCTCGCCAATTTGGCTCACACCCTGCCCTTTGGCCAAGCGCAAAAACACCTGAAACTCGCGCTCAGACAGCAACTCATGCGCCGGGCGCTGCTCGTCTTGCGATTTATGCTGCGCCTGCGCAGCCTGCATCTTGGCCGACAAATAGGTTTCGCCATGTGCCACCATCCGTATCGCTGCGGCAATCTCATCAGGCTCGCATTGTTTGTTTAAATACCCCATGGCCCCCAAACGCAGCAGGTGCTGGGCGTAATGCTCTTCGGGGTAGCTGCTCAAAATCAGCACTTTTAAATCGGGCGCTTTGGCGCGAATCATGGCCAGCGCATCCAAGCCCGTTTGCCCTGGCATGGACAAATCCATCAGCAAAACATCCATGGCGCACTCGCGCACCAAATCAATCGCGGCGCGTCCGCTATCGGCTTCGCCAGCAACTTCGATGTCGCCCAGATCCGCAAAAAATTGGCGCAGCCCCGCCCGCACGATGGCATGATCATCAACAAGTCCAACGCGGATACTCTCTGCCAATTGCGCACTCCAAAAGCTATGAGCTGCTAGTGTAGTAAAGTTCCCACTCCCATTCGCGCCAGATCGGCCATTTCTTGGGCGTTTTTCATGCGTATCCGCCGTTTTCTACAAGCCAAACTGCCCATTTACTGGGCTTTTTTGCGCCAGCTCCCCGTCTTCTTTTATTTGGCGGTCTTGGCCGCCATCATGCTCATCGGCATTAATGAATACGGCTACCAACAAACCCGCCAAGCGCTAGGCACAGTCAAGCAGCTCGATGAGCAGCGCCGCGCTTTAGACAAAGTGCGCCAGCTGGTGCTCAATGCCGAGGCCAGCCAGCGCGGCTTTTTACTCACCGGGCGCGCGGTGTATTTGCAACCCTATACCGAAGCCAGCGCAGCGATGGAGGCTGCGCTCGAAAAAGTGCGCGGCTATTACAGCCAAAACAGCGCGGCGCAAAGCAATTTCTCCAAGCTCTCGGCCTCGGTACAGCGTCGCATGGCTGAGATGGAAGTGGCCGTCAAACTGCGCCGCGCCGCACCTGATCAGGGCAATTGGCTGGCCACCATCAACACCGATGTCGGGCAAGAGAGCATGGATGACATCCGCCACGCCCTCGAGCTGCTGAGCCAGGACAACCGCAAACAAATCGAAGCGGCGACCAAAAACATCCACACCAGCGTGGCCTTCTCGCGCCTAGCCATCACCTTGGTGGCCTTAGCCGCTTTATTGGCCTTGTATTTGCTGCTGCGCCAGCAAAAAGCCGCCAGCCAAATGCAAGCCCAGCAACGCGCTGAATTGGCCGCCGAGCGCGACCTGCTCGAAGTAGCCGTGCGCGACCGTACCAAACGCATGACCGAGCTGGCCAACCACCTCTTGAATGTGCAAGAAGACGAACGCGCGCGCCTCGCGCGTGAGCTGCACGACGAAATGGGCGCGCTCTTGACCGCCGCCAAGCTCGATCTCGCACGCGTGCGCAGCCGCGTGCCTGCCACCCCCGGAAATGAGGCCGTGCAAGAGCGCTTAGACCATTTGAACGAATCCCTCAATGCCTGCGCCGCCTTCAAGCGCCGCATTACCGAAGACCTGCTGCCGTCCTCGCTCAGCCACTTGGGCTTAGATGCCACGCTCGAGATTCAAGCGCAAGAGTTTGAGCGCCGCACCGGCATCCAGACCGAGCTCTTGCTTGATGCCCCGCCCTGCGATAGCAGTACCAATTTGGCCATCTTCCGCTTGGTGCAAGAAAGCCTGAACAACATCGCCAAACACGCGCAGGCCAAGCGCGTGTGCATCACCCTGCAAGCGCAGGCGCAGCATATTGATTTGCGCATCGAAGACGACGGCCTAGGTTTTGACGCGCAAGAAGCCCTGCACAAAAGCCACGGCCTGCCTGGCATGTTGCACCGCGTGGAGGCGCTGGCGGGCAAGTTTCATGTGCGCTCGCAAATTGGCGCCGGCACCTGCATACAGGCCACTTTTCCGCGCAGCCATGCGGCTGCTGACAAAGCAAAAATCGAATAAAAAAGTGAGCTACTCAGGCAGGTTTTACGGCCTAAAACACCTAAAACACCCTGAAAAATACGCCAAAACAGCTGCCCAAGCTATCGCGCTGGCCCATTATCCCAGTGGTGGGACAATACAGCTTTAACTGGCACTTTTTGGCCTGATTGCCTCTAAAATAGGACAGTAAGCCTCAGCTCAAACCCGAGCCCGAGCCCGATCCCGAACCCAGCACAACGGGCTTTGTGCCCGCATCAGAACAGTTGAATGCTGAGGTAATAGGCCACTGCCGCGACGGAGGCGCTGGCGGGGATGGTGAAAATCCAGGCCCAAACAATATTGCCCGCTACCCCCCAGCGCACGGCGCTGGCGCGTTCGGTCGAGCCTACGCCCACAATCGCCCCCGTAATGGTGTGGGTGGTGGAGACGGGCACGCCCAAAGCGGTGGCGAAAAACAGGGTGAAAGCGCCGCCGGTTTCGGCGCAAAAGCCGCCCACAGGCTTGAGCTTGGTGAGCTTTTGCCCCATGGTTTTGATGATGCGCCAGCCGCCAAACATGGTGCCAAAGCCGATGGCTAGATAACAAATAGCCACAACCCAACCCGGCAGATGATCAGGATGGGCTTGCATCCACACGGGCAAGCCGCTGATCCCCATGCTGGTAGCGGCCATCAGCAGCAGCCAGATGATGCCGGCCGTTTTTTGCGCGTCATTCCCGCCATGCCCCAAGCTGTAGGCTGCGGCTGAGACCAGTTGCAGGCGGCGAAACCATTTATCGGTTTGCCCCGGGGTTTTACGGCGAAACAGCCAGGCCACGATCACCATGATGATGGAGCCCAAGATAAAGCCGAACAAAGGGGACAGCACGATAAAAGCGACGATTTTCAAAATGCCGCTGCTAATGAGCACTTCGGTGCCCGAACGCGCCACGCCCGCGCCGATGATGCCGCCGATCAGGGCGTGGGAAGAGCTGCTGGGTATGCCCCAACGCCAAGTCACCACATTCCAGACGATGGCGCCCAAGAGCGCGCCAAAAACCACATGCAAATCGACCACGCTGGGGTCTATCACCCCTTTGCCTATGGTTGCCGCCACGCTATGGGCAAAGACAAAGTAGGCAATGACATTAAAAAACGCGGCAAAAATCACCGCGTGAAAGGGTTTGAGCACCCCTGTGGAGACCACGGTGGCAATGGAGTTGGCCGCATCATGAAAACCGTTCATGAAATCAAAGACCAAAGCCAAAACGACCAGCATAAAGACGACCCACAAGCCCGGGACTGCTGCTTCCATAGCGAAATTTCCTGCGTTTAGGTAATGTTGAGGAACACGAAGCCTAGGGCTTTAAGAGTTTTCCAGCACGATACCTTCAACGATATTCGAGACATCCTCGCATTTATCGGTCACGGATTCGAGCAATTCATAAATCAGCTTGAGCTTCAAAATCTCGCGTACATCGTCCTCTTGGCGAAACAGCTTGGACATGGCCGCGCGCATGACACGGTCGGCGTCGGATTCGAGCTCGTCAATTTCGTCACAGATTTTCAAGGCGGCCTGCGCCACCCCTTTGCCCGAGAGCGTGGGCAAGAGCTTAACCACGCTGACCAAGCGCTCGCAGCAGCGCTCACACAAATCGACCAGGCGGCGGATCTCATCGTTGGCGTGGTGTACATCGTAGAGCGCTGTGGCCTCGGCCGCGTCTTGCAGCAAATCGGCAACATCGTCTAGGCGATCGATGAATTGCAGAATCTGTTCGCGGTCGATAGGGGTGATAAAAGTGGCGTGCAACTGGCGATGCACTTCGCGCGTGATGCGGTCCGCTGCGTGTTCCGCCTTGTTCACCTCATCAATGTATTTGCTGCGCAAAATCTCATCGTCATAGTGCTTGACCAACAGCGTAAAAGCCTTGGCTGCTTGCAAGACGAAGCCGGCGTGCTCCTCAAACAATTGAAAGAAATTACCTTCACGAGGGAGTAGTTTGGCAAAAAACATAGATGGATGGCCCAGCGCGTAAGCCTGGGCAGTGGGAGGAAGGGGAAAATTGTAGTCGCTCAGCTCAGGCTAGGCAAAATCCGGTGCATTTTGGGGAAAATGCGCATAAAACCTGCCTGAGTAGCTATAAATTTTGATGGGAAAAGTGGGCTAAAAACCCGCTTCAAGCGGCTTTTTGCGCTTGCATCTGCGCCGTAAAGCGATCAAACAAATGCGCAACATCGTGCGGACCGGGCGAAGCCTCGGGGTGACCTTGAAAACAGAAAGCAGGTTGGTCCGTGCGCACCAATCCCTGCGAAGTGCCGTCAAACAAAGACACATGGGTCGAGCGCAGGTGCGCGGGCAAAGTAGCCAAATCCACCGCAAAGCCGTGGTTTTGCGAGGTGATGTACACGCGCCCCGTGTCTTGGTCTTTTACGGGGTGGTTGCCGCCGTGGTGGCCGTGCTTCATTTTGAAGGTCTTGGCGCCGCAGGCCAAGGCCATGATTTGGTGGCCCAAGCAAATGCCAAAAGTGGGGATGCCGCTATCCATGGCCGCGCGCGCGGTGTCAATGGCGTAGTCGCAAGCGCCAGGGTCGCCAGGGCCGTTCGAGAGAAATACCCCATCAGGTTGCATGGCTTGCACTTGGGCAAAAGGCGTTTGTGCGGGCACGACGGTGACGCTGCAGCCGCGCGAGGCGAGCATGCGCAAGATGTTTTTCTTCACGCCAAAGTCATAAGCCACCACGCGGTATTGAGGCGCCTTTTGCTCGCCATAGCCTTGGCCCAGCTCCCACTCGGTCTGCGTCCATTCGTAAGGCACTTTGGTGCTAACGACTTTGGCCAAATCCAAACCCGTCATATCCGCAGCGTTTTTCGCCTGGGCCACGGCTTGCGCAACCAGGCTGGCGCTGATTTCTAGGCCTTCTTCCAGGGTCAAGATGCAGCCGTTTTGCGCACCGTGCAGGCGCAAATGGCGCGTCAGCGCACGCGTGTCTAAGCCGGCAATGCCGCAAACTTTGTGTGCTTGGAGGTAGCTCGACAAATCGGTGCTGGCGCGAAAATTAGAATGCAAAAGCGGCAAGTCTTTGATGATCAAACCCGTCGCGTGGACTTGCTCAGACTCGATATCTTCAGTGCTCACGCCATAATTGCCGATATGCGGATAGGTCAGCACCACCATTTGCTGGCAGTAGCTAGGGTCGGTCAAAATTTCTTGGTAGCCCGTCATCGAGGTGTTAAACACCACCTCGCCCACGCTAGTGCCAGCCGCTCCGATAGAGACACCGGTAAACACTTTGCCATCAGCAAGAGCCAAAATCGCGGGGGTATGGCGGGGGGCGAGGGTTTTAAGCAAGGGTGTTCTCCTACGAGTGGGGCTAAGGGCAAGGGTGCGTGATGTACGGGTTGCCTGTAGTTGCCCGGCAAAAGCGGCAACGCGCTTTGCAGAAAAACCCAAGCCTCCCATTCTAAATCGAAATCGGCATTTACCCTTGGGACGCAGGCGTAAAAGTCCCTAGGGCAGCGCCGAAAGGGGGCTATGCAGCGCTTCCCTAAGCCTTTCCGCCCAGCAAGCCTGCTCGCACCGGCGATCTTGACTAGAATCTCCCTTACTCTTTAGCGATCACAAGGCAAACTACCATGCAAGGCGACCCCACCGTCATCGACTACCTCAACTTCTTACTGGGCGGCGAACTGGCCGCGCGCGACCAATACTTTATTCATGCGCGCATGTATGAAGAATGGGGCTACACCCGCCTGTATGAGCGCATTCACCACGAGATGCAAGACGAAACTGGCCACGCCAGCGCCCTGATTGCGCGCATTTTGCTCTTGGGCGGCAAACCTAAGATGCAGACCATGCAACTGAGCATCGGCGCCGATGTGCCTGCCATGCTGCGCTGCGATTTGGATGTGGAGCTGCGCGTGCAGGCCGAGCTAAAAAAAGGCATTGCCCTGTGCGAGGAAAAGCAAGATTTCGTCAGCCGCAATATGCTGCTGATTCAGCTGAAAGACACCGAAGAAGACCACGCCCACTGGCTACAAAAGCAACTCGGGTTAATTGCCAGCATAGGCCTGCCCAATTACTTGCAAAGCCAAGCCCGCGCTTGAGCTTGCGCCCCCCGTTTTACCGCCCACCGGAGCACCACTATGCAAAGCAGCCCCACCGTCTTGCGCGAACTCAATGCCGTTCTGCGTGAAGCCCTGACCCTGATTAACCAGTACTTTCTGCACGCACGCATGGCCAAAAACCAAGGCTATGACGCGCTAAACCACAAAATCTACAAGCAATCCATTGCCGAGATGAAAGCCGCTGACGCCCTGGTGCAGCGCATTTTCTTGCTCGGCGGCCTGCCCAATTTGCAAGACTTGGGCAAGCTCTTGATTGGTGAAGACATGGCTGAAGTTATCGCCTGCGACACCCAAGGCGAAGAACGCAAACACGCCGTGCTGAAACAAGCCATCAGCCTGTGCGAGCAAGAGCAAGACTTTGTCTCGCGCCACCTGCTCGAAGAGCTGAAAGAAGAAAACGAAGAATACCTAGACTGGCTAGAAACCCAACAAGGCCTTATGGCGAATCTAGGCTTGCCCAACTGGTTACAAACGCAAATCGCCGCCGAGTAATTCAAGCTGGCGGGCGCAGGAAAAAGCCCACAAAGAAACACCGTTTCTCGCCAGCTTGTCAATGTTGATAATAATTTGCATTTAGAATGCATGACATCTTCTTCCCTAGGGGCTTGTCATGATTGTCTGTGTGTGCCACCGTGTATCCGACCGCACGATACTTGCCCACGCCCAAAGCGGCAAAAGCTTTGATGACATCCAGTGGGATTTACAAGTGGGTCTGCAATGCGGAAATTGTGAAGGCTGCGCTCGCGAACTGGTAGCCAGTTGTCACTGTTTACCAACACCCGTGGCGGCCGATGGGCAAAGTTGTGTCAACGGCATGAACTTGGCGGCGTAAAAAAACCACAAGATTATTTATATGCGCGCCCTGCCCTCTATCCGCCGCGCCCTGGGTCATAAACGCCGTAGCCGCAACCAGCAAACCCTAGGCTTGATTTTGGCCGTACTCGCGCTCTGTTGGTATTTGGGCTAAGGCAGTTTGGGCGAAGGGCATGTTAAAAAACAGAGCTCCTCAGGCAGGTTTTCCGGCATAAAATGAGAAAAGCACCTGAAAACGCTCGTTTTCATCCTTGGCGCGACCTCATCATGAAAACCTTTTGTCTCTTTTGTATTCTGTTAGCCTGCGGCGCAGCTTATGCCCATGGCGGCGTTTTGGATAACCGTTTTTTCAGCTGTCGCGCCGCCAACAGCGCGGGGGTATTCAATGTCCCCACCCCGCCCTACTATATTCCCGCAGGTTGGGGGCACAGCAGTGATCGGGATGGTGACGGCATTTCGTGCGAGCCAAAACGCTACTAACTCAGCGCCGCCTGCGCCTTGGCATACACCACGGCTGCAGGCTCGTTTTTCAGGCGGTGGTCGCTCCAAACTTGGCGCCACAGGCGCGCGCCTCTTTGTCCGTGGTGCAAACCCAGCATATGCCGCGCTATGGGGTACCAAGGCGTGCCGTGCGCGGCCGCTTCGCGCTGCATATAGGCCAGCATGGCCAGTTCTAACTCTTCGCGGCTGGGGATGGGGGCGCTGCTGCCAAAATAATCCCTGTCCCAAGTCGCCATGTGGTAGGGCTCGTGGTAGGCCTTGCGCCCCACCATCACGCCATCGACCAGCTGCAGTTGCTCGGCAATGGTGGCCTCGTCTTTCACGCCGCCATTGATGGCGATGGTGAGCTGCGGAAAGTCGCGTTTCAGTTGCGCTACCAGTTCATAGCGCAGGGGCGGAATTTCGCGATTGTCTTTGGGCGAGATGCCGTTTAGCCAAGCATTGCGCGCGTGCACGATAAAGACCTCGCAGCCCGCTTGCGCCACCGTGCCAACAAAATCGCGCACAAAGCTGTAGTCCTCTATCTTGTCGATGCCGATGCGGTGTTTAACGGTGACGGGCACGCTCACCACATCGCGCATAGCCTTTACGCAATCGGCCACCAGCTGCGGGGTTTTCATCAGGCTGGCACCAAAAGCGCCGCGCTGCACCCTGTCGCTGGGGCAGCCGCAGTTCAGATTGATTTCCTCATAGCCCCATTGTTCGCCTAGGCGTGCGGCTTGCGCCAATTTTTCAGGCTCGTTGCCGCCTAGTTGCAGGGCGACGGGATGTTCTTCAGCGTTGTAGCGCAGATGCCGCTCGGTGCCGCCGTACAAAATGCCGCCCGCGTTCACCATCTCGGTGTAGAGCAAAGTATGGCGCGTGATCAGGCGGTGCAGATAGCGGCAATGCCTATCCGTCCAGTCCATCATCGGCGCAACGGATAAGCGCCAAGATGCTGATTTACAAGCATTT
>JAMIFN010000056.1:0-12414 GCA_035906235.1 Allobrachymonas sp. | reverse complement strand
AGGCTTTACCAAACTGCTATTTAGCAAAGAAACGGGGCGCATCCTGGGCGGCGGCATCGTCGGCACGCACGCGGGCGACATGATTGGTGAAATTGCCTTGGCCATAGAAATGGGCGCAGACAGCGTGGACATTGGCAAAACCATCCACCCCCACCCCACGCTGGGCGAGAGCATAGGCATGGCCGCTGAAGTGGCGCATGGTACTTGCACCGATGTGCCGCCGGTGCGGAAGTAAATTAACCATTTAAGCCGTAAAACCTGCCTGAGAAACTCACTTTTTAGGAGTTCTATGCGCGCAGACGCATGCTGAAGTTCACACCAGCACGATATCGAACTGATCGGGGCGAAAGCCGTGTTCCACCCGCAGGCTGATGGGTTTGCCGATAAACGCGCCCAGCTCGGCCAAGTGCTCGCTTTCTTCGTCTTGCAGCAGCTCTAGCACGGCGGGCGGTACCAGAATGCCGAACTCGCGCGGGTTGAATTGCCGCGCTTCGCGCAGAATTTCGCGAAAAATTTCATAGGCCACGGTGCGCGGGGTCTTGACGGTGCCGCGCCCCGCGCAGGCCAAGCAGGGTTGGCACAGCAAGCGTTCGAGCGATTCGCGCGTGCGTTTGCGCGTCATCTCTACCAGCCCCAGTTGCGAAAAATCGCTGACCGAGGTTTTGACGCGGTCGCGCGCCAGCTGGCTGCGCAGCTCGGCCATCACCGCAGAGCGGTGTTCGGCGCTTTCCATATCAATAAAGTCGGCAATGATGATGCCGCCCAAATTGCGCAGGCGCAGCTGCCGTGCGATGGCGTGCGCGGCTTCGAGATTGGTTTTGAAAATCGTGTCTTCAAAATTGCGCGCGCCGACATAGCCGCCGGTGTTCACATCGACCGTGGTCATGGCCTCGGTTTGGTCAAAAATGAGGTAGCCGCCAGATTTCAAATCCACGCGCTGGCTGAGGGCGCGGTGGATGTCCTCGTCAATATTGAAAAGATCAAAAATCGGCCTGTCGCCGGTATAAACCTGCAGTTTTTCGGCGGCGCGGGGCATAAAGTCTTGGCCAAATTCCAGCATGCGCTGGTGCTGGCTGTGCGAATCGATGCGCACGCTGGCGGTGCGCTCATGCACAAAATCGCGCAGCACGCGTTGCAGCAAATCCAAATCGGTATGCAGGCAACTTGGCGCGGGGCGTTTGCGCGTCAGTTCGCGGACGCGCGCCCAGGTTTTGCGCAGATAGGCCATGTCTTCGCGCAGCTCATCCTCGGCCGATTCTTCGGCATTGGTGCGCAAGATAAAGCCGCCCGTTTCTTGTTGGGGCGGCAGCCCTTCTTGCGCCAAAGTCTCGAGCTTGCGACGCAGGCGATCGCGCAGATCGGGCGGAATTTTTTGCGAAACACCAATGTGGTTGTCTTGCGGCAAATGCACCAAATGGCGCCCCGCGACGCTGATTTGCATAGACAGGCGCGCGCCTTTGCTGCCTATGGGGTCTTTGATGACTTGCACCAAAATGCTTTGCCCTTCAAAAATTTGCTTTTCTATGGGTTGGGGCTTGGGGCGCTCTTCGGCGGGCAGGGCAGTGGCCTCGCTGCTGCGCACAAAGGCCGTTGGCATATCGGCAGCGTGTAAAAAACCGGCATGTTCTAGGCCAATATCAATAAAAGCCGATTGCATGCCCGGTAGCACGCGTGCGACTTTGCCCAGATAAATATTACCCACCAGACCGCGCTCTAAGCTGCGTTCGAGATGCAGCTCTTGCAACACGCCGCCTTCGACGATGGCGACGCGGCTTTCTTGGGGCGACCAATTGATCAAAATGTCTTGCGGCATGGCGGGGGCTTGTACTGTGAAGCTGTCGAGTATAGGCGGGGGCGCTCTACAATCGCCCCTATGTTGTTGGCTGATTTGCACTGTCATTCGCGCGCCTCTGATGGCGCTTATTCTCCTGCCGAGGTGGCCGCGCGTGCGGCCGGTCATGGCGTCACGCTATGGGCGCTGACGGATCACGATACGCTCGACGGGGTGCCCGAGGCGCAAGCCGCTGCCGCGCAGCTGGGCATGGACTTTCTCTGTGGCGCTGAAATTTCTGTCAGCTATGCGGGCAAAACGGTGCATATCGTGGGCCTAGGCATGGACAGCAGCAACGCGGCTTTGCTGCAAGGTTTGGCGCAAACCCGCAGCGGGCGCGCTGGCCGTATGCAAGCCATGGCCGATAAATTGGCGGCACTGGGTATAGCGGGCGCTTATCAGGGGGCTTTGGCTTTTTCTGAAACGGAGGACGGCCTCTCGCGCACGCATTTGGCGCAATTTTTGGTGCAGGCGGGGCATTGCGCCAGTATGCAAGCGGCTTTTGATCGCTATCTGGCTGATGGCCAAGCGGCCTATGTGCCTTTTGAATGGGCCAAGCTGCAAGATGCCGTGGGTTGGATTAGTGGTGCTGGTGGCGTGGCGGTGATTGCCCACCCAGCACGCTATAAATTTGCCGATGCGCTGGAACAGGCTTTCTTTACCGATTTTGTCGCCGCAGGCGGACAAGCCGTGGAAATCATGACAGGCAGCCATCAGCCGCACGAGCTGGCGCCTTACGCGGATTTGGCCAAGCAATTTGGTCTGGCGCACTCTTGCGGCAGCGATTTTCATGGTGTGGGCAATGAGGATTACGACCTCGGCCACTACCCCTATATCTCGCTCAAAGGCATTGCCCCTGTTTGGGATTTGCTGCAAACGCGCATCCTGCCCGCAGCCCGTGTGTAACCTAGGTTTTCACGACCATGTCACAGTCTGATTTTTCTGCTTCGGCCATGATTTTGGCCGCAGGCCGTGGTGCGCGTATGCGCCCTTTGACCGACAGCTGCCCCAAGCCGCTGCTGCCTGTGCACGGCAAACCCCTGCTGCGCTGGCATAGCGACGCGCTGGCGGCACAGGGCTTTAGCCAGCAGCTCGTTAATGCGGGCTGGTTGCACGAGCAGATGCTGGCCTATATTTCAGAGCAATTTGGCGATATTTCCGCAAAAAACCTGCCTGAACAGCTATCAAAAAGAGAGCGATTGGTGAGGGTTTCGGATGAAGTGGCTGACTTTGGCGCAGCGCTAGAAACCTTGGGCGGCATAGTCCGCGCCCTGCCGCAGCTGGATGCGGTTTTTTGGGTCGTGGCGGGCGATATTTACGCGCCCGATTTTGTTTTTAGTCAGGCGCTGTACGCTGATTTTGCTGCCAGCCCGTATTTGGCGCAGGTGTTTTTGGTGCCCAACCCCGAGCACAACAGCCGTGGTGATTTTTGTATCGACGCAGCGGGGCGTTTGCGCGTGATCGATGCCATGCCGCAAGGCAGCCAGACTTACACCTTCAGCACCATGGCTTTGTATAAAAAAGCATTTTTTCAGCAGCCTTGGTGCGATATTCCTGTAGGCAACCCCGCAGGTTTGGCCGCGCCGCTAGCGCCCTTGCTGCGCCATGCCACCAGCTATGATGTCATCAGCGCCCGTGTCTATGAGGGCGCGTGGGTCGATGTGGGTACGCCTGAACGCTTGGCGGCGCTGAATGGGGGGTGATGACGGTGGCTTGACATGCAAACCGCAGTTTTTTGTGTTTTTTTTGTCTTCGGCCGCTGCGCTTAACTTTGTGCTGGAGCACAAAGTTAGCCAAGGGCGATCTCATGATTTGAAAGCCTGCTGCTTGCAGCATCAGCCTTGCGGTTTGACATGCAAACCGCAGTCTTTTGTGTTTTTTTGTCTTCGGCCACTTCGTTTAACTTTCGCGCCAAGCGCAAAAGTTAGCCAAGGGCGAAACAGTGCCTCAAGCCGCGCTACGCGCTTTATGAATGTGGCTTGACATGCAAGCCACATTCCTTGAGATCACTGTTTTCCCACCACCAGCGGCCGGCGCGGAAGTCTTCGCCCAGGGTGACAGAGCGCGTGCAGGGTTGGCAGCCTATGCTGGGGTAGAACTGGTCGTGCAGGCTGTTGTAGGGCACGCTTTGGGTGTGGATGTAGTGCCAAACATCGCCCCAGGTCCAGTCGGTTAGCGGGTTGAATTTTTCGCGCGCGATGGGGTGGCCGTAGCCGTCGTCATGGGCGCCGTCGCTGCTGTGCAGGGGCACATCGGCGCGGGCGGCCGATTGTTCGCGGCGCAGGCCGGTGATCCAAGCGCGTTTGCCGCGCAGAGCCAGGGAGAGCGGCACCATTTTGCGGATATGGCAGCAGGCTTTGCGCAGCTCTAGGCTTTGGTACATGGCGTCTTCGCCGTTTTCGCGCACAAAGGCCGCTGCTTGCTCGGCATCAGGCTCGTACACGCGGATGGTGCGTGTGTTGCCGTATTGCGCTTGCACCAAGTGCAGCAGTTCTAGGGTTTCGGCGTTGAGCTTGCCCGTTTGCAGCACAAAAACTTCGCAGGGCAGTTGCAGGGTGTGCAGCAGATGCAGCAGCACCATGTCTTCAGCGCCCAGGCTGCAGGCCAAGGTTATGGGTTGGTACTGCGCGGTGATTTGCTGCAAAAAGGTTTGCGTGGCGGCCAGCTTTTGCGCGTAGTCGGGCGAGGGCTTGTTCCACAGGGCAATGGCATTGCCTTTGGGTGCAGGCGCGGGGCTAAAGCGCCCGAGCGAGCTGGTAGCGCTGCTGTCTGGGTTCATGGCTGCGCCGCTGCCAAGAGTTCTGCCGCTTCGCGGGCAAACAGGGGGCGGTTTTCCTGCACATCGCCTTGGTAGAAGGCGGCAAAACGGTCAAACTGGCGCTGCGCGGCGGCGGGGTCCACACCCTCGGCCAGCACGGCGCTGCTAAAGCCGCTGCGGTGCATATGCACCAATTGGTCGATCAGCACTTCGCCGGTGGCGCGGATATCGCCCGCAAAACGGTAGCGGCGGCGCAGCAGCAGGGCTTGGCTATAGGCGCGGCCATCGGTGAATTTGGGGAAGCTCAGTTCGATGCGCTCTATGCCGGCAAAGGCGTTTTGCGCGGCCAATTCAGCAATCTCCGCATCATTGGCAATTTGCAGGGTTGGGGCTGCATCGGCTTGCAGGGCGTTAAAGGGGATGATGTTCATGGCGGGCTAGCTTTTTGTTAGACCATAAAGGCTTCAATTTTTGGGTGGCGTGCGGCGTTGGCTGCGGCTTTAAAGGCGTCGTGCCCCGTGCGGCGCAGGCAGTCGATGAAGAATTCACCGGGCTGGCGCAGTTCGCGGAAGGTGGTGAGCAGTGCTTCAACCACATCAGGCACTTCGGCGGCTGAGAATGATGGCCCCACGGCCTTGCCGCCGATAGCTGGACCCGATAGCGCTGTGCCATCGGCGCCGCCCAAGCTGACTTGGTACCACTCTTGCCCGTCCTTATCCACGCCCAAAATGCCGATATGGCCGCTGTGGTGGTGACCGCAGCTGTTGATGCAGCCGCTCATGTGCAGATCAATCGGGCCGATGTCAAAGACTTCATCCAAGTCTTGGTAGCGTTCAGTCAGCGCAGCGGCAATAGGCAGCGAACGCGCATTGGCCAGCGAGCAGTAATCCCCCCCCGGGCAGGCAATCATGTCAGACAGCAGGCCGATATTGGGCTGCGCCAGGCCGAGCTTGCGCGCCGCTTCGTACAGGGCGGGCAGGTCAGATGCAAACACCCAGGGCAGCAAGATGTTTTGCTCGTGCGTGACGCGCGCTTCGCCTGCGCTGAATTGATCGGCCATCTGCGCCAGTGCGTCCATGGTGTCGGCATCGCAGTCGCCAGGCGCTAGGCCCACGCGCTTGAAAGACAGGCTGACGGTTTTCATGCCTGGCAGTTTGTGGCCGTGGGTGTTTTGTTTCAGCCACCGTTGGTAGAGCTGGCCTTGGGTATCAACGCTGCTGGGCAGATTGGCCGGCGTCAGCTCGGGCGTGACGAAGTGGGCGCTGACGCGGTCAAGCTCGGCCTGCGTGATGGTGTGGGGCGCGCCGTCTAGTTCGACAATGGCTTGGAATTCTTTTTCCACCGCGTCGATGAATTTTTGCCCTTCGCTCTTGACCAAAATCTTGATGCGCGCGCGCCATTTGTTGTCGCGCCTGCCATAGCTGTTATAGACGCGGATGATGGCTTCGATATAGCTGAGCAGGTCTTTCCACGGCAAAAACTCACGCATCACCGCGCCTATCATGGGGGTGCGCCCCATGCCGCCGCCGGCTAGCACTTTGAAGCCGACTTCGCCCGCCTCGTTTTTCAGTGCCTGCAGGCCAATGTCGTACCAGCCTATGGCGGCGCGGTCTTCTTCTGCGCCATTAAAAGAGATTTTGAATTTGCGCGGCAGGTAGCTGAACTCGGGGTGCAGCGAGCTCCACTGACGGGCAATTTCGGCAAAGGGGCGGGTATCGACAATGCTGTCGGCGGCGATGCCCTCCCAGGCTTCGCAGGTGATGTTGCGGATGTCATTGCCGCTGGTTTGGATGCCGTGCATCTGCACGCTGGCCAGCAAATCCATGACATCGGCCGCACGCGTGATGGGAATCCAGTTGAACTGCACATTGGTGCGCGTGGTGAAGTGGCCGTAGCCATAAGTTAGCGGCGGCGCGGCCAAGGTCAGGCCAGGTTGCGCAGCTTGCAGCTTGTCTTGGGTGGCTTGCGCCTCGGCCAGTAACTCGGGTGCAGGGCGGTCAAATTCGCGCGCGATATGACCCAGCATGCGCAGCTGCGTGCTGCTGAGTTCGCCATAAGGCACAGCAATACGCGCCATGGGGGCGTAGCGTTGGATGTACCAGCCGTTTTGCAGGCGCAGGGGCAGCATTTGTTCATAAGTCAGCTCGCCAGCTTGCCAGCGATCGAGCTGATCGCGAAACTGCTGCGCGCGCAATGTGATGAACTGTTTGTCAAAGTCGGTGTACTGGTACATGGTGGGTTTTGTTTATAAAAATCAAATACTTAGCGTATTTTATCGGAGGAAACTGAAGCAAAAGCTTTTTAGAAAAATAAGGCCTATTTTTAGGTGTTATATAGCGCTTTAAGGCCGAAAAACCTGCCTGAGCAGCTATGATTTTTTACTATTAAAATTAAAGTGCCAAGAGCTTGAAGCCCGCATAGGCCAACAAGATGGAAAGCAGCGAGCGAATCACGCGTTCAGGTGTGCGTGTGACCAAATGTGCGCCCAGCCAAATGCCAGGAATCGAGCCTGCGAGCAAAGAGCCCAGCAGCTGCCAATCGACCTCGCCTATGCTGGCGTGCCCCAAACCTGCCACCAGCGTGAGCGGCACGGCATAAGCCAAATCGGCGGCGATGATGCGCGGCAAGGGCAGGGCAGGGTAGAGCAACATCAGCACCGTGACGCCAATCGCACCCGCGCCGACCGAAGTGAGCGACACCAAAGTACCAATGACCGCGCCAAACAAAATCGGCAGCGCCCAGTGGCGCGGGCGCGTGGGGTCGATGGCGGGGGCATCGCTGCGCTCGGGGCTGGGTTTTTTGCCCTTGATGGCTTTGTACAGGGTGGCAGCAGCGGTAAGCAAGAGTGCAACGCCCAGCGTGCTGGTGATCAGGCCTTGGATATCGCTGCCTTGGGTTTTGAGTTGGTGCAGGGCATAGACCGAAATCAAAGCCGCAGGAATAGAGCCGGCGCACAGGCTGCCGACGATTTTCCAATCCACATGTTTGGCCTTGGCCAGCTTGGTCACGCCAAAGAATTTGGTAGCGGCGGCAAAAAGCAAATCGGTGCCCACGGCCAGCGAGGGTTTGACGCCAAAGACAAAAATCAAAATCGGCGTCATCAAAGAACCGCCGCCCACACCCGTTAAGCCGACGACAAAGCCCACAAACAAGCCTGCCAAGATGAATGCGTAAAACGGAATGTCCACTGCCGATGCTCCGAGGGCTAAAACTGCCCAAAAAATGCTGCTGTGCAGCAATAGGGCGCAACTGTAGGGCTTTTTACTTAGCTTGTGAACGATTGATTAATTGGTTTTATATAGCTTTTGTTTATATGTGGGCGGCGGCAAAAATGCCAAAGCCTAGGCTGGCTTGGTCCTGATTTCCTAGGGTTTTAACCGAGTCTTGTTAGAATGCGCAGTTCTTATAGATTTTGCTGCTCTTTTTTTCATGCCCCGTAAGCCCTCAGTGCCCAACCGCGCCTACCGCGTCGCCGACCAAATCCAACGCGATTTGTCTGAGCTGATTGCGCGCGAGCTGAAAGACCCACGCGTGGGCATGCCCACCATCAGCGCAGTAGAAATCACGCCCGATTACGCCCACGCCAAGGTGCATTTCAGCTTGCTGATCGGCAACCCTGAACAAGCCACCGAAGCGCTGAACCACAGCGCGGGTTTTTTGCGCAATGCGCTGTTTAAGCGCCTGCACATCCACACCGTACCTACCTTGCATTTCATTTATGACCGCAGCACCGAACGCGCCTCGGACATGAATGCGCTTATCAGCAAGGCCGTGGCCTCGCGTGCCCAAGACTCTGACGAAAAGTAATATGAGTGCGACCGAAGGATGCACCGACGGGCAGCCCCAAGGTGCATCAGTCCCCTTGGGGGACAGCGCACCGCGCGTAGCGGGGGAGCGTGGGGGCAAACAGTCCCAAACTCGAGTTCGGGTGCAGCGCCGCCCGGTACACGGGGTCTTGCTGCTCGATAAACCGCTAGGCTTGTCTAGCAACGATGCGCTGCAAAAAGCCAAATGGCTGCTGCGCGCTGAAAAAGCTGGGCACACCGGCACCCTAGACCCGCTGGCCACAGGCGTGCTGCCCCTGTGCTTTGGCGCGGCCACCAAATTCAGCCAAATCCATTTGGATGCGGACAAGGTTTACGAAACCGAAATCGCCCTGGGCGTGACGACCAGCACGGCAGATGCTGAAGGTGAGCGCCTGCAAACCAGGCCTGTGACTTGTAGCGCGGGGCAGGTGGTTGAAGTTTTAGACCAATTCATGGGCGAAATTGATCAAATCCCGCCCATGCACAGCGCCCTGAAAAAAGACGGCAAAGCCCTGTACGAATACGCCCGTGTGGGGCTAGAGGTGGAACGCACCGCGCGCCGCGTGACCATTCATGATTTAGAGCTGCTGGATATGCAGCTGGCGGGCGATGCGCCCGATTTCAACCCTTATCTGCGCCTGCGCGTGGCTTGCAGCAAAGGCACTTACATCCGCACGCTGGGCGAAGACATCGGTGAAGCACTGGGCTGCGGCGGCCATCTGCGCCTGCTGCGCCGTGTGCAAACGGGCGCTTTCACGGCCGCGCAAACCATCAGCCTGGCGCAGCTAGAAGCCCTGAGCGAGGACGAGCGCCTGGCGCAGCTTTTGCCCGTGGAAAGCCTGTTGGCCGATTTTCCGCGAATCGAATTGGATGCCGACAACGCAGGGCGCTTTTTGAGCGGCCTGCGCCGCCGCGTGCCGCAAGCCGATACGCCGCAAGTGGCGGTGTTCGGGCAAGAGCCAGCCGCCCTTTTGGGGCTGGCGCACATCAAAGCGGAGGAATTGATTGCGCAGCGCCTACTGACCCCGGTAGAAATTGCGCAAACTCTGGAACAAACCGCCACGCAATGGGCGGCGCGCAAAGCCTATCCGCCAGACCCTCAAGCAGTCCTATAGCGTCATTCCCGCGCAGGCGGGAATCCATGTCACGGCTTCAAAATTACTGCTTCAAAAAAGTGAGCTGCTCAGGCAGGTTTTGCGGCTCAGAATGCCAAAAAGGCATTGAAATTATTTTTTACTCTTTACCCCAAGGAAACTCCATGTCCCGCCCTATTCGCAATATCGCCATCATCGCCCACGTTGACCATGGCAAAACCACCATGGTCGATCAGCTGCTGCGCCAGTCTGGTACTTTTGCCGATCACGAAAAACTGCAAGACACCGTGATGGACAACAACGCCATCGAGCGCGAGCGCGGCATCACCATTCTGGCCAAAAACTGCGCCGTTAGCTGGGAAGGCACGCACATCAACATCGTCGATACCCCAGGGCACGCGGACTTCGGCGGCGAGGTCGAACGCGCCTTGTCTATGGTCGATGGCGTGGTGCTGCTGATCGACGCGCAAGAAGGCCCCATGCCGCAAACGCGCTTCGTCACCAAAAAAGCCCTGGCCTTGGGTTTGAAACCCATCGTGGTGGTGAACAAGGTAGACAAACCCGGCGCCAACCCCGACAAAGTGGTGAATGCCGCTTTTGACCTGTTTGACAAACTCGGCGCCACCGACGAACAACTCGATTTCCCTGTTGTGTATGCCTCAGGCATCAACGGCTGGAGCTCGCTGGAAGAAGGCGAGCCTGGCGCGCAGTGGGGCCCCGATATGTCGGCGCTGTTCAACACCGTGCTCAAGCATGTAGAGCCACATCAAGGCGACGCGACTGCGCCCCTGCAATTGCAGGTTTCTTCTATTGACTACTCGACTTTCGTGGGTCGTATTGGCGTGGGTCGCATCAATGCCGGCACGCTCAAACCCGGGCAAGATGTGTTGGTCATGGAAGGGCCAGACGGCAAACAAATCAAAGGCCGCATCAACGAAGTGCTGAAATTCCAAGGCCTGGACCGCATCAAAGCGCAAGAGGCTTTTCCTGGCGACATCGTGCTGGTACACGGCATTGAAGACATCGGCATCGGCATGACGATTACCGACCGCGAAAAGCCCCAACCCCTGCCCATGCTGAAAATTGACGAGCCGACGCTCATCATGAACTTCTGCGTCAACACCTCGCCCATGGCAGGCCGCGAAGGCAAGTATGTGACCAGCCGCCAAATCTGGGATCGCCTGCAAAAAGAACTGCAAAGCAATGTCGCCCTGCGCGTGAAAGAAACCGACGAAGACGGTATTTTTGAAGTCGCAGGCCGTGGTGAATTGCACCTGACCATCTTGCTGGAGAATATGCGCCGCGAAGGCTATGAGCTGGCCGTGTCTAAACCCCGCGTCATCTTCCAAACCATCAACGGCGAAAAACACGAGCCGATTGAAATGGTGACGGCTGATATCGAAGAAGCCCACCAAGGCGGCGTGATGCAAGCCCTGGGCGAGCGCAAAGGCGAGATGGTGAATATGGAGCCCGATGGCCGTGGCCGTGTGCGCCTGGAATACCGCATTCCTGCCCGTGGCTTGATTGGCTTTAGCAACGAGTTCCTCAACTTGACGCGCGGCTCAGGCCTGATTGCCAATATTTTTGACAGCTACGAGCCTTACAAAGGCGAAATCGGTGGCCGCAAAAATGGCGTATTGATTTCTATGGACGACGGCGAAATCTTCACCTACGCCCTGGGCAAATTGGACGACCGTGGCCGCATGTTCGTGAAAGCGGGTGACCCCGTGTACGAAGGCATGTTGGTCGGCATCCACAGCCGCGACAACGATTTGATCGTCAACGCCACGCGCACCAAACAGCTGACCAACTTCCGCGTTAGCGGCAAGGAAGACGCCATCAAAATCACCCCGCCTATCGACTTGACGATGGAATACGGCGTGCAATTCATCGAGGACGACGAGCTGGTGGAAATCACCCCCAAATCCGTGCGCCTGCGCAAACGCTATTTGAAAGAGCATGAACGCAAACGCGCTGGCCGTGATTGAGTTTTAGTCTGCGACCAAGCCAAAAAGCCTGCTGATGCTTCAGCGGGCTTTTTTATTGGGCAGGCTATGGGTTTTTGCTATGGCTTTCGGGTCTAGGGTAGGTCGGGCTTTAGCCCGACTGCGCTACTTCGTCATTGCGGGCTTGACCCGCAATCTTCTGTGTCTCTCATCAAAAAAATGAGAGCTGCTCAGGCAGGTTTTTCGGCCTCATCCTTTGTTTTTCGAAAAAACAGCCGTATTTTCAAGATTTTTCGTTTTAAACGCCTGTCAAAATTTTTCTATAATTGCGCCCATCTGTCAGGAGAGAGCTGCGCTACGCTAGGTGGTAAGCAGCCGCCGAAGGCGCTCAGAAACGCTCAGGCAAAAGGACTGGCAGGTACGCCGCTTGTGTAGCGGCGTTCCCGCGCTGGAGAGAGGTGGTGCCAGACACCATCCACCGAAGGAGCAAGTGCCGCTGGCAGCGATGCCCGCTGCATGAATCTCTCAGGTAAAGCGAACAGCAGGGGCAAGTGTTGCGCAGGTTTTGCCAAGTTTAGGCAAAGCTGGCGCTGAAGATAGATTTATCCATCCGAGTTTGCCCATGTCTGCTGATACTGCTGCGGCTAATCCAAGCGCCTTGCTGCGCACCCCCCTCTACGATTTGCACCTTGCCCTAGGCGCCAAAATGGTGCCTTTTGCGGGCTACAGCATGCCCGTGCAATACCCGCTGGGGCTGATGAAAGAGCATCTGCACACGCGCGCGGCGGCGGGGCTGTTTGATGTCTCGCATATGGGGCAAATTAAGGTCAGCGGCGCAGGCGCGGCGGCGGCGCTGGAGCGCCTGATGCCTGTGGATGTAGCTGGGCTAGGGCTGAACAAACAACGCTACGGCCTGCTGCTGAACGAAGCTGGCGGCATTTTGGACGACCTGATGTTCGTCAACCGGGGCGATCACTAC
>JAMIFN010000055.1:0-2643 GCA_035906235.1 Allobrachymonas sp. | reverse complement strand
TGGTAATGGCGGCACGGTGCTGGATAAACGCCTCACTAATCTGCCGATTAGCGATATTGCCGCGCTGCGCGATTTTGCCCTGGCGGAAAAAATCGATGTCACGGTAGTGGGGCCCGAAGCGCCCCTGGCCGCTGGCGTGGTCGATGTCTTTCGTGCTGCAGGGCTGCGCATTTTTGGCCCCACGCAAGCGGCCGCGCAACTGGAAAGCTCCAAAGCCTTTAGCAAAGACTTTATGCAGCGCCACGGCATCCCCACGGCGCATTACGGCACTTTCAGCGATGCTACCGCCGCCCACGCCTATATCGAACAACACGGTGCGCCGATTGTGGTCAAGGCCGACGGCCTGGCTGCTGGCAAAGGGGTGGTGGTGGCCATGACGGCGCAAGAAGCGCATGAGGCCGTGGACTTTATGCTGCAGGGCAACAAACTGGGCGTGCAACACAACGCCGGCGGCGCGCGCGTGGTGATTGAAGAGTTTTTGGCGGGCGAAGAAGCCAGCTTTATCGTCATGTCTGACGGCAAACATGTGGCCGTGATGGCCACCAGCCAAGACCATAAACGCCTAGGCGATGGCGATCAGGGCCCCAATACTGGCGGCATGGGCGCATATTCGCCCGCACCCGTGGTCACGCCTGAGGTGCGCGCCCGCGCCCTGCGCGAAGTCATCATGCCCACCATTCGTGGCATGGAACAAGACGGCATGCCTTTCACGGGTTTTTTGTACGCAGGCTTGATGATCGATGCCCAAGGCGCTGTAAAAACGCTGGAATTCAACGCCCGCATGGGCGACCCCGAAACCCAACCCATCATGATGCGCATGAAAGACGATTTCATCGATGTCTTGCTGGCGGCGACCGAGCCTAATGGCCTGGCCGATTACGACATCGAATGGGACAGGCGCGTGGCACTGGGCGTGGTGCTGGCCGCACATGGCTACCCCCTGTCGCCGCGCAAGGGCGATGCGATTAGCGGCCTGCCCACGGGCAAAGCGGCCGAGGGTGAGGGCGCGGATGTCATGGTCTTTCACGCCGGCACGGCTGAAAAAGATGGCGCCACGCTGACTGGCGGCGGGCGCGTGCTTTGCGTCACAGCGCTAGGCGATAGCGTCAAAGACGCGCAGGCCAAGGCCTACGCAGCGGCTGCGAGCATTCGATTTGATGGCATGCAGTACCGCAAAGACATAGGCTATCGAGCTTTGAAATAGCGCGCTTGAAATAAGAGCTGCTTAGGCAGATTTCACGGCCTAAATGGAAGAAATCTGAGTTTTAAGCCGCAAAACCTGCCTGAGTAGCTCCTGTTTTAGGAGTTTGTCTCAGGCGCTTTCGCCACCAGCAGGCTTTTGAAACACCGCCAGCAATTGCCTAGCCGCTGTGCTGGCGGGCAGTTGCCCGTCCAGCACCTGCTGCGTCACGCTGCCCATTTGCGCGGCCACTTGCGGGTGTTCTTCAAAAGCTTGTTTTAGCCCTGCGTGTATGCGCTCCCACATCCAGGCGTGGGCTTGTTCACGGCGGCGGCTGGCGATGCGGCCATTGGCGCGCTCTAGGCCTTGGTACTCTTGCACGGCTGCCCAAAAATCGTCTAGCCCCGTGCCTAGTAGCGCGCTCATCTGGATGGCGCGGGGTTGCCAGTATTTATCTATATCAGCGCCCGCTTTGTGGTCGCCTATGGCGTGCGCCACCATGCCTGATAAGCGCATGGCCGCGTTGATTTGCGCTTTGGCGCGGCCTGCGGCTAGGGGGTCGATGTCGGCTTTGTTGATGACGACCAGGTTGGCCACTTCCATCACGCCTTTTTTGATGGCTTGCAGCTCGTCGCCCGAATTGGGCAGGTGCAGCAGCACAAACATATCGGTCATGCTGGCTACGGTGGTTTCGCTTTGGCCCACGCCCACGGTTTCGATGATGACGATGTCGTAGCCCGCAGCTTCGCACACCAGCATGGCTTCGCGGGTTTTTTCGGCTACGCCACCCAAATTGCAGCCCGAAGGTGTGGGGCGGATGTAGGCATGGGGTTCGACGCAGAGCTTTTCCATGCGGGTTTTGTCGCCCAAGATGGAGCCGCCCGAGACGCTGGATGAGGGGTCGACCGCCAGCACCGCCACGCGATGCCCACGCGCAATCAAATACAGCCCCAGGCTTTCAATAAAAGTGGATTTGCCCACGCCCGGCACGCCGCTGATGCCCAGGCGCAGGGCTTTTCCCGTGTGCGGCAGCAGGCGCGTGAGCAAGGCATCAGCTTGGGCGCGGTGGTCGGCACGGGTGGATTCGAGCAGGGTGATGGTTTTGGCCAAAGCGCGGCGTTGGGCGATGAGCTTGCTCTGCTGAATCAGGGTGTCGTGTATGTCCATTTTTTATGATGTTTTTGGCATTTTTGGCCGTAAAACCTGCCTGGGCAGCTATGGTTTTATTTAGATGGAAAAGCAGTTTTGTGGGTGTGGCGGGGCTGGGTGCGGGGGCCTGGTGTTTCAGCCCTTCCCCCTTTGTGGGGGGAGGGAATCCGCCATGGATTCCCGCGTAGAGTCTGCTGGCCAAGCCCAAGCCCAAGCCCAAGCCCAAGCCCAAGCCCAAGCCCAAGCCCAAGCCCAACCCCAAGCACAACCCCAACCCCAAGCCCAACCCCAACCCCAAACCCAAGCCCAAGCCC
>JAMIFN010000054.1:0-41533 GCA_035906235.1 Allobrachymonas sp. | reverse complement strand
AAATTTGGGTGGTGCAGCTGCGCTATCACTACTGAGGCCGCCGATCTGTCAGCGTTTGAGATCGCGATAGAAGTTTTCGTGTGAACCGATGGCCTCCGACTAAACAGTCGGGAACCTCTAAAAACATCAATTTCCAAAAAACAGCCCCAATAAAATCAATGAGTTGCAAGTGCAAAATCCTGGATTTCAGGGGTTTTTAGAGGCTCCCAGTCGTACAGCAACATCAAGCAAGATGCACATCACTCATGCGCGGCGTGAATGGAGCTAAACATCGCTGGCTTCGGTGCGTGGCTCGGCCATTTGCGCGTTCTACTTTATTGGCAGCTTTTCTATCTACAGCCTGATGGATGAAACACCCGAAAAGCCTTGGCGCTTGGCGCAAACCGCTGCAGAGGCGCGGCCATGCGTAAGCTCATCCATTTGGATTTTGCGACAAAGAGGGTGGGTAGGCTATGACCTGAAAATCGAACAATTCCCGTTCTCAATACGCTCGAGCGAATTGATAAACTGAGCCAATCACAGCCAAGATAAAAAAGAATCCGACTGGAATCAACAGCCACGATACGACTTGCATAACCCAACGCCTACGAAATTTCATTTTTTTTATGAATTCAGTCCACCCCGATAAACATACAAAAATAACGGAAATGAATAAAAGAATCGAAAGCCCCTTGAGCGGCCAACTGCTTGTCTTTTGTGCCGCGAACTCGACAAAACCGGCCAAGGTTAACATTTCCGCAAGTTTGAAAAGTTTAGGGACTACATTCAAAACGATGCCATCAAAGAGGGTTGGCTCACGAATTTCCGGAATTCGATAAAAACCAGCCTCATCTATTTCCTCCAGTGATTTCATCCCATCTACTTTCGAAAATCCACTTAATGTGCAGGCTACCGCTTCACAATCACACTCGAGCCATGCCCAAACAAGCCTTGGTTGGCGGTGATACCCACTTTGGCATTAGCCACTTGGCGCTCGCCTGCTTGGCCGCGCAGTTGCCAGGTCAGTTCGCACACTTGCGCCAGCGCCTGCGCCGGCACGGCTTCGCCAAAGCAAGCCAAGCCACCTGATGGATTGACGGGCAGGCGGCCACCGATTTTGGTTTCGCCCGCGCGCAGCAGTTTGGCCGCTTCGCCGCGCTCGCACAATTGCAGGTCTTCCAGCCAGTCCAGTTCTAGGGCGGTGGAGAGGTCATAGCATTCGACCACGCTGACATCTTTGGGGCTGATGCCCGCTTCTTCATAGGCTTTGCGCGGCAGCGCGGCGCGGAAGGATTGGGGGTTGCCCAGCACGGCGGAATCGGTAGCCAAATCAGGCATTTCAATAATGGCCGAGGGGTAGGTGGGTGTGACGGTAGAAATCGCGGCCACTTTCACCGCATCGGCTTTGCCGAGTTTTTTGGCGTAATCCAAGCTGCACACAATCAGCGCAGCCGCGCCGTCAGAAGTGGCGCACACATCCATCAAGCGCAGGGGGTCGGCCACCATGGGGCTGGCGGCGACATCGGCAGCCGAGAACTGTTTGCGGTAACGCGCATAGGGGTTAGTGAAACCGTGGGCGGCGTTTTTCACCTTGACGGCGGCAAAGTCTTCTAGCGTGTCGCCATAAACTTCCATACGGCGGCGGGCGTAGAGTGCAAAGTAAGTAGGGTTGGTGATGCCCAGGCGAAAGCGCACCCAATCAGGGTCGTCTGGGCGCTCACCCTTGGCTGGCGCTAAAAAGCCTTTGGGCGTGGTGTCTGAGCCGATAACCAAAGCCACTTCAGTTTCGCCACTCAAAATTTTGCTACGCGCTGCAGCCAAGGCTTGCGAGCCTGAAGCACAGGCGGCGTAGCTGGTGTTGACCTGCGCACCGTTCCAACCCAAAGCCTGGGCAAAAGTTGCGCCCGCCACTTGGCCGGGGTAGCCGTTGCGGATGGTGGCCGCGCCCGAGACAAAGCCGACATCGCGCCAGTGGATGCCTGCGTCTTTCAAAGCAGCGCGGGCGGCGACTACGCCGTATTCCACAAAGTTTTTGCCCCATTTGCCCCAAGGGTGCATGCCCACGCCGATGATGGCGATTTCTTTATTGCTCATATTCTGCTCGATTTCGTATCAAAAATAATAGCTACTCAGGCAGGTTTTACGGCCTTAAATGCCAAAAACATGCTTGAAATTCCAATAAGGACAGCTTAGGCTGCAGGCTTCCATTTCCAGGTCAGCACCTCGCTGCCATCGGCTTTGAGTATGGGTTCAAGCACCAGCTCCATGGCCATGCCCGCCTTCAAATCGGCCACGCCCACGCCGCGCACCACCTGCCCCAAGATGATCATTTTCTCGGCATCCAGCTCAACCGCAGCAATGGCATAAGGCTCAAAGGGCTCGGCCGCGATATACGGCTCGGGCGGCTTGTAACTGGCATTGGTGAATGACCAAACCTTGCCCGTGCGCGACAGCGGTACTTCTTCAAACACTTCGCCCTCGCAAGTGGGGTTTTTGCAAAAAGTGGTGAGCTTAGGAAAGTAATAAGTGCCGCAACTGGTGCAGCGCGTGCCCAGCAGCTGGGGCTTGTCGCCTAGGGTGAACCAACCGGGCAATACGGGCTCTAAAGCGGGGGCTAGGGTATCAGTCATCGTCTCTCTCGGTTTGCGGGTAAATCTAGGGGCACAGGCGGCTGTTTATTAGCCAGAGCCTGATGCAAAGGGCGATTATCGGGGATAAGTGCAGCGCCCAAAACAAACCCCGCACAAGGGCGGGGCAGCTAAATTGCGTTGTAAAGCATGTCGCCGTGAATATTTAGCGATTTAAAAAAGCTTTGCTGGAGAGCCAGCCAGAAATAGGCTGCCCCGTCGTCCACTTCTGACACACAGCCAGCGCGCCAATGTCTGCCGGGGCACAATACGGTCCATCAGCCAACTCTACGGCCAGCCAAGGTGTTTGTGTACCATCATCTTCTGATCGTATCGCCTTGTCTTTAAGTACTCGAATTTGACTGCCCTTTTGAAGTTGCGCGACCAAGGTTTGCGAGGAAGCAGGGCCAGAGCGCAGATTCACATTTTTAGGGAGCTGCAGCAAGGCTCCTGGGACTGATTTGCCGATTTTTTGCAAGAAATCTTGCTCAGCGTTTGCGTTGGAAGCTTGCTCATAGATGCCTTCAGGTGGCTCGCATCCATCGCCACATTCGTCCTCAGCCGTCGTAGCGGCTGCTGCCTGTTTTTGCGCTAAGGCTTCCTGCGCCTTTTGTGTCGAAGCCCCTGAACTTTCCGAGCGTAATGCTTTCAACGCCGCATATTTCACTGTTAAAGCAAGGAAATCCGCGAAGTGGTCTGCGCCCTCTATCGTCGTATAAACCTTATCCCCAGAATCCGTTGGTTGAACACTGTATGAAATTTTGTTCTTAAACTTATTCAAATCAACACGAAACCCCGCATCCTCGGCCACATTGCTGATACTGCTTTCGTTCACATCCTTGCGCAGCGCATTGGCGTCATCGAGCACCGCATCTGGAATCGTCAGCGTCAGCTGTGCTTCGCAGAATTTCTTGCTGCTATTGGGGTCTTTTTGGGTGGTAATCACATCCTCTAGAACGACCCCAATATTGCTCGCCGTTGCGCGAATTTTGGCCAAGTCAAAACGCAAAGCACTCACATCATTTGCGTTTTGCTTATTCTCCGCACGCGCACTCTCTTCAATAGCATCCACAAATATGTCGCGTATGGTGCTCTTTGCCACCTCGCTAGAACACGAGTCTTCTGAAGCAAATTTTTTGCTCACCTTGTCGCAACCTGTCGACAATAAAACGGCTCCTGTCAGCAAGAGCAAAGTTCCCATACGCTTCATATTTTCTCCTTGATGTTTTTCTATCCAAATTACCGTTTAAATCAACCCAGTGCGAAGTTGCGGAAACCTTTAGGGTCCAGCGCATTCAAGATGGCGATTTGCTCAGGCGTGGGGTCAGCCGTCACGGGCACATTGGCGGGGATTTCCACCGCAAAGCCCGTGTTGTCGATCACATCTTGCACCGTCACGCCGGGGTGCAGCGCCAGCAAACGCAGGCCGTGATTCGCGCCTTTCCAGTCAAACACGCCCAGGTTGGTGAACACCAAACGGACATCCACATCTTCAATGCTGTGGCCGCGCAGCATACGCGCGGGGTTGTAGCCTACCGAGGCGACCATATCAACTTCGTCTTTTTCAACAAACACATTTTTGCTGTGTTTGGGCACAAAGAAAGAGTTGGCATGGCTGATGGAGTTGCCCGGAAAACCGCGCGCGCCCAGCATTTGCACTTTGGGTTTGTTGTAGTCAGCGCCAATCATGGAGATATTGGCTTGGCCGAATTTGTCGATTTGCGTTGGGCCAACCATGGCGTGGCGTTTGCCTGACCAGACATTGTCAAAAATGCGGGTAAAGCCCATCCAGCCTTCGCGCGGGATGTTGGCAGAGGCACAGCTATTGGTCAGCGGCACAGGCTCGCTCACCATCCAGCTTTCGCTGTCTGTCATCATCAAATCGGTGTTGATGCTTTTCATGCACAGCGAGGCGGCCAAACGGGGCACTACGCCAATACCGGTAGCCAGCACTTCGCCATCGTCTTTCCAAGCTAGGGCAGCGGCGCAAATGATGCGGTCAACCAAAGTGATTTCTGTCGTCATTTTTTTAAACTCCTGCTGCGGCGATTAGTAAGATTTTTTCGGCAGGGCTTTGAGCGCATCCATGCCGCCGATTTTTTGCATGTATTCGTCTTGGCTGCAGGCCACGAAGTCTTGGAAGTATTTATCCCAACCGCCGTCTTTTGGGCTGGCGTTATAGGTTTTCAAATGCCCCATATCGACGCCGTATTCGGGCATGCACGATGTGGGATGCGCGCCGCCAGCCATAGGCACCACGCCTGTGGTCATGCAGCGTTCCCAATACACAGCGCGGGCTTCTTGTTCGGCGTGGAAGAAGTTGCTTTCGACGATTTCTTCGCAGCTAACAAAAGCCTTGTTTGCCGCGCGCACCATCCACTCGTCCATATAAATATCGGGGCCTTTGATTTGGCAAATGCCACGGCTGTCAGCACGGTCGGCGTGGATCAGCGCCACATCCAATTTCAAGGCGGGCATGGCGACCCATTGCTTGTCGTCAAAAGGGGAATCGACGATTTTCAGATCGGGATTGACTTTGAGCAGATCGGTACCGTTGCCGATTTGGCTAGGAATGAAAGGGCAACCCCAGGCCGCTGCACGCAGGCCCAAAAGCATATGGCCTTCGTCGATTTCGCTCACCGCGATGCTGCCAGCTTGGCGCGCGGCGCGGAAATAGGGTTCCAGCGGGATGTTGTCGAGCGAAACAAAAGCAAAAATCACTTTTCTGACCTTGCCTGCCGCACACAGCATGCCGACATCGGCGCCGCCATAGGCCACCACGGTCAAGTCTTTGACATCGCTGCGCAGCAGCTCGCGCACCAGCGCCATAGGCTTGCGGCGCGGGCCCCAGCCACCAATACCGATGGTCATACCATCTTGGATCTGCGCAACCACATCTTTTGCGCTCATGACTTTATTTGCCAATTTCTTCTCCTGAAAAATTACATCCTGTGCTCCGCACTAGGCAGCGCGCCATTCTAGCACAGTAAAATTTAATAAAATCAATAACTTAGCGCAGAAAACAAGCCATAAGTCCACCCCAGCGCGCCGAGTACGAAAACCTGAAAAATTTGGCTTATTTTTAAGCCTCATTTCAGCAAAATAAGCCGTAAAAGCTGCCTTAACAGCTCCTTTTATTCAAGTTACTTTTAATAGCAAAGCAAATGCCCGCTCAGCAAAAAGCCCCTTGCGGGGCTTGAGGCGGCTGCGGCGCACGATGCTGCGCCGTGCTGTCTACTTAAAGCCTACTGAAAAATCATGCCCCCAGAGGCTGACTTTGGTGAACTCGTGCACAGCGTGCTCGCTCCAGTCTGGGGTATAGCCGTTGTAGCCGTACTCCAGCGCAAAGCCTGAAGGCGTTTTCATGTAGAAGCTGATCATGTGGTCATTGGTGTGCTGCCCCAAGGTCGCCATCAGCTTGACGCCATGGGCGGCCATGCGATCCAAGCCACGCCCCACTTCGGGCATGTCTTGCACTTCAAACATCATGTGTACGCAGCCAGATGGATCAGGCATGGCGGCAATGGCCAGGCTGTGGTGGCGGCGGTTTTTGCAGTGCATAAAGTGAATCGGCAGCACGGGGCCTTCGGGACCGCCGGGCATGAAGTTCATGATGTCGGACATTTCAAAGCCCATGACTTCTTGCAGGAATTTTTTGCCTTCGGCAAATTGCGCGCCCAGGGGCAGCACCACATGGCCCATGCCTTGGTCGCCGGTGATAAAACTGCGCACGCCTACGGGCGAGGCAAAGCGGATGAAGTCCGATTTAAAGCCCCAGACCAGCTCGTGCGTATTGCCCGCAGGGTCTTGGAAAGTGATCATCTCCGTGACCCAGCGCAGTTGGCAATCGGCCTTGCTGCCTTCGGTATAAGCCACGCCGTGCTTTTGCAGCACGGCTTTGGCGGCTTCAAACTCATTTTTGCCCAAAGTTTCCCAACCCGAAGCTTGCAGGCGGTTGCTGCTGCCCGGGCGGATCACCATGCGCTGCTGGCGCTCGTCAATTTTGACCAACAAACCGCCTTCGGCTGTGGGCTCAGTCATAGCGCCCACAACTTGCTCGGCATAGGTTTTCCAAGCCGCCACATCGGTAGTCTCGGCTACCAAATACGCCAGTGCGCGAATATCCATAGTCATTGCAATTGCTCCTATATTTTCTTAGCAGGGGAAGGCGCATTGTGCGCGAAAAAACCTGGCATCCATTTGCACCAGCGCAAGAAAAAACCGCCTAGCGCATCGTGCGCGTAGGCGGCTTTTTCAGGCAACGCTGCGTTTACGCCGCTTCACCCTGTTTGCCGACTTTCAAGAAGTGAGCCATGGCTGGCAGCAAGAAAATCGCGCCCAGCACATTCACCAAGAACATAAAGGCCAGCAAGATGCCCATATCGGCTTGGAATTTCAGCGCCGAGAAGGCCCAAGTCGCCACGCCTATGGTCATGGTCACGGCCGTGAATACCGCCGCTGTACCGCGCTGGCGCATGGCTTCGTAGATGGCTGTGCGCAGATCTGAGCCGTTGTCATTCATCTCGTGCTGGATGCGTTCAAACAGGTAAATCCCGTAATCCACACCAACGCCTACACCCAGAGCCACCACGGGCAGGGTGGCCACTTTCAGGCCCACACCCAATACCGCCATCAGGCCATTACACATGATGGAGACGATGGTCAGCGGCACCATGATGCAGACCACAGCCTTCCAAGAGCGGAAAGTCAGGAAACACAGCGCGATGATGGTCAGGAAAAGCGCGCCCAACATCTGCTTCTCGGCTTTTTCTACCGCTTCATTGGTTGCCTCAGCCACACCAGCGTTACCGCCAGCAAGCTCAAAGCGCAAGATGCCTTTTTGTGGGTCAACCAAACCGGGATTGGCTTTGTTGTATTCAGCAACAAATTTCGCGGTTTCGCTCATCACATGTTTCAAGGTGCTGGCTTGGTGGTCTTTCAAAAAAACCATCATGTTCAGGGTTTTGCAGTTCTCGTTGTTGAAGCCCATATCAGGCGTTGACTGCTTCACACCTGTACCTAAAGCGCGGCTCTCGCGTGGCAGATTGGCCCAGCGCGGATTGCCTTCGTTATTGGCCGCCAGTGCGATTTTGGCGATCCAGGCGGTGGTAATCACTGACTGCACACCATCGACATTGCGCATACGCAGATCAAACTGATCGACGGCGTTCATGACATTCCAGTTTAGGCAGGCATCAGCAGGTGCGCCATCTTGATCGGGGACTTTGGTGTCGATATAGACCGAGAGCACATCCATACCGATAGAGTAGTTTTTGACGATGGAGTCATTGTCTTGGTTATAGCGTGAGGTCGAGCGCAGCTCAGGCGCGCCCGAGCCAATATCGCCCGTGAGCAAATGGCGTGCGTTATAAGTGCCGAAGCCCAGCAGCAGCAGCGCACCTATGATGGCTGCAGTAGCCATTTTGGGCGTAGCAAAGCTAGATACCCACCACCAAAGTTTGTGTTTACTTTCTTTTTCGGGGTTGCCATCGCGCGCGGCTTTTTCCAGCTTCAAGTGTGAGAGGATGATGGGCAAGATGGCCTTGTTGGTCACAATCATCAGCGACACACCAAGGCAGGCAGTCACGCCCAGCTCGTGCACCACAGGAATGTCGATCATCATGATGACGGCAAAACCCAAGGCATTCATCAAAAGCGCCAGCGTGCCAGGGATGGCCAGCATACGGAAGGCGTTTTCTGAGGCCTGCTTAGAGCTGCGCCCCAGCGCCACTTCATGCTTCCAAGCATTGGTCATCTGCACCGCGTGCGAGACCCCTATCGAGAAGATTAAGAAGGGCACTAAGATGGACATCGGATCGACCCCCATACCCAGCATGGGCAAGATCCCCAACAGCCACATCACGGGCAGCATCGCCACCAGCAAAGCCAACAGGGTCAGCTTGAGTGAGCGCGAATAAATCCACAGCAAAATAGTGGTAATCAAAAAAGCCGAGATAAAGAAACCAATCACGCCCAGCTTCAGCGGGTTGATGAGGCCCTCGGCAAACAGTTTGCCCGCTTGCTCGGCTTTTTGTGCCTGACTAAGCTTGGGATCCTGCAACAGCAGGCCGATTTTGGTACCGTTTTCACCCGCAATACCGGTGGCGACAGCGCCAACGATATTGGTGAAACCCACCATCTCGATAGCAATATTGGGATGCTCTTTTTCGTATTTGGCGCGGATTTTTTCGAGGTTATCGGCCAGCTGGAGGTAGTCAATCTGTTTGCCCTCACTGGTTTTGCTCATCAGCTCGGCTTGCACCATAGAGCCTTTGACATTGTTGGCCACCAGCGTGCCGATGCGGCCAGAGCGCTGGACATTGGCGCGCACACGATCCATAGCATCTAGGCTAGCGACATCAAAGTTTGATGGAATCACCACCTCGCCTTGGAAGCCCTGTTCGGTGACCTCCACATAAAACACATTGGGTGTGTAGAGCGAAGTGACAGAGGCGCGATTGACCCCCTGGGTGTCCAAATAAAACACATCGTCGGTGACTTTGTGCAGCACATCCATGTACTCAGAATTGAAGATGTCGCCCTGCCCCTTCCAGCGCACATTCACCATCAAGCGGTTGGCCCCAGAAAAGGTGTCGAAATTCTTCAAGAATGCCGACATATAGGGATGGTTTTGCGGGATGAATTTGGTAAAACTGGTATCAAAACGCAGATCTTTGAGCGAATAGCCCAAGCCAAGTGTCACCAATAAGAAGGCCAGACCCAGCAGCCAGCGAAAGGCAATCAGTTGCCTAGCTGTCCAAGCGATATAGCGTTCTAAAGCATTTTTAGGTTCGGTTACGGTGTCGCTCATTGCGCAGCTCCTGTTTCACTTGCACTTGCTGTTGAGGCCGCAGGCGCCGCCGCCTGCACGGGCATGGGCGCTGGCACGGGGGGCAGCACTTTTTCGCCATCTAATTTGAAATCGGCACTGTAGTGACGCAAGCCCGATTCGGTTGCCATCAACCAACCACCACCAGCCCTAGCAGGCATCATGGCCAAAAGTGCAGCTTGCGGACCACGGCGCAGCTCGGTAAAGGTTTGTCCGCCATCCTCGCTTTTGAGGATGCTACCGCTCAAGCCGACCAAGTAAATCGCACCAGCATCATCGACATAGTGGCCCAGCAACGAGAACACATGGGGAACACTAGCTTTCGTCCAGCTCAGGCCGCCATCCACGGTGCGAAACACATTTCCACGCATCCCGTACACCAGCCAAGAATCAGCCCCCAAGCTCACCCCCCCGTAAAAGGAGCCGTTATAGAAGGGGGTGATGGTGTTCCAAGTCTGGCCGCTATCCGAAGATTTCAGCGCCGTTCCTGCTTCACCCAAAATCAACCATTGTTGGTTATCCGCGCTGTGAATGATTTTATTGAAGTGGCGATCAGACACACTGTCAAAACTGAATTTCTCCCAAGTTTTGCCACCATCGCTACTACGCAGCGCAGTGCCAAAAGCCCCCAGCGCTAGCCAAGTACCGTCAGGCAGACGCGCTGCCGTATTGATCGAATTGCCCGCCCCGTCGCCGATGAAGTGAGTTTCACTCCAACTCTTGCCGCCATCACTGCTGCGCAAAATCAAGCCCTCGTGCCCTACAGCAATGCCTTCTTTGGCATCCGCAAAAGTCAGCTCATTGATTTGCGCATAGTGCAGCTTTTCAGGCAATTTGGCAGCTTGCCAAGTCTGACCCATATCGGCGCTGTAATAAATATGCCCTTGCTCGCCAGCCGCCACCAGACCTGCGCCTGTGCTGGTCAGACTTGTGACATTCATGTGCTGGGTATAAGGGGTTGAAGCTTGTAATGGGGGCGTGTGCCGCTCAGAAAAAGCGTAGAGGGCAGACGCCGCCACAAGGGCGGTGACGGTCAAGCCAACTGCAATTCGCATAATGTCTCCAGTCAATACTAGCCCTAGAGGGAGAGGCCTTATTAGCCGCTCTGGGCGATTTTTTTATCGACAACGCCCCCATGCGGGGAAGCCATCGGGCGAGCCATTGTAGCGGCATTGCCAAAGGCAAATTTGACGCCAATTAGCAGGCACAATTGCTGCTATGCAGCATTTTTCACCCCAAACTGGCACGACCTCCGCTGCCGCCCCAGCCCCCGAATTGGCGAGCGATTTGCAAGCCCGCTTTACCGCCGCACAGCAGCACCGCATCGCGCACGGCTGCTCGGCTCACCCTTTTGGCGACGGCGCGGCTTTGTACGCGCTGACGCAAGCCCAGCAGCCTGCCCATATTTTGGAATTGGGCAGCGGCGTGGGTTACACCGCGATATTGATGGCGCAAGCCTGCCCCAACGCCCAGATCGACACCTTAGAAGGCAACGAAGACCATATCGCCCAAGCTAGCCTAGCGTTTGCCGATGCGGGGCTGGCAGAGCGCATCCGCTTGCACGCAGGTTCGTTTGCCGACACCTTGGAACCGCTGCGCCAGGACCACTACGATGTGATTTTTTTCGACGGCCATATCCCGCCGCTGATTGTGGTGCAGCACTTTGCCAAACTGCTGCGCAAGGGCGGCCTGTTGGTGTGCTCGAATATGCGGCTTAAAGGCACGCGCGGCGCGCCGCGCATCGAGGCCGAGCTGAGCAAGACCGAAAACTGGCAACGCCTGCCCGATATCGAAGGCGGCAACACCTGGGTGCTGCGCCGCGTGTAAATCGGTATTTTTAGCGCAGGTTTTGCTGCACCCAGCGTTGCAAATCGGCCGCGCCCATAGCGCCGCTGAGCCGCGCCACTTCGCGCCCGCCTTGGAATAAGGCCAAGGTGGGGATGCTGCGGATGTTGTAGGCCGCGCCCGTGTGCGGGTTGGCCTCGGTATCCACTTTGACATGGCGCACCTGCGGCATGGCGGCGGCCGATTGTTCAAAATGCGGCGCCATCATGCGGCAAGGCCCGCACCAAGGTGCCCAAAAATCCACCAGTACGGGCAGCTCCGTGCCCGCTAGGTATTTGCCGAAATCGGCGTCGCTCAAACTCTCGGGCTGCGCCGCCAATAAATCGTGCTGGCAGCGCCCGCAATGCACCGCCTTGTTCAGGGCATCGCGGGCTACGCGGTTTTTGCCACCGCAGGCGGGGCAGACCAGATGCAGGGTTTCGTTCATGCAAGCTCCTAGAAAACTTCCAGCCCAGATGTGCTCACCCTGCGTTTTTTCAAGCGCCCAAAGCCTCTGCTCGCTCGAGGCAGTGCAGCAATTCTTCGTCGATGGCCGTCATGCGTTGCGCGTGTTGCGCCGCCAATACGCTGTCTTGCACATAGAGCTTGCCATCGGCCAGCGTGGCCTGCAATTTGGCTTGCTCTTGCTCTAGCGCGGCCATTTGTGCAGGCAGGCCATCTAGCTCGCGCTGCTCTTTGTAGCTGAGTTTGCGCTTTTTGGCCTCGGGCTGTTTTTCAGCATGATTTTGCGGCTTTTCCGCATCAACACTGCCTGAGTAGCTATCTTTTTTAATGTCTTTAGAGCCCAAGCTCTGAGCCTTGGCCTGGGCTGCGGCGTAGCGCACGCGTTGCGTTAGCCAATCTTCGACATCGCCCTCGTATTCGGTCCAGCGCCCGGGCTGCACATCGCCCTCCCAGGCGATGATGCTGGTGGCCACGCTATCGACAAAACGCCGATCGTGGCTGACCAAGAACACCGTGCCTTTGTAATCAGCCAGCAGCTCTTCCAAAAGTTCTAGGGTGTCGATGTCGAGGTCGTTGGTCGGCTCATCGAGCACCAGCACATTGGCTGGGCGTGCAAACAAACGCGCCATCAGCAAGCGGTTGCGCTCGCCCCCGCTGAGCGAACGCACGGGCGAATTGGCACGCGCGGGACTAAACAGAAAATCGCTGAGATAGCTTTTGACATGCTTGCGCTGGTTGCCAATCTCGATCCACTCACTGCCCGGGCTGATGAAGTCTTCTAGGCTGGCATCCAAATCCAGCTGATCACGCATTTGGTCAAAGTAGGCAATTTGCAAATTGCTGCCCAATTTCACCTTGCCGCTATCGGGCTCTAGCTCGCCCAAGAGCATTTTCAACAGCGTGGTTTTGCCCACACCGTTATTGCCCATCAGCGCGACTTTGTCGCCGCGCGCGATGATGGTGCTGAAGTTTTGCACCAACACTTTGCCGCCATAGCCTTTGTCCACCTCGGTCAGCTCGGCCACCAATTTGCCGCTTTTCTCGCCCGTATCGAGCTGCAAATTCACACTGCCTTGCACCTTGCGGCGGCTGGCGTGTTCGCTGCGCAATTTGCCCAAACGCTCGATCCGTGCCACGGCGCGGGTGCGGCGCGCCTCGACGCCTTTGCGTATCCAAATCTCTTCTTGCGCCAATAATTTATCGGCCTTGGCGTTGATCACGGCCTCTTGCTGCAATTGCTCGGCTTTATTGTGCTGATACGCCGCAAAATTGCCCGGGTAGCCGCGCAACTGCCCACGGTCAAGCTCGACAATGCGCGTGGCCACGGCATCCAAAAACGCGCGATCGTGGCTGATGGTGATGATGCTGCCCTTGAATTCACACAGCAGGTTTTGCAGCCAAACGATGGCTTCCAAATCCAGGTGGTTGGTGGGCTCATCGAGCAGCAGCACATCGGGGCGCGCCACCAGCGCCTGCGCCAGCGCCACGCGCTTTTTCAGGCCACCCGATAAATCCCCCACACGGCGACTGCCGTCCAGCCCTAGGCGCTGCAGGGTTTCGGCTACGCGTTGCTCCCACACCCAGCCGTCTCGCGCCTCGATTTGGCTTTGCAGGGCTTCTAAATCGCCTTCGCCCAAAGAATACTGATCAATTTTGGCAATTAAGTCCGCCAAACCTGCCTGAACAGCTTCGAAAATCGTAGCATTCAAATCCAATAAAGGCTCTTGCGCCACATAGACCACGCTGCGCCCGGCCTGCAGCTGCACGCTGCCGTCGTCGGCTTTTTCTAGCCCCGCCAAGATTTTTAACAGCGAGGATTTCCCCGCCCCATTGCGCCCGATCAAGCCCACGCGCTCGCCCTCTTCAAGGGAAAAATCTGCGTGGTCGAGCAGCGCCACATGGCCAAAAGCCAATTGCGCGTCTAAAAGAGTAATAACAGCCATAGGGCAGGATTATCAGGGGCAAAGCGACCGGCTCGAGCGCAGGCAAAAGAAAACCGCCCGAAGGCGGTTTTCTCATTTCTTCTTCATGACTGAGCCCACCCGTCAAGGAGCCAGCTTCAGATCAATGGCACCAGCCTTACAGCTAGGCGTTACAGAAAGTTGAAAATCCACACTCATACCGGCAGGCAGATTTTTCTTGATCTCGTCTTTGGCCACCTGAACGCTTGCGTCCATGCTGGCCTTGTCTTGGGCACTCATCGCGCAACTTTCTGGCAACCCGCTGACGCAGTAGTCCAAGGTTCCCGCAGCAGCGCCATTGACAACATAGGCGTACGAAACACCACATTTTCCACTCCCGCCCCCAACCCCTGTACCAGAAATCGTGAAGCCATTGGGATCCAGCGTCACCGTGATGGTTTGGCCATTCGCCGTCTTGTAGGCATTGGCGAACTGGGTGTTGAAATCGGCAATTTCTTGTGGCGTTAGGCTGGCTTTAAACAGTTTGTTCAAATCCAAAGTTCCAGCCGTAGCCGTGTACTGAGAAAACGCCTGCAACATGCGGCCATACTGGTTCACACCCTCCCCGAAGCCAGGTTTCTGTTTAAGCAAATCCACTCCAGATGCCCCCAGCTGCGTCGCCAAGGTTTGCGCACCTTGTTGCAACTGCGCTGCTGTCGGCAACTTGCCGCCTTGCGTGCTGTACTTCACCGCCATAGTGGTAAAGGGCGTGACCACACCAATCACCTGATTGCCGCTGGTCTTGACCACCGTAGTCAAGGTTGCGCTCAAAGGGGTAGCTGCCTTCGTGGTTTCATCCACATAGCTACCACCGGTGGCTTCAATGGTGATATCGCCCTGGTAATCGGTCGTGAATGTATAGCTGCCGTCAGTACCCGTTGTTGCCTGCCCCAATGTACTGCCATCGGCCTTTTTAAAACGGACGGTTGCGCCATTAACAGGACCTTTAACAACGCTGCCAGTAATTGTGCTTGTGGCGGGTGCACCACCACCACCACCACCACCACCACCACCACCACAGGCAACCAAAACCGCACCAGCAAGCACACTCACCAAACCCAATGCCCAAATTTTTTGCATACCACACCTTTGTAAATTGATTGATTTCCTGCCACCCATATCGGGGTGAGCGGCCAAATTGTGGCGTTCAGCTTTGGCGTTGGCAATTCCCCTGTTTAGGTGGGTGAGCGCAGGCAAAAGAAAACCGCCCGAAGGCGGTTTTCTCATTTCTTCTCGTTATGGTCTGCTAGCCACGCCCCACGGCGCCTGAATTAACGCGGCCATTGTGCAGACTAGCGGGCGCTTTGGCAATTCCCCTGTTTAGGGGGGGCTAGGGTAATCCCTTTAAATCAGGCCACGCTTGATGGCTTCGCGCGTGGCCTCGGCACGGGTAGAGATTTGCAGTTTGTAATAAATACTTTTGACATAGCCTGCCACCGTATTCGGGCTGAGTTCGAGCTTTTTGGCGCATTCGGCCACCGTATAACCTTGGGCTATCCACTGCAGGGTTTGCCGCTCGCGCGGGCTGAGTACGCCTTGCAGCTGCGCTTGCTCTGAGTTCAAAAACTCAGGCGCATCTTGTGGCCGTGCGGGCGCGGCGCCCACACTCGCCGCTGGCGTCTGGAAATGCAGCAAGATGCGCCGCGCAATCGCGGGCGAGAGCGGCGGCTCGCCGCGCGTGATGCGCCCTAAATACTGCACCAAGGCATCGGCGCTTTCATCTTTGAGCAAATAGCCTTTCGCGCCAGCGGCCAAAGCAGCAAACACATGGGCATCGTCATCGTAAATGGTGGCCACCACAGCCGCCGTTTGCGGCAAATGTTCGGCCAGCCAAGGCAGCAAATCGCCACCGCAACCATCGGGCAAGCCCAAGTCCAGCAAAATCAATTGCAAAGGCGGCGCACCCGCCTGGCAGTAGGCCGCGAGCAGCGTTTTCGCCGCTTGCACACTGGCGGCATGCCGTACCTGGAGCGCGGGAAAAGCCTGGGCCACCACTTGCTCTAGCCACCTAGCCGTTTGCGGCAAATCCTCGACGATGAGGCAATGGGCCGCAGTCATCGCACACGCCCTTCATCAGGCGACAGCGCGCCCGCTGAGCTTGCCAATATCGCCGCCACGGGCAGCTGCAAACGCAGTAAGCTGCCTGCTGCCCAGTCCAGCGCGGCGGCGGCATCGCCCCAGTGCACTTCCGCGCCTATGCGCTGCGCCCGTGTGCGCAAATGATGAATACCCATACCCTGCCCTTCCAAGCGAGCGGCCTGAAAGCCGCACCCGTCATCCAACACATCCAACTGCAGCGCCTGCTGCTGCTGCAGAAAACAATAGCGCACCGCCAAACGACTGGCGCCAGCGTGTTTCAGGCTGTTGCTCACGCCTTCGCGCACCACCGACAGCAGCAAGCGCCGGGCGCGGTAATCGAGCTGCGCCCCAGCTGCAGGACAAAGGCCATGCGCCATCAGCTCAGCGGTTTGCTCGGGCGGCCAATCCAACACCACGCCAGCGGCTTCGCAGCGCCTAGCCGTTTCATGACGCAGCTCGGGCAGCAGCACATCCATGCTGGCCCCCGTCTCCGTCAGCCCCTGGGCTATGCTGCGCACATCGTTCAAAGTCTCTTGCAATAAAGGGCGCAAATTGGCATCCACACGATGAATGGCGGTCAGCAAACGCGCGCCTATATCGTCATGCAGATCTTGCGCCACCCGAGAGCGCTCAGCCTGCACCCCGCGTTCATAGGCTTGCCGGCTGCGATGCGCCTGCTCGAGCAGATCCAAAAGGCGCTCGGCCAGTTGAGTATGCTGCGGCGCAAACAAGCTGCGCCCGTCTTGTGCTTGGCTCAGGCGCAAAGGCCGCAAATCGGCCACCGCTGGTAGGTCCATGCTCAAGCCAGAATCGACAATCCTTGCCCCTGCTTGTCCTGCACTTTGCACCCGTTCCGTATCACTCAGCACGCGCATATGCAGGGGCTGAAACAGCTTGCCCAGCAAATTCTCCCAACGGGCTTGGCGTTGCACCGCATCGGGGGCAAAAGCCACCCCCATGGCGCGGGCAAACAATTCGCTGCGCGGCAACTCGGTGCGATGCCAAATTTTGCGTTGCAGCCAATCGCGCAGGGGCAAATAGACAAAACCCACTAAGAGCAAAGCCGTGCCCAAGGCCGCAGCGCCTGACCAGTCCAGCAGACTAATCAAGGCCGCATCCAAGAGCAGCAGCAACACCGCCCCAGCCATCAAAAATAACAGGCGGAACGCCCAGTCTCCGACATCAAACAAACGGTAGCGCGTCAAACCCAACGCAATGCCCGCATAGGGCAGCACAAAAAACACAAAGGACCAGCCTTGCGAAGCCAAGGGCACGCGGTCAAAGAACAAAGGCAAGACTTGCAAAGAAATAAAAGCCCCAGCCCCCAGCGCGACGCTCAAACCCAGCCAAGTCAGCGCGGCACGCTCTAGCGGGCGCTGGCGGCAGCGCCATGCCTGCAGCAACATCAGCGCCAGCATAGCCAGCATTTGCAAACCCGTCATGCCCTGAGAGGTAAATTGCGGCAACCAACCCGCATACATGCTGATATCCAAGGCGATTTGCGCTAAGAGCAGCAGCCAAAGCCAGCGCAGCCGCAACAAAACCAAGGGGTAGCGCAAGAAAAACGCCATGCCCGCAAAGCCATAGGCCGTGGCACCAAAGCGGTTAAGCGCAGCCAGCCAAACAAAATCTGCTGCTGGCAGCGCAATGGGCCGGCTGCTGTAGCAAGCGGCGCTTAAGGCAAAAAGCAGCACGCAAAAACCCGACAGCGCAAACAAACGCGCGGCCGTGTCATGCGGCAGCAGCACCCAGACCCAGCCGCCTATCAACATACAAACCAAAGCCACGGCGCATTGCACCCAAAACGCCAGCGGCAGCGTAACCAAAGGACGCGTTTTGTGCACCTCTTGGCTGCGGCTAAAAATCTGTCCCGATGGCGCCTGCCAAGTCAGCTGCACATGGGATTGGCGCAGCGCTTGGGCAAAAGTCGCTTGCCGCTGCAAAAACAGCTCAAAATCGGCATCGGCTTCGATGACGCCCGGGTCTTCCAGCAAATCTTGCGCCTGCAAGGCCTGGCCATTGATGGCCAATAACACGCCCTCTGCGCCATAAAACTTGCCGTCCTTGTTCGCCAAAGCCAAACCCATCCACGGCTGGCTGTGCATATAGAAAACGGCCAGCGCGATGCTCAATAAGGCCAAGCCCACAGGCAACCATAAACGCCAAAACGGACGCAGCAGCATCGCACACTCCCTTTTTTGATCCGTTCACACCGCCCATACGGGATGCAGCACGGCTATTTATTCGTACACCACGCCACGCCCGGCGCGATCCCAGCTTTTGGCGGCGCGCAGCAAGCGGCTGATGTCGCGATGGGCTTTTTTGTAATCCAAATCGGCGGGAAAGCGCATCATCCAATTGCCCATGGGGTCGACCAAATACAGATGATCTTGCAGCGCAGCCCCCGCTTCAGGCTTGAGCCAAGCGCCAATTTGTGCCTGCGGCAGGCGCAAGGCCTGGGCTTGCACCGCCACGGCTTGCAAATCTGCGGCTATGGGGGTGCTGTCGTCCACCAGCCAAACCCAGTCGAGGCGATCTTTGTCCGGCCCCAGCATCTCGCGCAGCTGACGCTGCATATACAAATGGTCTTGGCAGATTTTGGGGCAAGTGCCAGCAGATACGCTAACCAGCAGCCACTGGCCTTTCAAGCTGCGCAGCGATACGGGCTTACCCTGGGCATCCTGCCCCTGCAAATCGGGCATCTCGTAAGCGGGCCCTAAAGGATTATTCAGATGGCCATAGCTATTGCCGCCTGTGGGTTTAAGCACATAAAAAGTCAGGTAGGACGCCAGCACCGGCGACAAGCAGGCCAACATCACCACCAACATCATCCAACGCCCAGAACGGGTGCGGCTACTCTGGCTGCCAGGCCGAGCTTGTCCGGGCAGGGTTTGTATCGTCAGCCCTAGGGCTTCATCACGCAAAGAATCAGACATGGTACACAGGCGCTAAGGCCGAAAAGAAGTATAAAAACAGGAGCTACTCAGGCAGCTTTTTCGGCCTAAAAGCCCAAAAACACTATGAAAATCAGCTGCGGCTCCCCGGGTATTTTAGGGACGCAAACGCTGCGCCTGTTGATGCTGCGCCACCACCGCGCACAGCAACGCCGACATGGCACGGGCTTTGGCGCCATCGGCGCGGCTGGTCAGCGCCACGGGCACGCGCGCGCCCAGCAAAATGCCTGCGCCCTCAGCGCCGCCCAAATACTCCAGTTGCTTGGCCAGCATATTGCCGCTTTCCAAATCGGGCGCCAGCACAATATCGGCATCACCCGCCACTTGCGAAACAATGCCTTTGATGCGCACCGCCTCGGGCGAGATGGCGTTGTCAAAAGCCAGCGGCCCATCCAGCAAAGCGCCCGTAATTTGCCCCCTATCGGCCATTTTGCACAGCGCCGCAGCATCTAGCGTAGCGGGCATTTTGGGGTTGACGGTTTCTACCGCCGCTAGCAGTGCCACTTTGGGGCAGTCTGTGCCCAAGATGCGCGCAAAGTCGATGGCGTTTTGCACAATATCGGCCTTGGCGGCCAAATCTGGCTCGATATTGATGGCCGCATCCGTAATCAGCAAGGGCTTGGGGTAGAGCGGCACTTCAAAGCGAAACACATGCGACATGCGCCGCGCCGTGCGCAGTTGCGGGTTTTTCACCATCGCCCCCAGCAGTTCATCGGTATGCAAACTGCCTTTCATCAGCATCTGCACCTGGCCGCTGGCGGCCATTTGTGCGGCGATTTCGGCAGCCGCATGGCTGTGCTCAGCATCCACTTGCTCCAGCTGGCTGATATCGAGCCCCGCTGCATGGGCTGCGGCCTGCAACTTCAGCACATTCGCCACCAGCACAGGCTGGATATAGCCCGCCGCCGCCGCATCTAAAGCGCCCTGCAGCGAACCCGCATCACAGGGGTGCACCACGGCGCAGCGCACCGGTGCGCTGGCGCGGGCGCGCGCAATCAGCGCTTGGGTACGGGCATGGGCGGCAGGCGGCAATAAACTCATAAGGGCTAGGCGGCTGGGTGACAACAAAAGCTCCTTTATACCCCACCGTTGCTACCGGGCGGCAAGCCTGCGCACGCCCCTGCGGTAAACTCCAAAGCCGTTTTCCCACCCACCATTTTCCTTCGCTTGCCATGCTCAGCTCTGCCGAATTTACCGCCCTTGTCGCCCAAGGCTATACCCGCATTCCGCTGACTCTGGAGACCGCCGCCGATTTGGATACGCCGCTGTCGGTTTACCTCAAGCTCTGCGGCGCGCAGCCAGCCTACAGTTTTTTATTGGAATCGGTGCTGGGGGGCGAACGCTTTGGTCGCTATAGCTTTATTGGCCTACCCGCACGCCAGTGGCTGACGGCCAGCGGTTTTGGCGCGGCAGCGCGCACGCGCTTTTACCAAGACGGGCAATTGCAGGCTGAAAAAAGCGGCAACCCGCTGGATCTGATTGCGGCAGAAATGGAAGGCCACAAAGTCTATTTACCCGCAGGTATGCCGCGTTTTTGCGGTGGTCTGGCAGGCTATTTTGCTTATGACACCGTGCGCTATATCGAGCGCAAACTCGAAAACAGTTGTCCGCCAGATACGCTGGGCAACCCCGACATCATGCTGCTGCAGTGCGACGAGCTCGCCGTCATCGACAACCTCAAAGGGCGCTTGCAGCTCATCGTCTGGGCCAATAGCGCCCAAGCCCATGCGTATGAAACCGCCAGCGCGCGCCTGCAAGCTCTGCAGCAGCAACTGCAGCAAGCGGTGCAAGTGCCACCCCTGCAAACTGACGGTCAGGCGCTGCAAATTACACGCGAATTTGCCCAAGAAGATTTCTTGCGCTCAGCCCTGCAAGCCAAAGAGCTGATAGCCGCAGGCGACTTTATGCAAGTGCAAGTGGGCCAACGCCAGCACATGCCTTTTGCGCACGCGCCCATACACCTGTATCGCGCTCTGCGCCAGCTCAACCCCAGCCCTTATATGTATTACTACGACATGGGCGATTTTCAGATTGTGGGCACCAGCCCCGAGATTTTGGTGCGCCAAGAAGCCTGCGACTACCAGGGCGAGGCGGCGCAAAAAATCACCATCCGCCCGCTAGCAGGCACGCGCCCACGGGCGGCCACGCCCGAAGAAGACCAAGCGCGTGAGGTCGAACTGCTGGCTGACCCCAAAGAGCGCGCCGAGCATGTCATGCTGATTGATTTGGCGCGCAACGATATCGGCCGCATCGCCCGCACCGGCAGCGTGCAAGTGACCGAGGCCTTTGTGGTCGAACGCTATAGCCATGTCATGCACATCGTCAGCAATGTCGAAGGCGTGCTCAACCCCAATATGAGCAATATGGATGTGCTGCGCGCCAGCTTTCCCGCAGGTACGCTGACAGGCGCGCCCAAGGTGCATGCCATGGAATTGATAGACCAGCTAGAACCCAGCAAACGCGGCATCTACGGCGGCGCTTGCGGCTACATCAGCTATGGCGGCGATATGGATGTGGCCATTGCCATCCGCACCGGCATCGTCAAAAACGGGCAGCTCTTTGTGCAGGCGGCCGCAGGCATTGTGGCCGATTCGGTGCCCGAGCTGGAATGGCAAGAAACCGAGGCCAAATCGCGCGCCCTCATCCGCGCCGCTGAAATCGTACATAGCGGGCAGCTGTAAAAGGCAGAAGTAAAGGGGGCTTGCGCAGCTTCTTGCCCCAAAAACCGGCTTTTTTTGCGTGGCAGATGTGTACTACAATGTGCATCGTCCTTTCGTGAGGAACACGGAAATTTGTGTAGGTAATTGTTTTTAAACGGTTTATTTCAGTTTTCAGCAACTCCGCCACTTGCGTTTTGTGGTCGCTTAGTGTCACCGCTGCTGCCAGCAGCGTACCGTGCTGCACCAGGTTTCAGCGTGCCACAATTTGGCTCCCACTTATAAATTTTTATAGGTTGCTCCTGATGCCAGCTTCAAAAAACTCCTCCCAAATTACCAAGGCGTCGCCTCGTGCCAAGCCCGCAGCCAAAACCGCCCCGCCCAAGCGTGCGCCTTTGGCATCTAAGGCAACGCAAATCTCCAGTCCCTTAAGCAGCTTGCCAGTAGCCAATCAGTTGGAATACTTTAGCCAGCTCTTGCAAGAAATTTACGACGCTGCCATAGACCCCTCGCGATGGGAGGCGTGCTTAAACACCATCGCGGGTATCGTGCAGGCGAATAACGCCTCGCTGATCGTGCGTCACGGCTCGGCCGATGGCCTGGGCACCATCGTCACGGGTGCGGGCAAAAACCGCCGAGGTTCTGGCGCCAGCCCTTTTTACATGAGCAGCCCCTTTATCGGCCTGCCGCTCAATCAAATCGTCACCATAGGCGATTTTTTGTCTGACGCCGATTGGCGCGCCAGCCAGTTTTATAACGAATGGTGCAAGCCCCATCAGGTCTACCACATGATGGCGGTGGACTTTATGACCGAGGGACGCGGCATTTACGGCCTGCGCTTTACCCGCCCCGAGGGGCACGAACCCTTTAATTTGGCCGACAAACGCCTGACGCAAATGCTGGTGCCGCATTTGCAACGCGCCTTGGCGCTGACCCAGGGCATCAACCAAGGCCGACAAATTGGCCAGCTCTACAGCCAGGCCATGAGCCAGCTCATGGTCAGCACCATCATCCTCGACCACAAAGGCAATGTGCTGCAGGCCAATGCGACGGCGCAAAAGGCACTCGACGCCGCCGACGGTCTGCGTTTGGTAGGCGGGCAACTGGTGGCCAATGTCAGTGCAGACAACAAAAAACTGCAACGCATGGTTGCCGATGTGCTTGGCCGTGGCGAGATGGAAACCCCAGGCGTGGTCGAAGCCCTATCGGTGACACGCGGCCCAGGAAAAGCCCCTTGGGGGCTGGTGGTGCGCGCCGTGCCTGAAGGCGCTTGGATAGATGGCAAAGGTGTGCCCGCCGTCGCAGTATTCGTGCGCGACCCCGATGGCAACCCACACCCACCCGCCAAACTGGCGCAGCAATTGTTTGCCCTAACGCCTGCCGAAACCGCGCTCGCAACGCAGCTGGCTAACGGTCTATCGCTGGAAGAATCAGCCGTGGCGCTGGGCATTAGGCACAACACCGCACGCGCGCATCTGCGTTCCATCTTCAGCAAAACGGGCGCACGCCGCCAGACCGAGCTGGTGCGCATGTTTCTCAACAGCGTCATGCCCTTGGGCGTGGTACCCGAGCGTACAGCTATCCTAAAGCCCTAAAATCCATCGTCGTTAGAGTTTTAGTATGTTTTAAATTGTTTAGGCCGAAAAACCTGCCTAAGCCGCTATCAAAATAAGAGTTATTTGAGCGTATTTCTGGAAGCCCTATGCAAGCCTTCACCACCCACACTGGCCTCGTCGCCCCTATGGACAGGGACAATGTTGACACCGATGCCATCATCCCCAAGCAGTTTTTAAAATCCATCAAACGCACGGGTTTCGGCCCTAATTTGTTTGACGAATGGCGCTATCTGGATGTGGGCCAGCCTGGCATGGACCCCGCCAGCCGCCAACCCAACCCCGACTTTGTGCTCAACCAAGCGCGCTACCAAGGGGCATCCATTTTGCTGGCGCGCGATAACTTTGGCTGCGGCTCTAGCCGCGAACACGCGCCTTGGGCGATTGCGCAATACGGTTTCCGCGCCCTGATTGCGCCCAGTTTTGCCGACATCTTTTTCAACAACTGCTTTAAAAATGCCTTGCTACCCATCGTGTTACCCGCTGATGTGGTCGAGGGCCTGTTTCAGGCCGTATTCGCGCAAGAGGGCTATCAGCTCACCATCGACTTAGAAGCACAAAAAATCATCCGCCCAGACGGCAGCAGCATCGATTTTGAAGTGCAAGCCTTCCGCAAATACTGCCTGCTAGGCGGCCTCGACGATATTGGCCTGACCCTGCGCCACGCCGATGCAATCAAAGCCTACGAAGCCAAGCGCCTGGCCGAAAAACCTTGGCTTAACGCAACCGTCTAGGCCTGCTGCTCACAGCCCCTTTTTAGGGGCTTTATAACGCGCATAACCCCATAGATACTGCTGCGGGTAGCGCCGTATCAAGGCCTGCATCCATTGATTGATGCAAGCGGCGGCAGCTTGCGGCTCGGCAGGCAAATCCGCAGGCGCAGGCTCGACCCACACGCGGTAGCCACGCCCGCGCGGCAGGCGCTCGCCCACAGCCAATAACAGCGTCGCCCCCGTTTGCGCCGCCAGCTTGGCCGCTAGCGTCATGGTGTAGGCATCGCGCCCAAAAAATGGCGCCCACACACCCATGCCATCGGGCGGCACTTGGTCGGGCAACAAGCCCACAGCCTGGCCGCTTTTCAGGGCTTTGATCATCTGTTTGATACCGCCCAAACTGGCGGGTGCGCCGGCCATGCCCGGACGGCTGCGGCCTTGTTCCAACAAGGGCGCCAGCACAGCCTGGCGCGGCGGGCGATACAGCACGGCGATGCTGCGCCCCTCTGCCGCATAGCGTGCAGCATAGGCCTGGGGGGTGATTTCAAAGCAGCCCAAATGCGGGGTGAGAAAAATCACGCCCTTGCCCGCCGCGTGCGCTGCGTCAATATATTCTGTGCCCAAAAATTCCACAGGCACGGGGCTTCCCAGCCATAAACGCGGCAATTCAGCGGCTAATTGCCCGGCTGCACCCACAGCGTCGCGCACCGCTGCACCGGCATAGCCTGCCAACTGGGCATGCTTGGCAAAACGCTGGCGGTAGCGTGTATCTAGCAGCCACACGAGCCAGCCAGCCACCCAGCCAAGGGCGTGCAAAAGCCACAAAGGGCATAAGGACAGGAGGCGCAAGAGAAAAAACATCCTGCCTATAATAGCCGCTGGATTTTTCCAAACGCCGAGTTAAGGAACTACTTGCAGGGCGTGTGGGCTGATAACGGCGCCCGCAAAACTGCTAAAGCGTTCGCCCCGAAAGCTCAACCTCACTTGGTACTCACGGCTTACCTGGCAACGCAGGGTAAGCCGTTTTTTGTTTTTGTACGAGGAGTTTTTGCTCATGGCGAACGATTTTTTATTCACCTCTGAATCTGTCTCAGAAGGCCACCCCGATAAGGTTGCCGACCAAATCTCCGACGCGATTTTGGATGCAATCCTTGAACAAGACCCGCGCGCACGCGTAGCAGCTGAGACTTTGACCAACACAGGGCTGGTGGTGCTGGCAGGTGAAATCAGCGCCAATGCGCATGTCGATTACATCCAAGTCGCGCGCGACACCATACAGCGCATCGGTTATGACAACACCGATTACGGCATCGACTACAAAGGCTGCGCCGTCATGGTGTGCTATGACAAACAAAGCAATGACATTGCCCAAGGCGTGGATCAGGCCAGCGACGACCACCTCAACACCGGCGCCGGCGACCAAGGCCTGATGTTTGGCTACGCTTGCGACGAAACGCCCGAGCTGATGCCCGCGCCGATTTACTACGCACACCGCATCGTTGAGCGCCAAGCGCAGTTGCGCAAAGATGGCCGCCTGCCTTTCTTGCGCCCTGATGCCAAAAGCCAAGTCACCATGCGCTATGTCGATGGCAAGCCGCACAGCATAGACACCATCGTGCTCTCGACCCAGCACGACCCCGACCAAAGCGAGAGCCAAACCAAGATGAAGGCCAGCTTTATCGAAGCCTGCATCGAAGAAATCATCAAACCCGTGCTGCCCAAAGAATGGCTGACTGACACGCGCTACCTCATCAACCCGACTGGGCGTTTCGTCATCGGCGGCCCGCAAGGCGATTGCGGCCTGACGGGGCGCAAAATCATTGTCGATACCTATGGCGGCGCCTGCCCCCACGGCGGCGGTGCGTTTAGCGGCAAAGACCCCACAAAAGTGGATCGCTCAGCCGCCTATGCCGCGCGTTATGTGGCAAAAAACATCGTTGCTGCCGGCTTGGCCAAGCAGTGCCAGATTCAACTGTCTTACGCCATTGGCGTGGCCGAGCCCATCAACATCACGGTTTACACCGAAGGCACGGGCGTGATCGCTGACGACAAAATCGCCGAGCTGGTGCGCGCGCATTTCGACCTGCGCCCCAAAGGCATCATTCAGATGCTGGATCTGCTGCGCCCGATTTACAGCAAAACGGCGGCCTACGGCCACTTTGGTCGCGAAGAGCCCGAGTTCACTTGGGAAGCCATCAACAAAGCACAGCTGCTGCGCGCCGCTGCTGGACGGGAATGCGTATGACGGGGTTGCTGCGCCACCTCTGCCTCGCAGCGGGTTTAGCCGGGTCGTTTGGCTTTGTCCGCGTGTTTGCTGCGCCTGTGCCCTTACCTGTGCCAGTAGCGCCACGCACCGCCACATCTGCCATCAGCATCCATCTCCAACCCAAGGTGCAGGCTGATGCCTGTTTTACGCTCTTGCGCAGTCTGCCCGGCGTCAGCCGCGAGCTGTGCGCGCAAGCGCAATTACAACTCAGCGGAGCGCAATCAGTACAAGGTCGCCCCCTGTTGCAAGGTGATGTTTTGCCCCCTAGCAAGATAAGCAAACCTACCAGGGTTTTGGTTATTGGTGGCATCCACGGCGATGAATTGTCCTCCGTCAGCCTGGCCTTGCAATGGATGGAACTGGCGGGGCAGATCCCGGCGCAAAGCCACTGGCGATTTTTGCCTGCACTCAACCCTGATGGCCTGCTGGCAAAAAAACCCAGCCGCACCAATGCCCATGGTGTGGATCTCAACCGCAATTTTCCTACCCCAAATTGGCAAAATGAAGCCGCTACTTACTGGGGCAAACGCACCAAAAAAGATCCACGCCGCTGGCCTGGGGAGAAACCGCTGTCGGAACCCGAATCCAAGCTGGTGTTTGAGCAAATGGCCAGCTTTGCGCCCCAGCTCATCGTCAGCATCCACGCCCCCTATGGCGTGCTCGATTTTGACGGCCCCACGATCCCACCCGAAAAATTGGGTAGGCTATACCTCGACCAAATCGGTATCTATCCCGGCAGCCTAGGCAATTACGCCGGTGTGCATAGAGGCATCCCCGTCGTCACCATCGAACTGCCCCACGCCAGCCGCCCACCCAGCGCCGCCGAAACGCGGCAAATGTGGTTAGACCTGCTGCGCTGGATGAGTGCCAAGGGTTTTTGAAATCTTTTTTCCCCTGGGTCATCTTGATGTCCCTGGTGTGCTGTACTTTTAAATCTGCCAGCCCATTTGCCGTAGGCGCAGCACCACCAATACCACGAGCGCACCGATGACAAAGCCCACGCCCGCGTAGATGATGCGTTGCAGCTGGCGATTGGTTTCGCGCTGCTCGGCAATCAGCGCGAGCAATGCCGCTTCGCTGGCTTTTTGCGCACCAGCTTGGCTGTGCTGCGCCAGATAGTCGTGCACGAGGCGCGGCATGGCGGGCAGCAGCGCGGCCCACTGCGGCGCTTCGCTTTTCAGCTCGCGCAGCAGGCGTTTGGGGCCCATTTGCTCATTCAGCCAGCTGCGCAAAAAGGGTTGGGCGGTTTGCCACAAATCCATCTCGGGGTCGAGCTGGCGTGCCAGGCCTTCCACATTGAGCAGGGTTTTTTGCAGCAAGACCAGCTGGGGCTGGATTTCAACCTGAAAACGGCGCGAGACTTGGAACAAGCGCATCAGTACCATGCCGAGCGAGATTTCGCGCAGGGGCTTGTCAAAATACGGCTCGCACACGCTGCGGATGGCGCCTTCTAAATCGGCCACATTCACGCCCGGGGCGACCCAGCCGCTTTCGATGTGCAGCTCGGCTACGCGGCGGTAGTTGCGCTCAAAAAAAGCGGCAAAGTTTTGCGCCAAATAGCGTTTGTCGTAATCGGTCAAACTGCCAACAATGCCAAAGTCGAGCAAAATAAAACGCCCCAAGCTGGCGGGTGCGGTGCTGACGAGCAAATTGCCCGGGTGCATATCGGCGTGGAAAAAGCCGTCTTTAAACACCTGGGTGAAAAAGATGGTGACGCCGTCGCGTGCCAGTTGCGGCATATTCACGCCTGCGGCTTTGAGGGCGTCAATCTGGCTAATCGGCAGGGCGTCTTGCCCCATGCGCTGCATGGTCATGACCTCGGTGCGGCACCAGTCCCAATGCATCGCGGGCAACTGCACCTGCGCCATGCCCGCCATATTGCGCGCCAGCTGCGTGGCGTTGGCCGCTTCGCGCATCAAATCGAGTTCGTCGTGCAGGTATTTGTCGAATTCGTCCACCACGGCCAAGGGTTTTAAACGCTTGCCGTCCTCGCTCAGGGCTTGCAGCCAAGTGGCCATTTGGCGCATCAGGGCGATGTCGTGGCCGATAACTTTGTCCATGCCCGGGCGCAGCACTTTGACGGCTACGGGCACGGCAGCGCCCGTGGTTTTGTCCGCGATTTCAGCAAAATGCACTTGGGCAATCGATGCGCTGGCTATGGGCTGCAAATCAAAGCTGAGAAAAACATCGGCCAAGGGTTTGCCAAAGCTGCGTTCGATGGTGGCCACGGCGATGGCGCTGTCAAAGGGCGGCACGCGGTCTTGCAACAAGGCCAGTTCAGCGGCGATATCGGGCGGCAGCAAATCGGCGCGGGTCGATAGCACTTGGCCAAATTTCACAAAGATGGGGCCTAAAGCTTCTAGCGCCATGCGCAGGCGCTGGCCACGGGGCGCAGTCAGCTTGCGCCCCCAGCGCAAAAAGCGGGTGCGGCGCAGCAGATCGGGGCGCTCAAAACTGCTGAGCACGACCTCATCAAGGCCATAGCGCAACATCACGCGCGCAATGTGCAGGGCGCGAAAGATTTGCATATCAGCTGGGGCTCTGGAATTTGCTGGCAAATTGGCGCAGGCCGCCCGCGACAGCGCGCAGGCCTTGGCCTAGGGTGTGCGCCGCGCCGTCGCCCATGATGCGGCTGAGGTCTTCTTCCCAGTCCCAGCGCACATGGTCAATCAGCCAATTGATGTCGGCGGCCAGCGCCACATCGCCTTCAATGTGGATGCTGGGCTTGTCGCCGCTGGCGGCTTTGGCGGCCAGCTGCGCCATGTTGTCGGTGACGGTGGCGCGCAATTGCGGCTCGCGCGCGTCGGGCACCAAATCCAATAAACCCGCAGGCGTGGCCTGCACATGCAAGCTCCAGGGCGCTAGGCTAATCAGGGCGCTTTTGCCCGCTTGTTGGGCCAGGCGCTCCATCGCCAGCGGCTCTTGTTTGAGCACATGGTTGAGGCTGAGGATGATGCGGTTTTGCCCCTCTTGCACCAGCCAGGCGGGCGGCTGCAGGCTAGAGAGGAGTTTTTGCACGCCGCCAAAAAAATCAAAAGGGTTAGCCATGGAGATGCAGAGAGTGGGAAGCGTCGTTCGCAAGGTTTTAGGCATGATTTCGGTGTTTTAGGCCGAAATACCTGCCCGAATAGCTATGTTTTATATAGCAGTAAGTTACTGCTGCCAGCTGCCAATATCGGCATCCAAGCCTTCGCCCCCGGGCTGGCCATCGCGCCCCATGGAGATGATGTCGATCTCGGTGCCGTGGCTGCCAGGAATCAGGTATTGGTAAGGATTGCCCCAAGGGTCCACGGCATCGCGTTCCAAATAACCCCGCCAATTAGCCGGCACGGGGTTGGTTGCGGGCTTGGTGCGCAGCGCCGCCAAACCTTGCTCTTGCGTCGGGTAGCGGCCATTGTCGAGTTTGTACATCTTCAGCGCGCTCAGGATTTGCGGCATTTCGGCCTTGGCCTTATCCACGCGGGCGTGGTCAGGTCTATCCATCAGCGAGGGCACGACAAACACCACCAAAATGCCGATGATGACCAGCACCACCATCAATTCGATCAGGGTAAAACCGCGCTGTAGGCGCTGGCGGCTGTGTTTCAAGCTAGGCATAGCATCAGGCTCCGCTAAAAAGGGGTGGGCGAACAGGGGTGTGGGCAAACCATGCACCAGCTGCGCGTTCGGGTGTATTCACAGGGAAATTCACCGCAATTGCTTGATGATAAACGCTTAAAGCGCCGCATAATGCGCGGATGCGCAATATTTGGTCACTCCGTCTTACTACCTTTGCTGTTTGGCTTTTAGCCGGTGGCAGCGCCGCCTATTGGGGCTTGCAAATCAGCGCCCAGGCCGCGCCCAACCCCGCCCTAGGGCAGGCTGATGTCGCTGGACAAAGCAGCCGCCCCCTGCAACCCGACAGCTTAGCCGTGGCGCATGGCCTTGGCGCAGTGGGCGATGGCGCGGCCGCGGCATTGCAGGCCGACAGTGCACCCACGGTGGATTGGAACCCCAGCCGATTTGCGCTCAGCGGCATCATGGCGCAGGGCAGCGAGAAAGACGGGCTGGTCATGATCAGCGTCGATGGCAAACCGGCGCAACTGTTGCAAGTGGGCGCCACCGTTGAGCCTAGCGTGGTGGTGCAAGCGCTCAGCCGCCAAAGCGTGACCCTGGTCAATATCAGCCAGCCCGATAGCCCTAAGCTGCTGACCCTGACACTGGGCGAAAAAAGCAAGGTCAATAACGGCAGCAGCCCCTACAGCCCACCACCAGCCCAAGCGGCAGTTGAACCGCCTGCCATGCCGGTTCAGTTAAGCCCCCAAATCGTCGCCCCACCATCTGCGGCAGCACCCGGCACGCCTGCAACGCAAGCGTCCGATGCTGCACCCGACAGCGCACGCCAAGATCGCGAAGAACGCCGCACTCGCTTAAGCGAGCGCATGGAGCAGCGCCGCAATACTGGCAACGCCACTGGCAATGCCGCAAGCCCAGCCAAATCCGATAACCCTGCGCCGCGCCGCAGCGTTTTGTCTAACGATAGCTTGTACTTTAGCGATTGATGGCAAGCCCATCCCTGTTTGATGCACTACTGCTGGGCGTATTCATCGCCGCAGCCATCAGCTTTGTTGTACTGCTAAAAATTGATGCTCCTTATGGTCATGCCCTGCGCACAGGCTGGGGGGCAGTTATCAGCAACCGCTGGGGCTGGGTCTTGATGGAGCTACCTGCGCTGCTGAGTTTTGTGTTTTTCTACTGGGGTGGGCGCAATAGCGGGCAGGCAGCGGCTTTGCTGCTGCTGGGGTTGTGGCTGCTGCATTATGGGCATCGCAGCTTGATCTATCCCTTTACCCTGCCTGTGGGCAGTCCACCTATGCCTTGGCTGATTGTGCTGCTGGGCGCGGGCTACAACAGCATCAATGGCTATTTGCAGGGCACTTTCATCGGCCATTTAGCGCCGCATTTAAATACTGCGTGGCTACAAGATTGGCGCTTGCACGCAGGTTTGGCGCTGTTTGCCGCTGGCTATGGCCTAAACAAACATAGCGATGCTTTGCTGCGCCGCTTGGCTGCCAGTTGCCAGCCTGGGCAAATGAAGTTGCCCCAAGGCGGGGCTTTTCGCTGGGTGGATCAGCCCAATTATCTGGGTGAAATTCTGACTTGGCTGGGCTTTGCTTTGGCTAGCTGGTCACTGGCGGGACTGTCATTTGCCGTATTTACTTTTTCCAATTTAGCCCCCCGCGCTTTGCGCAAACACCGCTGGTATCAAACAGAATTTGCCGACCACCCCAAAAATCGCAAAGCTATCTTGCCCTTTGTGCTTTGATTTTTAAACATTAAATTGGCGTTTTATTCCGTAAAACCTGCCTGAGCCGCTATCCTTTTAATCATTAAAAATTGGTTTTTTGAATGATCATCAGCTCAGGCCGCAGCCGCCCGCCGCAGGCGGTCGCGCACGCCGTCCCAGTCGGCATCGGCAGGCGGCGTTTCTACCCAAATCAAATGCACGCCTTGTGCGTCCAGCTCGCGCAGCACGGCAAACAGTTCATGCGCGGCAGCCGCTGCGTCTTGCGGCATATGGCGGCGAATCACCGCAGGGGCGCTGCTGCGCAAAATCGCGCGGCTATAAATGGCGATATTTTTCGCCTCCGCCCCCAGCACATCCAGCGCCGTCTGCAGCGTGGCCGCGTCCATCAGGCGCACTTTGGCGCGCGGGGCGTAGTGGGCTGCTAGCGTGCCCGAGGCTTTGGGTGCAGCTTGGTGCGTGGATTGTTCCGCGCTGGCTGCGTCTTGCAGTTGCCAACCCAAGGGCGCCAATGCGGCATGGATTTGCGCCGCGCTGATTTGCCCTGGGCGCAAGATGGTGGGCGCGCCCCGGCTGCAATCGACGATGGTCGATTCAATGCCCACGACGCAATCCCCGCCATCGAGTATGGGGACGGCAGCGCCAAATTCATCGGCCACATGCGCGGCGCAAGTGGGGCTGACGCGGCCAAAGCGGTTGGCACTGGGGGCGGCTAGGCCGAGCACGCCGCGTTCGGCACAAGTTTGCAGCAGCGCCAGCGCCTGCGGGTGCGCGGGCATACGCAGGCCGATGCTGCTTTGCCCGCCCGCAGCGGCAGCGGCCACATCAGGGCGGCGCGGCAAAATCAGCGTCAAAGGGCCAGGCCAAAACTGCTGCATCAGCGCTTGCGCAAAGGCGGGGATGTCTTGCGCAAAAACGCTGGCGTGTTCGGGCGCTGCGATATGCACGATCAACGGGTGGTCAGCCGGCCTGCCTTTGGTGCTGAAAATTTGCGCCACGGCCTGCGCGTTTTGCGCATCGGCAGCCAGGCCGTACACCGTTTCGGTGGGCATGGCCACTAGGCCGCCAGCGGCGAGCGCGGCAGCGGCTTGGGGCAGAGTCAGCAGGGGCAGGGTATCGGGCATAGTGGGCTATTTTCCCACGGACAGCTGCGGGCGCTCAAAGCGCAGGGTGTGGCGCTTTGCTGGGCTTTTATCATTGCCACAAGATTGTCACGGCACTGTCACAAAGCCTTTTTAGACTTTGCGTCATGACTTCCTCAACCCTGTCTTATCAAAGGACTTTTATGCAAACCGCATCTTTCCGCAATTTCGCTTTGGCTGCCTTGGCAGTAGCGGCTTCCATCAGCGTGCAAGCGCAAGAGGCCACAGGTGCAGGCGCCAGCTTTCCCGCGCCGCTGTACGCTAAATGGGCGGCCGATTACAACAAAGCCACGGGCGTGAAAATCAATTACCAATCGGTTGGCTCGGGTGCAGGTTTGCGCCAAATCGATGCCAAGACGGTGGATTTTGGTGCCTCTGACGCGCCGTTGAAAGACGAAGACTTGGCGAAAAAAGGCCTGGTGCAGTTTCCTACCGTGATTGGTGGCGTGGTGCCTGTGGTCAATATCAAAGGCATCGCCCCTGGGCAAATGAAGCTCAGCGGCCAAGTGCTGGGCGATATTTATCTGGGCAAAATCACGCAGTGGGACGATGCGGCCATCAAAGCCCTCAACCCGGGCTTGAATCTGCCTGATTCGCTCATCGCCGTGGTGCGCCGCGCCGATGGCTCTGGCACCAGCTTCATCTTTACCAACTACCTGAGCAAAGTGAACGCCGAGTGGAAAACGAAAGTCGGCGAAGGCACAGCGGTGAACTGGCCTACAGGCGCGGGCGGCAAGGGCAATGAGGGCGTAGCCGCTTTTGTTGGCCGTCTGCCAGACTCGATTGGTTATGTTGAGTACGCCTATGTCAAACAAAAGAAAATGACCTTTGTGCAAATGCAAAACGCCGATGGTGCTTTCGTCGCGCCTGACGACAGCGCCTTTAAAGCCGCTGCTGCATCTGCCGATTGGGCGAAAAGCTATTACCAAATCCTGACCAACCAAGCCGGCAAAACCGCTTGGCCTATCAGCGGCGCGACTTTCATCTTGATGCACAAAGCCCAAGACAAGCCAGCGCAAGCGGCCACCAGCTTGAAGTTCTTCCAGTGGGCCTATAAAAACGGCGATAGCACGGCAGCCAATTTGGACTATGTGCCTATGCCTGAGAGCGTGAAGAAAATCATCGCGCAATCTTGGAAAGACATCAAAGACACTTCAGGCAAAAGCATTGCCGTTAAATAATAGAGTGGCATTGAGCTGTAAAAATGATAGCTGCTCAGGCAGGTTTTACGGCTCAATATGCCAATATGATTCTTAAAAATAGGCCACACCCTAGGCTTTATCAACGCTGCTGCAGCGCTGGCTATGGGTGGGGCTTTTCTCGTCTGTTCAAGCAAGGGAGTTTGCGTGCCACACCCGCACTCTGAATCTGGGGCTGTTCGCGGCCCAGGCTGGTCCTCGGGCCTAGCCGATCGTGTATTTGCCAGCGCGGCCTATGCTGCGGCGCTGCTGACCTTGGCCTTGCTGCTGGGGATTTTGGTGTCGCTTTTCATTGGCGCTTGGCCGGCCATCAAGGCTTACGGCCTGGGCTTTCTCACCAGTACCAAATGGGACCCGGTGACGGATGAATATGGCGGCCTGGTCATGATCTACGGCACGCTGATGACCTCGGCGATTGCCCTTCTCATCGCTGTGCCCGTGAGCTTTGGTATCGCTTTGTTCTTAACGGAGTTAGCACCCGCTTGGCTGAAACGCCCTTTGGGTACGGCGATTGAGCTTTTGGCTGCCATCCCCTCCATCGTGTATGGCATGTGGGGTTTGATGGTGTTTGGCCCCATCTTGGCGCGTTATGTGCAGCAGCCTTTGCAGGGGGCATTCGCAGGCGTACCGTATCTGGGGGCGCTGGTTTCTGGCCCGCCTGTGGGCATAGGGATTTTGTCCGCCGGCATTATTTTGGCCATCATGATCATCCCCTTTATTGCTTCGGTCATGCGTGATGTGTTCGAGGTGACTCCCGCGCTACTGAAAGAATCGGCTTACGGTTTGGGTGCAACCACTTGGGAAGTGATTTGGAAAGTGGTGCTGCCCTATACCAAAACAGGCGTGCTCGGCGGCATCATGCTGGGCTTGGGGCGCGCTTTGGGTGAAACCATGGCGGTGACTTTTGTCATTGGCAATATGAATCAGCTGAACTCGCTCTCGGTGTTTGAGGCAGCCAATAGCATTACCTCGGCGCTAGCCAATGAATTTGCTGAAGCGGGTGAAGGCCTGCACCAAGCCTCGCTGATTTATTTGGGTTTGGTGTTGTTCTTTATTACCTTTGTGGTGTTGGCGCTGTCTAAAGTTTTGCTTAACCGCCTGCAAAAAGGTGAAGGAGCACGCACATGAGCCAAGTTTTAAAAAATGCGCAATATGCGCAGCACTTGCGTCAGGCGCGTTTTGCTAAACGCAAACGCCTCAATCAACTGGCGCTGGCCTTATCACTTCTGGCCATGGCCTTTGGGGTGTTCTGGCTGGTATGGATTTTGTGGGAAACCTTGCGTTTAGGCTTAGGTGGCCTGAGTCTGGCTTTGTTTACCGAAATGACGCCGCCGCCGAATGAGGCAGGTGGCTTGGCCAATGCCATATTTGGTTCGGCCTTGATGGTGGCTTTGGCGGCTTTGGTGGGCACACCTATAGGCATCATGGCGGGGGTGTACTTAGCTGAATACGCGCCCAGCAGCCGCTTGGCTGGCACTACGCGCTTTGTCAATGACATTTTGTTGTCTGCGCCCAGCATCGTTATCGGTCTGTTTGTTTACACCGTGGTGGTGGCTAGATTCAAAAGTTTTTCAGGCTATGCGGGCGTGCTGGCGCTAGCCTTGATTGTGATTCCCGTGGTGATTCGCACCACAGAAAATATGTTGCTATTGGTACCTGCTAGTCTGCGCGAAGCCGCTTATGCGCTGGGTGCGCCCAAGTGGAAGGTGATCAGCCGCATCACCCTCAAAGGCGCACGCGCTGGGGTGATTACCGGCATCTTGCTGGCTGTGGCGCGCATTGCAGGCGAGACTGCCCCGCTGCTGTTTACGGCCTTGAATAACCAGTTTTGGACTGCAGACCCCAGCGGCCCGATGGCGAGCTTGCCTGTCACCATCTTTAAATTTGCCATGAGCCCCTATGAAAATTGGCAGCAATTGGCTTGGGCGGCGGTCTTCCTCATCACCCTAGCTGTCTTGGCGCTCAATATCTTGGCGCGCGTACTCACCCGTCAAAAATAAGGACGATGCACTCATCATGAATTCCCCTTTGCGTTCACCCACTGCAGAGCAGGCCAAACTGGCCGTACGCGATTTGAATTTTTTCTACGGCAAATTCCATGCCCTGCGAGACATCAACCTCGACATCCCCAGCAACAAGGTCACGGCGTTTATCGGGCCATCGGGCTGCGGCAAATCCACCTTGCTGCGCACCTTTAATCGCATGTTTGAGCTCTATCCTGAGCAACGCGCCCAAGGGCAAATTTTGCTCGATGGCCAAAACCTGCTGACCAGCCGCGAAGATGTGGCCTTGATTCGTGCCAAGGTGGGTATGGTGTTTCAAAAACCCACGCCTTTTCCCATGTCCATCTACGACAACATTGCCTTTGGCGTGAAGCTGTTTGAAGACCTCAAAGCCAGCGATATGGAAGAGCGCGTCGAATGGGCACTGCGCAAAGCCGCGTTGTGGAACGAGGTGAAAGACAAACTGCAGCAAAGCGGCGCCAGCCTCTCTGGTGGGCAGCAGCAGCGCCTGTGCATTGCGCGCGGCATTGCCATCAAACCCGAAGTGCTGCTGCTGGACGAGCCCTGCTCAGCGCTAGACCCGATTTCCACCGCCAAAATCGAAGAGCTGATTGCCGAGCTGAAAAACGATTACACCGTGGTCATCGTCACCCACAACATGCAGCAGGCGGCGCGTTGCAGCGACTACACCGCGTATATGTACCTGGGTAATTTGATCGAGTTTGGTTCGACTGAAAAACTCTTCTTCAAGCCCGAACGCAAAGAGACAGAAGATTACATCACAGGCCGCTTCGGCTAAATTTCAGGAGGAAAACCATGCCCGATAAACACCTTTCTTCGCAGTTTGATAGCGAATTGCACCAAGTCTCAGCCCGCGTGATGGAGCTGGGCGGCTTGGTCGAGGAGCAAATCCGCCAGGCCATTTACGCGCTGTCGCATTTCAGCGATGAGGCGGTGGAGCAGGTCTATGGCCTAGAGCGCCGTGTCAATAGCATGGAAGTGGAAATTGACCACGAGCTGACCACCATCATCGCCAGGCGCCAGCCCACGGCGCGCGATCTGCGCCTCTTGATGGCTTTTTCTAAAGCGACGGCCAATTTAGAGCGCATGGGCGACGAGGCTACGCGCATGGCGCGCATGGTGCGCTCCATCATCAGCAGTGGTGCGGCGCGCTCGCTGCCATCTAGCGATTTGCGTATGGCCGCCGATCTGGCTTCAGGCTTGCTGCGCAAAGCGCTCGATGCCTTTGCACGCCTAGATACCAAAGTGGCCGTGGCGATTTTGAAAGAGGACGACCTCATCGACGCCGAGTTTGACGGCTTTGTGCGCAAACTCATCACTTATATGATGGAAGATCCACGCACCATCTCGCCGAGTTTGGATTTGCTCTTCTTGGCTAAAGCCATTGAGCGCATAGGCGACCATTCAAAAAATGTGGCCGAGCTCATCATCTATTTGGTCGAAGGCAAAGATGTGCGCCACACGACCTTGGCTGAAATTGAATCCGTGATTCAGTAATTGCGCTCAAGGACAAGGACAACTGCGTATGCGTAAACCCCGTGTTTTGGTGGTCGAGGATGAAGCCGCGATTGCCGAATTGATTGCCGTGAACCTGCGGCACAACGGTTTTCAACCCGTTTGGGCAGCTGACGGCGAGGCCGCGCAAGCGGAAATGGATGCCGTGCTGCCTGATGTGATTTTGCTGGACTGGATGCTGCCTGGCACCAGCGGCGTGCTGCTGGCGAAAAAATGGCGCAGCGATGCGCGTAGCAAAGCCGTGCCGATTTTGATGCTGACTGCCCGTGGTGACGAGCCCGACAAAGTGCAGGGTCTGGATGCAGGGGCGGACGACTACATCACCAAGCCCTTTTCGCCGCAAGAGCTGCTGGCGCGTATCCGCGCTGTGCTGCGCCGCCGCGCCCCCGAGCAAGTGGGCGACAGCGTGGCCATAGGCGAGCTGCTGCTAGACGCGGGCGCGCACCGCGTCAGCTACGCGGGGCAAGAGATTAAACTCGGCCCCACCGAATTTCGTCTGCTGCACTACCTCATGAAGCATGCCGAGCGCGTACACAGCCGCGCCCAGTTGCTGGACAAAATCTGGGGCGATCATGTGTATATTGAAGAGCGCACCGTGGATGTGCATATCAAGCGCCTGCGTGCGGCCCTAGGCGATGCTGGCAGCTTGGTTGAAACCGTGCGCGGCAGCGGCTACCGCATCAGTCGCCCGGCCACACACTAAGTCCACAAGAAGCCCATATCAAGTCCTGCTAAGCCTGCACACCATGCAGCCCAAGCTGCAGCCCAAGCGTAGCCCGTTTAACGACTTGCCAACGCATCACCAGCCTGAGAGCCACTGCCATTTATGGGACTGCAATTTTTTCTCTACGCCCTGGCTCAGGCCAGCATAGCGGCACTGGCCTGGTGGCTCTGGGGTGCTTGGGCCGCAGTTGCCGGGGTGGCGCTTTTGGCCTGGGCGCAATGGCTCTGGGATAGTTGGGCGGCAGCGCGCGTGTTGCGCTGGTTGCGGCAAGACGCCATCGCCGCCGAGCCTCAATTGGGTGGCAACTGGGGCGAGGCCGCCGCGCGTATGCGTCGCCAACTGCGCCAACAGCAAGCCCAAGCGCAAACCAGTGCCCAGCGCTTGCAAGAAATCTTAGATGCGTTGCAGGCCTCGCCCAATGGGGTGACGCTGCTAGACGAGCACGGTGCCATCGAGTGGTGCAACCATATGGCGCAAAACCATTTTGGTTTTGACGGCGCGCGCGATACCCAGCAATCCATAGGCAATTTGCTGCGGGCACCCGAATTTGCGGCCTATTGGGCTGGACAAGACTACAGCCACGAAGTGCTTTTGCCTGGGCGAAACAGCAAGCCCGAGCACCCCAGCACCATTTCTGCGCAGCTGTTTGCCTATGGTGATGGCCGCAAGCTCTTGCTCTCGCGCGACATCACCGCTTTGCAGCAGGCCGAGGCTATGCGGCGCGATTTTGTCGCCAATGTCTCGCACGAAATCCGCACCCCGCTCACGGTCTTGGTCGGTTTTGTGGAAACTTTGCAGACCTTAGATTTAGACGCGGCCGAACGCGAGCGCTATTTAGCCCTGATGGCGCAGCAAGGCACGCGTATGCAAAACCTGGTGCACGACTTGCTCACGCTCTCGCGCTTAGAAGGCAGCCCGCCACCGAATTTTGACGAATGGACCAGTGTGCGTCTGTTATTGGCGCAATGCGAACAAGAGGCCAGAGCGCTGGCAGCGCACATTCTGCCTGCGGGCGCTGCCCCCCTGCAGCTGCACTTTCCGGCGGCGGCGGATTTGGCGCAGGCGGGCGAGCTTGCCGGCCATGTCAGCGAATTGCAAAGCGCCCTGTCGAATTTGGTCAGCAATGCCGTGCGCTACACGCCGGCGGGCGGCAGCATCAGCGTGACTTGGCAGCAGGCCGCTGACGGTCATGCGCGTTTTGCGGTGCGCGATACCGGCGCGGGCATTGCGTCTGAGCATTTATCGCGCCTGACTGAGCGTTTTTACCGCGCCGACCGCAGCCGCTCGCGCGAGACGGGGGGCACAGGCTTGGGCCTAGCCATCGTCAAACACGCCTTGCAGCGCCATGGTGCCGAGTTGCAGATCAGTAGCCAATTGGGCAAAGGCTCGGAATTTGCGGTGATTTTTCCGGCACAGCGTTTGCGCCATACACCAGCAAGCTAAACACCAGCAGCAAGTCATCAGGAACTGTCCCGGCCTTTCCTCGGATGTTTTTGGCCGTCTCTTGGTGTTTTTTGATGTTCAGGCCAGAAAACCTGCCTGAACAGCTATATTTTTAATAGTGTCTTCAGTGGTTTTTAAGCCGTTTTTTGCTGCAGCGCCCACATGCTGGCGTATTTGCCACCCAAGGCCAGCAGCGCTTCATGCGTGCCGCGTTCAACGATGCGGCCTGCGTCCATGACCACAATTTCATGCGCGTGCACGATGGTCGATAGGCGGTGCGCAATGATGAGCGTGGTTTTGCTGGCGCTGATGCCTTCTAACTGCGCCTGAATCGCGCGTTCATTGGCTGAATCCAGGGCGCTGGTGGCCTCGTCCAAGACCAAAATCGCAGGGTTTTTCAGCAGGGTGCGGGCTATGGCCACGCGTTGCTTTTCGCCGCCCGAGAGTTTGAGGCCGCGCTCGCCCACAGGCGTGTCATAGCCCTTGGGCAGTTTGGCGATGAAATCGTGGATTTGCGCCGCGCGCGCAGCCGCCTCCACCTCGGCTTGCGTAGCGCCTACGCGGCCATAGGCGATGTTGTAGCCTATGCTGTCGTTAAACAGCACGGTGTCTTGCGGCACGATGCCGATGGCGCGGCGCAGGCTGGCTTGGCTGTAATCGCGCACATCACGCCCCGCCACTTGCACGCTGCCCGCTTGTACATCGTAAAAACGGTAGAGCAAACGCGCCAAGGTGGATTTACCTGAACCCGATGCGCCCACCACGGCCACGGTTTTGCCGGCAGGAATATGCAGGCTCACGCGTTGCAAGATAGGGCGATCGGTCTCGTAGGCAAAGTCCACGCTTTCAAAACGCAGCTCTGGGCTGCTGCTGGGCAGCAGTTCGATTGCATTGGGGCGATCTTGCACCTCGGCGTTTTCGTCCAGCAGATTGAACATGCGCTCTAAATCGGTGGTGTTTTGTTTTAGCTCGCGGTAGATCACGCCCAAAAAATTCAGCGGGATATAGAGCTGAATCATGAAGGCGTTGACCATGACCAAATCGCCCAAACTCATGCGCCCCTGCGCCACGCCTTGCGTCGCCAAATACAGCATGGCCACCAGCGCACAGGCAATGATGAGTTGCTGCCCGCAATTGAGCAGCGAGAGCGAGCTTTGGCTTTTCAGCTTGGCCTGGTGTACACCCAAAAGCGCCGTGTCGTAGCGCTGCGCTTCGCGTTCTTCGTTGTTGAAGTATTTCACCGTCTCGTGGTTAATCAGCGCATCTACCGCCACGGTGTGCGCCTGGCTGTCGAGCAAATTGGCCTGCTGGCGAAATTGGGTGCGCCATTCGGTCACGCTGATGGTGAAAGCCATATAGGCTGCCAGCGCCGCCAGCGTGATCCAGACAAAAGCCAGGTCAAAACGGCTGCCCAAAATCGCCAGCACCAAGGCCACCTCAACGATGGTGGGGAAGATGGAATACAGGCTGTAGGAAATCAGCGATTCAATGCCGCGCACGCCGCGTTCGATATCGCGCGTCACGCCCCCCATTTGGCGCGAGAGGTGAAAGCGCAAACTCAGCGCATGCAAATGCCGAAAAGTCTGCAGCGCCACCGTGCGCGTAGTGCCCTGGGTGGCTTTGGCAAACACCCATTCGCGCAGCTCGGTAAACAGTGCTGAAATCAAAGGCATTCAGGAAAAGATCAAAAGAGGGATACAACTGTTCAAATGCTACAGCGAAAAGATTTCCTATCGAGGGAAAAATCTCAATACAGTTATCAACATCCTGGAAGCTGCCCAGCAGGATCCCAAGACAGGCAGCAATCTTGCCTATCGCATTCTGTTCCAGACAAGAGAAGTAGAAGTAACTGCTACTTTAAATGTCTTCGAAAAAGTGAAAAATTCTTTGCTGGTGCTGTCCAACTGTGAAAAGGGGGAGTGTCAAATCTGCGCAGATGTCCTGAGAAGCCCCTATAAGTTCATCAACTGCAGCTGTGTCTTTTGCTGGCACTGCGTAGCTGAGTATGCAAGAAACTTCTCCACATCTCCTGAATTGATTCTCTGCTGTCCCAGCGAAAAATGTCTTGAGAAAAGGGTACCCATAAACGTCAACGATTTCAAGACATTGCTTCCCGAGTAGTAGTTCAACAAGCTCTGCGATTTGAAGTTCAAGCGGTTCATGGAGAAGAACCCAAACTATAAGTCATGTGCTCTCTGCAAGTTCTGTTAGAACATCTTGGATCTTTCAGACCCC
>JAMIFN010000053.1:0-57104 GCA_035906235.1 Allobrachymonas sp. | reverse complement strand
TTAAAGCTTACGCTATCGGTAGGCGCGGGTTGCGGTTTGTGGCTGCACCAACCCAACACCCCCAAAGCCAGCAACACCAACACCAACCACGGAATCCAACGCGCCATCTGCTCGCCCACACCCAATGGTGCGGCCGCTGTAGCAGGCGCGGCAATGGCACCCAAAACCCCTGCGCCCGTGCCTGCCAAAAATGCCGTTGCTGCTGCAGGCAAAACGGTGGGAATTTTTCCATCAGGCGTTAAAGCGCCCAGCAAAGCGGGCAGCGCATAGGCCAAAGCGGGCGTGACGAGCTGGCGCGCCAACCCGGTACTGCTGCTCAATTGGCTGATCAAACCGCCCTTATGCCCCAGCACGGTCTCCAGCTGCGCCGGGCTGATGCTCAGCACTTTGTCCACACCGCCCAGCCACGAGCGCGCAATGCTCCCCAAACCGGCGGCATCAAATTTGCTGATAAAGCCTTCCACGCCGCCATGGTCGGCACGGCTGGCATAGGCCAAAGTCTGGCGCAGCAGGGGCGCAGCTTGCTCGCCCAAAGCAAAACGCGAGGCTAATTCATTAACAATGCTGTCCCACATGGTCATTCCTTTTGCGCAATTTTAAAAACAGCAGATTTTACGCAGCTGGCAGCACCGATATGCGGGGTATTCCTGCGCTTTGGCCTTGCTGACGCTGGACAAACGACCAAAAGCCAACTCTTTGATAGGCACGCGCCACACACCGCGCCAACAATTCCATGGATTCCCGCCCCTGCCTACGCAGGGACAGGCCCTTCGCGGGAATGACGAAGTAGTGGGGCAAAGGCCATTGGGCTTCGTCATTCCCGTGTAAACGGGAATCCAGGTATTTTTAATGGTCAAATATGGGTTTTAAGCCGCAAAACCTGCCTGAGCAGCTCTCATTTTTGATGCGGCAGAAAGCCTGAGATGGCGGGTCAAGCCCGCCATGACGAAGCCCGAGAGGGTGAGTGTTTGCGCCTCACGCCTCACGCCTCACGCCTCACGCCTCACGCCTCACGCCTCACGCCTCACGCTATGCGGCGGTTGTAGCTTAAAAATACCTCATCACGCACCCAGCCCAGCGATTCGTACACGGACTGAGCGGCTAGGTTGCTGCGTGCCGTTGTTAAGTCCATGCGGGCTTTGCCTGCGGTGCGGGCTTGAGCCTCGGCAGCCAGCAGCAAGCTGCGGCCGACACCCGCTTGGCGGGCAGAGGCGGCGACAAACAGGTCATACAGCACATAAATGGGCTGCGCCTCGACCGAACAAAAGCTGGGGTAGAGCTGGCAAAAACCCAGCAGGCCTGCTGCCGGGCTATCGGCCACCAAAATGAGCGACTCTTGCTGCGCCCAGCGGTCTTGGATAAAGCGCTGCGCCAAGGCCAAATCAGGCGCCTGTTGGTAAAACTGGCGATAGGCATCAAATAGCTCGGCCACCGCCGCCAAATCTGCCTGCTGCGCTGCTCTGACGCGGATGGCTGCAGGGGCTTGGGCGCTGGCCTTGGTTTCGGTATGGTTTGGCTGCAGCATGGCTGGATTCAAGCATTAGCCGCCGCGCTGGCGCAGGGCTTCATACAAACACACGCCGCTGGCGACCGAGACATTCAAACTTTCGACCCCGCCGCGCATAGGGATGCTGATCAGCGCATCACAGGTTTTGCGCGTCAGTTGGCGCATGCCGTCGCCTTCTGCGCCCATAACAATCGCGGCGGCGGTTTTGAGGTCGGCTTGGTACAGGGTTTGCGGCGCGTCGTCGCTGGTGCCGTAAATCCAGATGCTGCGTTCTTTCAGCTCATTCAAAGTGCGCGCCAGATTGGTGACCATGAAGTAGGGCACGGTTTCGGCCGCGCCGCTGGCGACTTTGGCGACGGTGGCGTTGATGCCCACGGCGTGGTCTTTGGGGGCGATGACGGCGTGTGCGCCCGCGCCATCAGCCACGCGCAGCACCGCGCCCAGATTGTGCGGGTCGGTGACGCCGTCTAGCACCAGCAGCAGGGGTGGCTCGTTGATTTGGTCGAGCAAATCATCCAGGCTGCGCACTTGCGGCATCTCGGCCACGCGCGCGACCACGCCTTGGTGGTTGTGGTTGCCGCACAGTTTAGACAGGCGCAGGCCGTCGGCATCTATCAGGCGGATGCCGGCTTCTTTGGCGCGTTGCACAAATTGCTTCATGCGGGCGTCGCGGCGGGTGGCGTCGATCAAGATTTCTTGCACCGATTGCGGCGCGATTTTGACGCGCACGCCTACGGCGTGAAAGCCAAAGAGGATTTTGGGTTGTGTACTCATTTTTAAGGGTATTTTTGCTGTTTTAGGCCGTAAAACCTGCCTGAGCAGCTCATGTTTTAGGAGTTACTTTTGGGGCAAATACATGGATTTCCGCCCTGCACGGGCATAAGGCCAAGGGCTTGCTGCTTGATTTATTGCCGTGTATTGGGCCAGTCTTGGCTGGTGGCCTGAAACAGCGCGCCCACATCGACTGCGTCAAAGTGGTATTGCGCACCGCAAAAATCGCAACCGATTTCGATGCGGCCTTGCTCGGCCAGTATTCCTTGCGCCTCGCCAGCGCCCAGGTTTTGCAGCATGCCGGCCACGCGCGTGCGCGAGCAGGTGCAGGCAAAGTGCGGACGGGCATCATCGGCTTGCGGGGCAAAGCGCAGCAGTTGCTCTTCCCAGTACAGGCGGTGCAAGATGGTGTCCACATCCAAACTGAGCAGCTCTGCGCTTTTCAAGCTCAGGGTATGGCTGGCGATGCGGGCGCAGGCCTCTTGCATATCGGCTTCGCTCAGGGCGCTGCTGGCCTCTAAATTGCCTTCGCCTTTGATGGGCAGGCGTTGCAGCATGATGCCGGCGGCGACTTCTTCATTGGCGGCCAAGACAAAATAGGTGTCAAGCTGCTCAGAGTGCAGCATATAGCCCGCCAAGGCCTGCGCGAGTGTGTGCAGATCTTCGCCCTGGGCATTTTTTAACGCGACCACGCCTTGGTAGGCTTGTTGTCCAGGCCGGCGATCACGCGGATCCAGGGTGACGGCGCATTGGCCGCCTTGCAGCAAATCCGCCAAATCGGCGGAGGCAGGCAAAGCGGCACCCGCTTGCACCGTGGCGGTGGCGCGCACAGCCAGGTCGTTTTGCACTTCGGCCACGGCCAACTGCACGGGGCCTGCGCTTTGCATTTGCAGCACCAGCGCACCGTTGAATTTGATGCCAGCCTGCATCAGACAGCCCGCAGCCAGCATTTGCCCCAGCAGCTCGGCCACGGGTTGCGGCCAAGGCCCTGTTTGCGTATTGGCGGCGCGGCGGCGCAGCACTTCTTGCCAGCTGTCCGTCAGGCGCACGATGGCGCCTTTGAGGGGCAGGCCGTCGAATAAAAATTTGTGGATGTCGCTCATGGTTTGTTCGTAGATCAGCAAGCTAATGCGAGATTATCAGGCACTTAGAATAGACGACCAGCCGATTGATGATTCAGACCCCGCCATGCCCTCTAACCAATACGAAACCCTGCTGCGCCATGTGCAAGAACACGGCACGCCCAAGGCCGATCGCACGGGCACGGGCACGCGCAGCGTGTTTGGCTACCAAATGCGCTTTGATTTGGCCCAAGGCTTTCCGCTGGTGACGACCAAGAAAGTCCACCTAAAATCCATCATTCACGAGCTGCTGTGGTTTTTGCAAGGCAGCAGCGATAACAACTGGCTGCGCGCCCGTGGTGTGAGCATTTGGGACGAATGGGCCAAAGAAGACGGCGATTTGGGGCCGATTTACGGTGTGCAGTGGCGCAGTTGGCCGACAGCCGATGGGCGCCACATCGACCAAATCCAAGAGGTTATCCAGACGCTCAAAAGCAACCCCGATTCGCGCCGCATCATCGTCTCGGCCTGGAATGTGGGCGAATTAGACAATATGGCGCTGGCCCCCTGCCACGCTTTCTTTCAGTTTTATGTGGCTGATGGCAAATTGAGCTGCCAGCTCTACCAGCGCAGTGCCGATTTGTTTTTGGGCGTGCCCTTTAATATTGCCAGCTACGCCCTGCTGACGCATATGGTGGCGCAGCAATGCGATTTGGCCGTGGGCGATTTTGTTTGGACGGGTGGCGATTGCCACATTTACGATAACCACCAAGCGCAAGTGCAAGAGCAGCTTGAGCGCACGCCCCACGCCTACCCGCAGCTGCACATCACACGCAAACCTGCCGATGTGTTTAGCTACGAATTTGAAGATTTTGAAGTACAGGGCTACCAGCACCACCCCGCCATCAAGGCGCCCGTGGCTATTTAAGCCTGCCAAAGAGAGCCGTGAGTATGAGCACACCAGCAGTAGGCCTGATTTGGGCGCAAGGTCGCAATGGCATCATCGGCATGCGGGGGCAGATGCCCTGGCATTTACCCGAGGATTTGGCGCACTTTAAAAACCAAACCATGGGCTGCCCCGTCATCATGGGGCGCAAAACTTGGGATTCGATTCCGCCGCAGTTTCGCCCCCTACCGGGCAGGCGCAATATCGTCATCACCCACCAAGCCGGCTGGATGAGCACGGGCGCAGAGCCTGCCAGCTCAATAGAGGAGGCCCTGTTCTTTTGCCTGCACGACAAGCGTGTGTGGGTTATCGGTGGCGGCCAAATTTATGAACAAGCCCTGCCCTACGCCGACCTGATTGAAATGACGCAGATCGACCTGCAACCCTCAGGCGATACGCGTGCGCCTAAAATCGATTTGGAATGGGAGCGCCATAACACTAGCACCTGGGCCAGCTCGCGCACGGGTTTGCGTTATCGCTTTGCCAGTTTCAGGCGCTTATTGCCGCCTAAGGCCTTACCTATGGGCTTTAGCAGCACATTGGCTGGCTCGGAGTTCCCTAACACGCAAGCGCCCACGGGTTTTGAGCATACGCAAGGCGCATCTAGCTTTGCCAGCACTGTGCCGCCTAGCTTGTTGCCTTGATGCCAACCGTTTTGTGTATCACCGGCCCCACGGCGGCTGGAAAAACGGCGCTGGCTTTGGCTTGGGCCGAGCAGCGCGGCGGCGTGGAAATCATCAGCGTCGATTCGGCGCTGATTTACCGCGATATGGATATTGGCACAGCCAAACCCAGCACGCCTGAACTGGCCGCTGTGCCGCATCACCTGATTAATACCCACGACGCTGCGCAAAGCTATAACGCTGCCGAGTTTGCTCGTGATGCGCACCGTTTGGTGCATGACATTCGCGCCCGTGGCCACACCCCGCTGCTGGTGGGCGGCACTATGCTGTACCTTAAAGCCCTGATGGACGGCTTGCACGATATGCCACCCGCAGACCCAGCCGTGCGTGCCGAAATCGACGCGCTAGCCGCTGCACAAGGTTGGCCTGCAGTACATGTCGAGCTGGCCAAGGTCGATGCCGCCAGCGCTGCCCGCCTAGCACCTGGTGACAGCCAGCGCGTGCAACGCGCCTTGGAAGTTTTTCGCATCACGGGCAAGCCGCTATCGGTTTTTCACAGCAGCGCAGCGCAAATTTTGCCGCCCCTGCCTTTGCGCATCATCTCGCTAGAAGCGCAAGACAAAGCCTGGCTGCACCAGCGCATCGCCCAGCGCAGCCTATTGATGCTGGCGCACGGTTTGGTCGATGAAGTACAGGCACTGCGAAGCCGTGGCGATTTGCACCTAGATTTGCCCAGTATGCGCTGCGTCGGTTACCGCCAAACTTGGCAAATGCTGGATGGCGAATTTGCCGCCGCAGATCTGGCCGAACGCATCAGCACAGCCACGCGCCAATTGGCCAAGCGGCAAATGACTTGGCTGCGCAGTATGTCAGCACGGCGTGTGCTGCCCGCTGAAACAGCTCAAGCCGGTGATGTACACACCCTTTTTATGGAAACCTCTAACAACCCCTAAAATCCAAGGCCTGACACTTGCAACCCATTGATTTTATTGGGGTTGTTTTTTTGAAATCGAGGTTCTTAGAGGCTCCTTAGCCCAACATCGCTTGGGCGAATTCATTGGCGCGGAAGGTTTGCAGGTCTTCTATCCCCTCGCCCACGCCGATGAAATACACCGCCAGCGGTTTGGCGCTGGGCTGGGTTTGTTGGCGCTGGCGTGCCCACATGGCAATGGCGGCCACGACGCCGCCTTTGGCGGTGCCGTCGAGCTTGGTAATCACCAGCCCTGTCAGCCCCAAGGTTTCGTCAAAGGCCTTGACCTGCGCCAGCGCGTTTTGCCCGGTGTTGCCGTCTATCACCAGCAATACCTCGTGGGGGGCGCTGGCGTCGGCTTTGGCAATCACGCGTTTGATTTTTTTGATCTCCTCCATCAGGTGGAGCTGCGTCGGCAGGCGGCCTGCGGTGTCTATCATGACCACATCTTTGCCGCGCGCTTTGCCAGCGGCCACGGCATCAAAGCTGACGGCGGCGGGGTCGCCCCCACTTTGGCTGACGATCTCGACGCTATTGCGGTCAGCCCAAACTTCTAATTGCTCGCGCGCAGCGGCGCGGAAAGTGTCGCCTGCCGCCAAAATCACGCTTTGCCCAGCGTCGCTCAAATGCTTGGTCAGCTTGCCTATAGTGGTGGTTTTACCCGCGCCATTGACGCCAGCAATCATCATGACCGTGGGCTGGTGTGCGCCAATTTCCAGCGGGCGCTCTAGGCCGCGCAGCAAATCCCAGAATGCGGTGATCAGGTAGCCTTGAATTTGGTAGGGGCTCTCGGGCTTTTCTTCTTTGACCTTGGCCTGCACGACTTCTAAGAGATGGGCTGTGGCGGCCGTGCCCGCGTCAGACAGTAGCAAAGCCTCTTCGAGTTGCTCAAACAGTTCGTCGTCGATTTTTTGTCCGGTAAAAACCTGGGCCAGCGCGCTACTGGTTTTCTTTAAGCCCGTTTTGAGCTTTTCGACCCAGCCTTGACGCGGTTTTTCTGCTGCTATTTCAGGAGCTACTGCGGCAGATTCTGCGGGAAAAACTGCTGCAATTGGCCCAGAAACACTCAGCGCATTAGGCGCAGCTAAGGGGGGCGGTGTGCTTGCGGGGCTGGGGGGCGCCGTGCCTTGATCTGGGATGACTGCGGCTGATGGCGCGGGGGCTGCGGCGACAGCGGCGGACCCATCTTTGGGCTTGCGTTTGAAGAAGGAGAAAAGAGACATAGTGGGCGATTATCGCCGCTGCTAAACTACGCGCCTTCCCCTCATCACCTACAGAGGTTTTGCCATGTTCCAGCGTCTTGCTGCTGCCGCCCTTGCGGCCACCATGTTTGCCAGTGCCAGCCATGCGGCCGAGCACCATGTCGCGCACGCGGCGTCTCCAGTGCAAGCTGCACAGGCGGCATCCACGGCATCCACGGCCGCAGCATCTAATGCGGCTTACGAGGCAGCCAACCGCCGGATGCACCAAGGCATGAGCGCGGCTTTAACGGGCCATGCTGATTACGATTTTGTCGTCGGCATGATTCCCCACCACCAAGGTGCGATTGATATGGCCGAGGCGGTGCTGAAACATGGCCAAGACCCGCGTGTGCTGGCACTGGCGCGTGAAGTGGTGAAGGCGCAAAGCGCAGAAATTGCACAGATGCGCATTTGGCAGGCCGACATGGAAAAAGCCCAACCCAGCCTGAAAGCCCAAGCCGCCCAAGCCGCGCCAGCCGCGCCCCTGCCGTCTGCACACGAGCGCGGGCACAGCGCTATGGGGCATTAAAAACCCGAGCCCTTTGCCCCAAGCCCTTTGCCCTAAAACGAAGCATGCAGAACGCCGTCCGCATCAAGCGCACGCATTGGGCGCAATGGCTGCTGGTGTTGGCGGTTTTTGCCCAAGCCTTTTTACCGGCTTTGGCTCAGGCGGCTTTGGCGCAAACGCAAGCTCCTTGGACGCAGCTGTGCTCTAGCGCCAACAGCCCAGCGGAGCAGTGGACGCCAGCGCACTCGACGGCACCAGCCGAGCAGGTGCAAATTCCCCATTGCGCTTATTGTTTGCTTGGGGGCGCAGCTGCGCCGCCGCCGCCGGCTGCCGTGGTGGTTTTGTTGCTGCAGCCTGCGCGGTTTTTTGCGCCTGCACCGCCCGCAGCGCGCCTGCTGCTCAGCCGCGTTTGGTTAACGCCGCCTTTGCGCGCTCCGCCACGCACTTTTGCCTAAATTCCTCTTTTCTTTGGCGTCCCGCTTTTGCTTGGCTCAAGCGGCCATGTGCGGGCGCATGTCTAGGTTTTTGCAAAAGTTTTTCTTATGTTTTCTCGTTTATCGCGGGCGCCGTGGGTGGCGCTCGCCTATGTTTGTGTCTCGCATGCTGGCGTTGCCCATGCGCAGAGTAGTTTGGACGCGGTCATCGTCTCGGCCAATAAGGGCAGCAGCAGTTTGCGTGATAGCCCTGCGGCCATCAGCAAAATCAGCCAGCACGATGTGGCTGAAAAAAAGCCCACTTTTGTGGGGCAGGTGCTGAACCAAGCCGCCGGCGTGTATGTCAGCGATTTGGGCAATGAACAGCACAGCATGAGCATCCGACAGCCCTTGTCGTACAACGCGCTGTATTTGTATATGGAAGACGGTATCCCGATCCGCCCCACGGGCTTGTTTAACCACAATGCCCTGTATGAAATCAATTTGGCGGGCACGGCGGATATCGAAGTCATGAAAGGGCCCGCATCAGCCCTGTACGGCAGCAATGCGGTAGGGGGCGCGGTGAATTTTCTCACCCGTGCGCCTAGTGCCCGGCCACAAGCCATGCTGGGCCTGCAAGCGAGCGATCAGGGCTATCGCCGCTGGGATTTTGATGCGTCTGGCGCCGTGGGCGAGGGCGGCTTGCGCATATCAGGCTACCAATCGACCCGCAGAGGTGGCTGGCAAAGCTATAACGCGGCCGATAAGGACAGCCTTAGCCTGCGCCACGACGCGCCTGTGGGCGATGCGGCTTTGCTCAAAACCATACTCAGCTACAACCGCTTGCACACCCAGATGCCAGGCAGCTTGAATGAGCGCGATTACCAGCAGCGCCCAGGTTTTTCTTACCAAAACTTCACCTGGCGCAAGGTGGAGGCCGCGCGTTTATCAACAGAATTAGAGGGCAGCTGGAATACGGGCGGCGTCAGCACCATCACGGCCTATGCCCGCAGCAACACCACCGATCAACTGCCCAGCTATTTGATCTTTAACACCGGCGCTAGCAGTGCGATGGGGCGCACCACGGCGCAGCATTTTGATTCGCTAGGGCTAGACGCTCACCACAAGCAAAGCTGGGGCAATACGGTCAGCTTGCTGCTGGGTTTAAGTCTAGACAGCAGCCCCATGCAGGCGCAAGAGCGCAATCTGGCCATCGTGCGCGATCCTGCCAGTGGCAGCTATACCAGCTTTAGCGCGGGCAGTTTACGGCGCGATTACGAGGTGGATATTCGTAATCAGGCCCTGTACGCACAGGCCGATTGGCGCATCGCCCCGCAGTGGAAATTGCAAGTCGGTGGTCGCTATGACGCAAGACGCTATGCCTACCGCAACCGTTTAAGTGCGTCGGCGACTACAGGCGCGCCCTCTGAATCGCGCAGCTATGAACATTTCAGCCCAAAACTGGGGGTGAGTTGGAGCTTTGCGCCCAATTGGTCATGGTGGGGCAATGCCAGCCAAGGCTTTACGCCGCCTGAAGTCAGCGCGCAATACGGCGGCGCGCTCGTGGCACCCAATTTAAAGCCCTCGGTTTACAACAACATCGACACGGGCTTGCGCTGGCAGCACCCCGCACAAAGCGCCAGTGCCGAGATCAGCCTCTACCGCCTGGGCGGGCGCGATGAGGTGGTCAGCTACAGCATCGCCCCAGGGCAAAGCCAGCCGCGCAATGCCGGTAAAACCCGACACCAAGGCGTGGAGTTTGCCCTGCGATTCAAACCCCAAGCGCAAGTTTGGGATGCCAAATTAGCAGGCGCTGTAGCCAGCCACCGTTATCAGCAATACCAAGTAAGCCCCAGCTTGGCCTATGACGGCAAAAGCATGCCGGCCGCGCCCCGCCTGCTAGCCAATTTTGAGCTGGGCTACCAAGCCACTGCCAACTGGCGCCTAAGCGCCGAAGTGCAGCATTTGGGCGCGTACTGGATGAATAACGCCAACAGCGTGCGCTACCCCGGCCACAGCCTGCTGAATTTGCGTGCCAGCTACCGCCGTGGCGCATGGGAGGCCTGGACCCAGGTGCAAAACGCCAGCAATCGCCATTACGCCGAAACCGCTAGCAGCACTTACTCAGGCACGGGCAGCTATAACCCAGACGCACAAAACAGCTATAGCCCAGGCGCGCCCCGCAGCGTATGGGTCGGCCTGCGTTACCACTTTGGAGAAAAACCATGAAGGCGCGTGCACTTTTTTGGCAGCTGCACCTTTGGCTAGGCGCGCTCAGTTGCCTGGGGCTTTTGCTGTGGGCAGGCTCAGGCCTGCTGCACCCCATCATGGCGCGCGCGCAGCCGCAGCCGGCCCAGCGCAGTGCGCCTGTGCAGCGCATCGATTTGCAGCACGCCCTGCCATTGGCAGCGGCCTTGCAACAGCAGGGCATTGCGCACATTGCGCAAGTGCAATTGGCCCATATAGGTGGACAAAGCTATTACCGCGTGGCACTGCCGCAGCAAGCCCAAGCGCAGTATCTGCAGATCAACAGCGGAGCAACGCTGGCGGCGGGTGATGCGCAGTACGCCGAACAATTGGCCAGGCATTACACGGGCTTGGCTCGCACGCCTGTGCGCAGCTTGCGCCTAGTGACGCAGTTTGATGCCGATTATTTGCCCATCAACAAACTGCTGCCCGTCTGGCGGGTGGAGTTTGCCCAGGATGATGGCTTGCGTGCCTATATCGACACCAGCCAAGCGCGGCTAGCCGCCCTGAGCGACAACCGCCAAGCCGTGCTGATGCGCGTTTTCCGCATCGGGCATAACTGGGCGTTTTTAGATGCCGCCCCCAAGCTGCAAATCAGCCTGATGACGGCGCTGCTGGCTTGCTTGTTGTTTTCGGCGCTATCGGGCTTGTATTTTTATTGGCGCTTGGCGCCCAGTGCGCAGCAACGCTTGCGGCAGCGCCCGCTGACGCGCTGGCACCGCAGGCTGGGGTTAGTGGTGTCCGTCATGCTGCTGATGGCAGTCGGCAGCGGCGCCTATCACCTCTTGCATGGCTGGCAGGCGGTGCGAACTGCGCCAACTGCCTTGCCGCCGCCAGCTTTCGCGCCATTTAGCCCCGCAGAAATGACTGAACACAGTTGGATGGGGGTCAGCGCCCAAGCGCTAACGCAATTGGGGCTGGCGCGGCTGGGCGGTCAGTTGGTGTGGATGGTGCAAGCCGCGCCCAGCACCGCAACCGCAGCCCCCAGCGGCCCAGATACCCAAGTGGGGCAGTTGGCGGCCGCAAAAACCGCTGCTGAACACCCAGGGCATGAAGGCCACAGCGCCGCGCCAGCGCGCAACGCCAACGCGCAACAGTCCCCCAGTATGTGGGTACTAGACGAGCACGGTATGCCCATAGAAAACGGCATGGCCGCGATTGCGCAAGCCTTGGCTCTGCACCATGCCCAGCCCAGCGCAGCCCTTATCAAGAGCCGTGTCGAAATCACCCGCTTTAACCACGAATACGGTTTTTTCAATAAACGCCTGCCCGTCTGGCGCGTGGCGTTGGATGATGCGGCGCAAACCCGCCTCTTTGTTGAGCCTGCCAGCGGCGCGTTAGCCCTGCGTATGGATGCCAGCGATGCCCGCGAGGGCTGGAGCTTTAGCACCCTGCATAAATGGCATTTCATCCCCTGGGGGGCTGATGTGCGCGACGCGCTGCTGGCCTTATTCGCTCTGGGTAATTTGCTGGTGGCAGGCTTGGGGCTATGGCTCTTTATTCGGCGTTATTTTTCGGGATAAAAACCGATAAAATCGCCGTAAAACCTGCCTGAGCAGCTATTGCTTTGCTAGCGATAAACTGACTCAGGCCAGCACTGCGATCTGATGAAAACCTATACCACCGCCGATTTTGATTTTGATTTGCCGCCCGAGCTGATAGCCCAGCACCCTGCGGCCGAGCGCACAGGCTCGCGCTTGCTGGATGGGCGCAGCGGGCAGATCGCCGATCGGCGGTTCACCGATTTGCCCAAGCTGCTGCAAGCTGGTGATTTGATCGTCTTCAACGACACCCAGGTGGTTAAGGCGCGCCTGTTTGGGCGCAAGGCCAGCGGTGGCAAATTAGAACTGTTGGTCGAACGCGTGCTGGCTGATAAAAATGCGGCGGGTGCTGAAAACCGCATCATCGCCGCGCACATGAAGGTCAGCAAAAAGCCTAGCGTGGGCAGTGTGCTGCAAATGGATGGCGGCTATAGCGCCACCTTGCTAGGGCGCTGGCCTGATGCGGATGGCGCGATTTTTCGCCTAGAACTCAGCGCCGATGCGTATGCCTTGATGGCGGCGCATGGCCATGTGCCCTTGCCGCCCTATATCGCCCATGCGGATGATGCCGAGGACGAACGCCGCTACCAAACCGTGTTTGCGCAAAACCCTGGCGCGGTGGCTGCGCCCACGGCTTCGCTGCATTTTGACGAGGCCACTTTGCAAACCTTGGCCGATAAAGGCGTGGAGCAAGCCTTCGTCACCCTGCATGTGGGGGCGGGCACTTTTCAGCCTGTCAAAGGCGACAATTTGGCCGAGCATGTGATGCACTATGAACGCTACCACCTGCCGCCCGCGACGATCGCCGCCATTGCCCGCACCCGTGCCCGTGGTGGGCGCATCATTGCCGTGGGCACAACCACGGTGCGCACCTTGGAAAGCTGGGCAAAAACAGGGCAAACGCAGGGCGACACCAATATCTTCATCACCCCAGGCTTTGCCTGGCAGGTGGTCGATGGCCTGCTGACCAATTTTCACCTGCCGCGCAGCACCCTGATGATGCTGGTCTCGGCCCTGGCTGGGCATGGGCACATCATGGCGCTCTACCAACATGCAGTGGCGCAGCGTTACCGCTTTTTCAGTTATGGCGATTGCATGTTGCTGGGGCGTTAGGGCACTTCTGCGCCCAGCCAGCACCCTAAAAGGCTTTTGCAAAGCCTTCTTGAATCTAGTCCGTTTGATATAAAACAGCAAAACCCTTGTGGATTTATGGCAATATAAAAGCCTTCATCTACTAGGAGTGCGTTATGGGACTTTGGGGGCATTTACTCTCTTCACCAGAAGGCCAAATGAGCCTGCTGGTCATCGCCTTCATGCTGGGCATGGCGATTTGGTTTGGCTGGTATTTCAATAAAAAAATCCGTGAAAGCACGCCGCCTGAAGAGCGCGTGAAAAAATAAACCGAGCGCTGCCCCCAGCTTGGGGCGGCTCCCAGCGCGGGCTCTGCGACAATCGCAGCCATGCTTGAATTTGAACTTTTAACGACTGATACCAGCACGCAAGCGCGCCGTGGGCGCATGCGTTTGAACCACGGCGAGGTGCAGACCCCGGTTTTTATGCCGGTGGGCACCTACGGCACTGTCAAGGGCGTGATGCCGCGCAGCCTGCACGAGATGCAGGCGCAAATCATTTTGGGCAATACCTTCCATCTGTGGATGCGTCCGGGGCTGGACATCATGCAGCAGTTTGGCGGCCTGCACCAGTTTGAGGCTTGGGACAAACCCATACTCACCGACTCGGGCGGCTTTCAGGTGTGGTCGCTGGGCGAGATGCGCAAAATCAGCGAAGAGGGCGTGCGTTTTTCTTCGCCCGTCAATGGCGATAAATTGTTCATGTCGCCCGAGGTGTCGATTCAAATCCAAACCATTTTGAATGCCGACATCGTCATGCAGTTTGACGAATGCACACCTTACGAAAGCAAAGGCCATATCACCACCGAACGCGAAGCACGCAGTTCGATGGAGCTGTCGCTGCGCTGGGCCAAGCGCTGCCAAGATGAGTTTTGCCGCCTGCACAACCCCAACGCCCTGTTTGGCATCGTGCAAGGCGGTATGTTTGAAAACCTGCGCGACGAATCGCTGGCGGGTTTGAACGCATTGGATTTTCCTGGTACGGCTGTAGGCGGCCTTTCTGTGGGCGAGCCCAAAGAAGACATGCAGCGCGTGCTCACCCACATCGCCCCCAAACTGCCCGCGCACAAACCGCGCTATTTGATGGGCGTGGGCACGCCTGAAGATTTGGTGTTCTCGGTCAGCCAGGGCATGGATATGTTTGACTGCGTCATGCCCACGCGCAATGCCCGCAATGGCCACCTCTTCACCCGTTTTGGCGATTTGAAAATCCGCAACGCCAAGCACAAGGCCGATAAGCGCCCGCTAGACCCTACTTGCACTTGCTATGCCTGCAAAGGCTTTACGCATGCAGGCGGACGGGTCGAAGGCGGCTTTAGCCGCGCCTACTTGCACCACCTAGACCGCTGCGGCGAAATGCTCGGCCCCATGCTGGCCTCTATCCACAATCTGCATTACTACCAAAACCTGATGCAAGAAATCCGCGACGCATTGGATGCGGGGCGCTTTGGTGCTTGGGTGGCGCAATTTCATGCGGACCGAGCCTTGGGGGTGGATTGAGGGAAGGTGTATGAACCCCAGTCCTCGTGGCGCTGCTCACGCGGCGCCCCTGAGTTAGTCGCCCCTGATTTTTCTTCATGTTCAGGCCATGATTTCAGCGTATGCAAGAGCGCTTCCATGCTGAGGGCTACCTGCTAGCCAAAACCCTCTCAAGAAAGGCCAAGCCCTTCTTAGCGATTTTGCGCCGCAGCCAGCGAATGTTGTAGCCCACAGCAGCGAGTACCGCCTTGAGGCTATCACCCCCCAGCTGTCCCTTCAGATAACAGCGTCCCATACGGTGATCGCTTTTGAGGTGGCCGATAATGGGTTCAATGGCCTTATGCTGCACCATTGAATCCAAAATGACACGAGAGAGTACCTGCTGTTAACGGCGTGCTTGACGGTAAAGCAAAGAGATCATGATGCGCAGACGAAAGAAGTCTTCGGTGGCAGCGCAAGCAAACATGGAAAACTCCCAGAAACTGCACAAACGCAGAGAGTGAAACTGGGGTTCTTTTATCAGAAGCACCTGAAATATTCAATAAAATCAATAGCTTATTAGCGAATCAGGGCTTATTGGCATGTAAACCTTGCAGCGCCGCCAGCACCTTGGCCTGGGTCAGCAGCTCAGGCAGCAGGGTTTGCCGCCCTTGGCGGTCTATCAGCACATAAACGGGCAGCCCCGAGCGCCCCAGCAGCTGCAAGCTGGCGGTGATGGCGGGGTCGTAATTGGTCCAGTCGGCCAGCAGCAATTGCACTTCATGCGCTTTGAATGCCGCTTGCACCGCAGGCTGATCGAGCACGGCTTTTTTGTTGTACTGGCAGGTCACGCACCACGCGGCGGTGTAATCCACAAAAATCGCGTGCCCAGGCTTTTGTTGGCTGCCTTGCAATTGCGCTTGGCGCGTCGCGCTCCAGGGTTGCCACACGCCCGCTGCCACAGCGGGCTGCGCGGTTTTACTGGCAAAACTCAGTTGCAGCTCTTTTTGAAACAGCCACAGACACAGCAGCAAAAGCAGCGCAATCAGCGCAGCCGTTTTGCGGTAGCGTTTTTCAAACCATAGCCAAATGGTGCTGACCGCAAACACCAAGCCCGCCAGCACCAGCATGGCGGCGTCTATGCCCAGCTGCTGCCCGAGCACCCACAGCAGCCACACCACCGTGAGCCACAGGGGTAGCGCCAGCAGGCGCTTAAACGCATCCATCCACGCCCCAGGCTTGGGCAAGATGGCAGCCACGCGCGGCAAATAGGTGAGCAAAACATAGGGCAGCGCCATGCCCAGGCCTAGCGCGAAAAACACCAGCAGGGCTGCGGCGGCGCTTTGCCCCAGAGCAAAGCCTAGCGCAGCGCCCATAAAAGGCGCGGTGCAGGGCGAGGCCACAGCCACGGCCAGCACGCCCGAGAGAAAGCTGTCAAGCACAGGGTGCTGGCTGCCCGCACCCAAGAGTCGCTGCGGCAGCATTTGGCGCAGCTCGAGGCCGCCCGACATGCTGAGCGCCAGCAGGGTAAAGAGCAGCGCCAGCGCGGCCAAAAACCCAGGCGCTTGCAATTGAAAACCCCAGCCCAGCGCAGCGCCGCCGGCCTTGAGCGCCAACAGCAAAGCGGCCAATGCCAAAAAGCTCAGCACCACGCCTGCGGCATAGACCCAGGCGTGGCGGCGGCGCACAGCAGCATCGGGCGCTTGCACAATGCCCAGCACTTTGAGCGCCAACACGGGAAAAACGCAGGGCATGAGGTTGAGCAAAGCCCCGCCGACCAAGGCCAAGGCCAAAGCCCACAGCAGGCTGGGTTGGGTGGCACTGGGTGGGTTTTGCGGCGCGGCTGCAGGCGCTGAAATGGCAGCAGAAACGCCCGAAACGCCGGAAGCAGCGGCTACAGCAGGCGAGGCAGGCAGCGTGCTGGGCATAGGTGAGGGGCTGGGCTGGGCTTGGGCGGCGGCGTTTTGCGCGCGTGCATTCGCTTCTAAAGCCGCTTGCAGGGCGGGCGGCACGGCCATGCCTGCGGTGTTGCGCTGGTAGATGGCGCTGGCTTTGAGCGCGGCCAAGTCTTGCTCGCTCATCTGTGCCGTCAGGCGCAGGGCGGTTTTGCCAGCATTGCCTGCGCCAGCTGCGCTTAGCACCCAATGCGTTTGTGCGGGCGCGGTGTGCAAGCTGGGGTTAAGCGGCACGCGCCACTGCCACATGCCGCCCTGCCAGCTTTGTTTGCCAGCATCGGCATGGTTGATGAATTGCGGCTCTTCGGCCAGCACGGCTAGGGTTTTGCCCTGCAAAGCACGCAAGCCCGCGCCTTGGGCGCGCAGCACCAAGTTATCGCCTTCGACTTGGGCGCTTAAGCTGACGGCCTGCTTAGGCGCTTGTGGTACGGCGGCTAAATTGGCGGCAAATTCGGCATGGTGGGCGGCATACTGAGCGGCGTTTTTGTCCGTGGGCAGGGTCAATTCAAACTCGCCTTGTTGCGGCACGCATTCCACGCGGCAGACCAGCCATTTGGCTTGCAGGCGGATTTTTGCGCCCGCTGGCGGCGCGGTTTTCACGCTGACGGGTACGCTCAAAATCACATCACGCGCATAGCCGTAATTCACCATATCAGCAATCGGAATGCGCGTGGGCAGGGGCCAATCTATCGCCCCCGCGCTGCTGCCCGCAGGCCATTGCCATTGCAGGCTAATGGCCGCGCCCGAGTCGCCCGGGTTGCGCCAATAGGTGTGCCAATCGGGGGCGTGTTGCAGCTTTAGCCCTAGGCGCACGGGCTTGCCCGGCAGCCAGCCCTGGGGCGCATCCAGCAGCAATTGCGCGCTGACTTGCTCAGTCTGCACCAAGCTGGGGTCCTGCGGCGCGGCCGCAGTGCCGGCGGCGGGCAGGCCTGCCAGCACATCTATCGCCTGCGCTGCTTGCAAGGGCAAGAGCCCTAGCGCCAGCAAAAAACAGCTGCGCAGAGCCAAGGCGCGATAATGAAGAGCCCATAGTGAGAGTCGCTTGTGAACCATCTTTTAATTATCGCCCACGCCCCACTAGCCAGCGCCTTGCGCGGTTTTTCCCTGCACGCCTACCCTGAGCTGGCTGCGCAAATCAGCGCCTACGATGTGCCCGCTAGCGAGACACGCGAGATCAGTACGCAACACGCGCTGGCCCTTTTGCCCACTGCGGCCGATGTTTTGGTGTGTGCCGATGTCTTTGGCGCCAGCCCCTTTTTTGTGGCGCAAGCCGTGGCGGCGCAGCGTCAAGCCAAGCTGTTGGTGGGCGCCAATGCCCCCATGCTGATGCGCGCCTGCTGTTATCGCGAGCTGCCGCTGGCCGATTGGGCAGCTAAAGCATTAGAGGGTGGGCAGCGCGGGGTGCTGGCGGTAGAGCCTAGCTGACCACCCCAAATACGAGCCAAATATGGCACAAATCAGGGTTTCAACCTATCATTGTCCCAAAATTTTGGGTAATCAGGCCCTCCGATGCTTTTAAGCATTCATTTCTAGTATGTTTTCGTGATTTTGACCCAGAAAACCTGCCCAAGCTGCTATATTTTTAATTGCGGAAAAATCTTTTTCCAAAGGTATTTTCCCTGCAGAAAGTTTTGGGAAAGGACGCTCTGCACAAGCCCCTTTCGGCGCTGGTATCTCTCCATCAAGCAGGCTGCTTTGTTCAAAAAACCCAGAAGAACGCCCGCTATGGCTCGTTTTTTGGCCGTCTATCCCATCCTGATGCCAAAGCGCCAGTATCCACAAAGGGTTATGCGCAGAGCTTCCTAAAGAAAAAACCGCCTAGGCGGTTTTTTCTTGGATGATGCCTGGGGCAACAGCGTCTAACAGCATCTCAGGTCAACTTTCGCTGTGTGTGTTTTTACTTCCAACATTGCGCATCGACGGTCGTGTCAAAAGCCGTATCTGCAGCCGTAGCCACCGCCCCTTTTTGCCCAGAATTGGTCAGGCGATACCCCTTGCAGCGATCATCCTCCATCGGCCCACCCGTTGCTGGGATAGCACTGATCGTAAAAGTCTGGGCAGTCACAGCCACCGTCACATCGTACATCGAGCCATTTTTAGGGCAAGTGGTCAATGCAGCAGGGAAACTGGTGTGCGTAGAGGCAATATACGCATCGGCGGCATTGAACCAACGCTGCTCGAACTGCGCCACCTCATTCACCACCGACTGACAATCAGCACGCCGGCCTTTCGCCACAGACTCTTGATACGAAGGCAGCGCTACCGCCGCCAAAATACCAATAATGGCCACCACAACCATCAGCTCGATCAGCGTAAAGCCCGCTTCCCGTTTTTGCCCCAGCATCTTCTTCATGGTTTCACCTTTTCAGTTTTCGCCAAATCAACCACCCACATTCGGGGTCAAAACCGATTGCACCCAAATTTCGGATCCTGCTTTGACTTTCCCAGTCGACGCATCGTAATCCGCATCATTGCCAATGCCCCGTGCTGTGATTAAAAAAGCATCACCAGATGAATTGGTCATTTTTTCGATCATGCATTGTGGGGGGTATTTAAATTTGCTTCCCGCGCTGTTCGTACTGCTGACCACGATACGGTTGGCGCTCGAGGCTCCCCAATTGCTGGCCAAATTCCACACAGCATACTGGGCATTCGCATCCGTAATGGGCACACCTCCCGATCTGGCCTGCGTAGCGATTTTGCCAATCTCCGCCGTATATTTAGCCGGAGAAGATGGCGAGGCCTGCTCTTTGACGATCTCTTCACAATAACGCAGCCCAGCTTCGGCGGCCATTTCTGCCATCGTATAAGACCTAACGCCATTCATCGTTTGCGACCCGACCGTGGCATTGCGCATCGCCATAATGCCCAACAACGACAGAATCACTAGCAGAATCAAGGTCAAAGGCAAAACAATCCCGCGCTGAGTCCAGGCGATAACAGGGATGTGGATATGCGCTTTCATAGATGTACCCTCATTTTTTTCACGCTTAGTTCTCACGCCTAGCTTTCGTTTTTACGGTTGCGATCCGTAATGGTTAGGCGATTACGCACACTAGCTGTGGTAATAAATGCTCGGTGCAAATACCCATCAGGGGTTGTTTGCGTCACCTGCGTACCATCACAATCGCGATAGGTGGCGGTTGCTGCAATGTCGGTCAATGGCTCAGCACTGCGCATACGCAAGCATATTTTGACGCTCACCACGCGGCGCCAACGATCATCGACAGTTTCAGAGGCGAATGCAGCATTAATATCCGACGCCGTCAAATAAGTCACGATTTGCGTATCTTCGGGTTCATTGGTGGCAGAAATCCCATAACGCAATTCCATTTTTTCCACATTATCCAAAATGGGCTGCATCTGGATCGTATAGTCAGGCATAGCCCCTGTCCCACCTGCGCAATAAACCGCCGGAAAGGGATTGGTTGTACTACTAGCAACATAATACCTATTTTCTGCTAGGCGATATTGTGGTGTTGTACCAGCTGCTGGGACGGTAATGGCAGCTTGAATGAGACAATTAGTTGGTACGGTAGCTGCCCCAGCTGTATTTTGAACCGTATTGTATCTATCCGCTTCATAACGGATAATCACCCCATCACCCAGTGTGGATGCGGCCGTGCAATCAGCATCCGTCAAGGCTGTTAATAATTTTTGCGTCGATGCATTGGGGTACATCGCTGCAGTAGAGCATCCGATAATACCTGCGCCTTTAAAATTGGATTTATCTGTCGTTGCTGGATTCTCAAAATTACTATAACCAGCCATGCGGATTTGTTGCTGAATAATATTCAGAGCAATCAAGCCATCCTCATTCATTTGGCTTTCCATTTCAGCCGTGCGCGATGTTCGGCTAGATGCCACATAAATCGTTATCACGGTGGCCATGATCAACAAACCAATAGCCAAAGCAATCATCAACTCGATTAAACTAAAACCCCGCTGCCCCCGCTGGGACTGGGGTGCAGCCGTGGTGCGCCCCAAATACTTGGAATTTTGTATCATATGGCCACCTTAAAGTATAAGCAACTGTAAGCGGTATCTGTCTCTGAAGGGGCGCACTTGGCAAATTCGCTGGTTCCCGGCACGGCAAAGCCGCTGCCCGGCTCTTTCCACTCCAGCCATATCTCCATCACCCGTGCATCACTGCTGCCCACGACTGCTGTCGATGTGGCCACAATCGCTTTGCCAGAAGGCAGGCGGCGCGCCACATTTTGCGTCCAGTTATAGCGATCCCAGTTGGCTACCACTTTAGCATCAGACAAGCCGCCAGCCGATGCGTAACTTGCCGACGAACCAGGCAAGGCCGTTCCTGGCTGTGTGGGCGTGTAGGCCGTCGTTACTGCGTAAGACCCCACATCAAAGGCGCGTAAATTAGACCTAGCTTGGTCGGCATAATCGTTGGCTAGCATGGTTGCCGTGCCACGGATTTGCGAGAGCTTGTTATAGGATGTTGCTGACCCCGTCAAAGCGGCCATGGCGAGCAAACCCACGGTCAGCAAAAATATGGCAACCAAAACCTCAATCAAAGTTGCCCCCCGCTGCGCCAAAGTTGGGGCGGTTTGCATATGCGTTTGCTTCATGGCTAAAAACCTCGTTAGCATGTTGTGCTACCAGCTGGGAGCTTGCGCACCCGCCCGGTACTGCCCACGCAGTAATAATTTTTAACGACGCTTTGTCCACTGTCTTGCAGACTGGATCCAATCGCAAAGCGGCTGGTGCTGGCACTCAGCTTCATGATACCGCTGGGCCAAAAGACTACTGCGCCTGTTGTGTTTTTCAAGACCGTATCGATCCCCGAAAAAGCACCCTGCTGCTTGACCAGCGTATCGCCCCCTGCCGTGGTGTAAGCCCCATCGTTATTACTGTCCACAAACAATAACCAGCCATCCTTCCATTCGGTCACGCTGTTGGCAGCGCAGGCCGTACCTGATGATGCCGCAGGGCACAAAACCACAGGCCGCGATGTGCGGATGGCCTCGATGCGCGCCAGCCGTAGCTGCCCAATCAAGGCATTGGCTGCGTCTTTGACCCGCCATTCAGCCACAAACCGCGACATTGATGGCGTTGCCAAAGCCATCAAAACCCCGATGATGGCAAGCACCACCAACAACTCCACCATGGTGAAGCCGCTGGCACTGCGGCGCTGGTTTTTTGTTCTCATTCCCATGGTTAAAGCACCTGCTAAAGACTTCGAATAAAGGGATTACTGGGGTGTAACCATCAGTTGTCGCCAAGAGCGATTCCAACCTGCTGGACAACCATCCCCCACCATCATAGAGCCAGAGATCCCTGTGTCATAACCTTGCTCACCCGTACACTTGTTTTTGATCTTCAGGTCAGGATCGCCTTCTGTTGGCAAACCCAAGCCTGCCGTTGATGCTGGGTCTTTCGAGGTTTGTGTAATCACACTACCACGCGTAAAACCGCCGCCAGGGATATAGGCTATGGCAAATTGGTCGAAACGACCATCCCCATTTTGGTCAAATGCGCGTTTCAGGCCGCCAGACAGCGCATCGAGTCCATACAAGTAGTTTGGTGGCGAAGCCTTAATCGTACAAGTTTCGGTACCAGATGCCGCGCTGGTATTGGGCACCAAGCTACTAACGAATACATTGCTGCCCAAATTGAACACATCGCCGATGACGCGTTCGCCAGTTGCACCGGGCAATTTACCCAAATCCAGGTACCAACCCCGATGAGTCGTCCAGACGGGCGTATTGGCAGACACTTTGTAAAAAGTCTTGTCGGCATTGATGCCTTGTCCCGCTGTCCCGCTGGCCGTAATGGTTTGTTGCAGCAAATCGGTACTCTTAACGATCGCCTGGTAGACCACGGACGATGGGAGGCCGATGGGCGTTTTATCCCAGATGCCATAAACACTCTGCATCGCGTTATTAGTGGCATCATCGGCATCCATCATCATGCCTGTACCAAATACAACCATGGCACCACACTGCTGCGCATAATCAACACCATTGCTGTCTTGCGTGATACGCCCGTCCATACAACCACCCGCAGCCACGGGCCGGTTGTCGCCAGGATGGGGCGTCCAAGCTGGTGCCACATAAATCGGCTGATTAGCATCGGTCGTAAACAAGGGTTTGTTGTAAGTGATGGCCCAATTGGCTGAATTGGTGTCGCGCAGATCAAAGCGCCAGAGATTACCGCCATCATCGCCACCATAGGCTCCGACGATGGTACGAGTCGCATCGCGAATGGCAGTAACCCCACCCAAACCACGCTTGAAGTTATAACCCGCAGGCAATTGCAAGAATTTAATCACTGCGCCCGTATTGGCATTCAGCACATACAAACCTGCTTTGCCTGTATTGGCGTAATGACCACTGCTAGCCAAAACGACCCAATCACCGCTCTTGGTCTGGCCTGCTGTTATCGCATTGGTCACATTACCCATATCCGTTGGACTAACTTCCCATTTGTAGCCAGTTTGATTCGGGATACGGTTAAGGTTGCCTGCAGTGGCTGTATTCAGCGGCGCATTCAAGGCATAAACCCCACCCTTGCCAGCACGCCCCAAGGTGCCATAAAGCATTTGCTTCCATGAAGTACTGGCAGAGTCATAAATATCGTGCTCAGTGATAGGGCCATCCAAAACATAAGAGAACTGGTATGCTGGATCAGCAAAATCCTGCATTTTCGACAAACTGCCACGGATCAAATACGACCACACTTCAGTGCCAGGATCGATGATTGAATTGGCTGCATCCTTGATTTTTTGGGGTGGCACTGCCGTGTCATCTGCTGCATTGATTACATGAACCTGCCCATCGTTGGTGGGCGCGTACAAAGTACCAGGAATGCTGGTTTTAAGGGTGATGTAATTCGCGTAGCTCGCCTTGCCACCGACACCGCTCAAGCTGCGGTCATAACCCATATTCAAACGACCACCCGCATAGGCTGGCGGGGCATTGACCGATGCCGCAACCAAGGATGCACGGCGACGGAACAAATTACCAGACGAATCCGTGACCCCATCATCCCCACGCAGGTAGCGGATGAAAGACTCATCGGGCAGCAAATTGGAGTTGCCATTTTTCAGCAAGGCTTGAACATCGGCAGCCAAGCTGTCCAGGCGCGTGTTGGCACCCAACACAACCCCGGCACCCGCAGCGGACAGTGTAGACATGCCCCTATCTGTTGGTTGCGGCATATTGTTTTTTGCCGACCAAATCGCATTGACCGTGGCATTAGAGCCATTGGCATCCAATTTCCAAGCTTTGACATCACCGCTGTTATCCAGCGTTTTGTAATCGACGGTGTATTTCAACGAACCTTCGATGGTGGAAACCGAGCTAGATGCACCAGACACCGCCACACCCGCATCATTACCAGCAGCAGATACCACATCGGATAAAACCAAATCAAATGCACGCTGAATATCATCGGGCGAGCGCACGCTATAGGCCGCACCGCCACCTGTGTAGCCAGCATGGATGAAGTCATCAATACGGTCAAAGTCACTATTACTTCCTACCGCATTCGTTGGCCATTTCGGAAGCAGATCGGAGTTGTAGCCCACTTTAGGAAAGAATCGACTCCAATTTTTAATGTCATCAAATTCAAATCCAGTTGGCGCGATACCATAACCAATGGTATAAGTTTTCATGTTTTGCCAGCTGGTAGGCTCACCAGAACGAGTTGAAACATTATTAGGCAAAGTGCTACGCAAATCCCTGCCCCAGTAATAATCACTGGTCAAAGCCGCCAAGGAGCCTTTTTCGCCTGAGCCAGCATCGCTATAGGCAGTGTAAGAATTAAAATTACTGGTGTCGCCAAATTTGCTATAAATAAACGGTGGTGACAATGTTGCCACATTACCATTGGTGTCGATAGGCTTTAGTGTCGCTTGATTATAAGGAACAGAAGCAAGAGTGCTATTACTGCCTTTATTCCACGCACCATCTGAGAATAAAATATTGTATGCGCGACGGCAGCTGAGGTTTACCGTGTCGGCCGTCGTTACAGTTGGATCATTGTACCAAGGCTGTGCCGTTTTATAGTACTCACCAACTTGTTGAATGGAATTATGCAAAGGTGTTCTACCATCTGGGGATTGAGAGTAAAGCCAATCATACAAGGGTTTTACATAGGTGGTATTTGCCGTAGAACTACCCAAAACAAAATTACGAACCCCTTTGGCATAACTATTACCACTCCAATCAGGTGATGAATTTTCATCTCCGCCGCTTTCATTAATATTGAAATAACCGATACGCATTTTTCCACTATAGGCGGGATTAGCCAGGGCTGCACCGATTGAAGTGCCTGCAATTTTGGCACGGGTGCGGTAGTAGTTGTACCAGTTCAAGATGTTTTGGCGTTCTAGCGCACCTGTGCAGCTTGTTGCAGGCTGCGCACCGCAGTCCGTGCGGTTATTACCCACTGGCAAAGTCACGGATGCTGTAGCTTTAGTAACACTAATTACCTGTTGGGTTTTATTATTGACTGTACAACTAGAATCTGGCGTACTGGAGAGCGACGCCCCCTTATAGGTCGAACATAGAACATAGGTAAATTTATCCGTATTACTTGCATCGCTTAGTTTAATTCTTCGGATATCTGGGTAATAAACCGTTGCAGGATGCGCATTGGATGTCGTGCTTGCGCTTTGGTCATCAACAATAGTGTATGCTGTCGCCGACTCAACCGCGCCATAATTGCCGCTACCCGTATAATCCACACGGGGTGAATAGGTTTTATTGGGATCGTAATACAGGGGGTTAATCTGCGCAGAACGCATAGCCAAGTAATTGCCAGCATAAACATCATTGCCAGCCAGGGTCGTGCGTTTACTGGCGCGCAGCGGGCCACTTGCATTATAGGGCGATGTGCCTGCATTGCGGGTGGTTATCGCAATTTGTTGCACATTGCCATATTCATTGGTGACCGTGCTGGAATTGGCCGCTTTGACATCCGTATAGGGGGTTGCTACCAACAAATTGGTTTGGCTGTCCGTCATGGCTGTGGCGGTAGCATTAATTTTGGGGTAGGAGGCCGCTGCAGGTTGCGAGCCAGTCGTAACAGAACGCTTACTTGGATCCCAACTGTTTTTATTGGGTTTGCCCGTCTTTTGGCAATTCGCAGCGCCACCGCCATCTTGCCTTAGTGCCCATCCGCTTTGGCATGCATAGGCGTAGCAACGATTAGCATTGCTGCCCGTTCCCAATTGGTAATCCCATGTACAACTGTAAGTGGGTGTTTGCGGGGTACACTGCTTGGGAGAACCGGATGGACCCGTATAACCACTGGGGCAAGAATATGCCGTCCAATTTTTCGTGCAGGTGCGCGTAGCATCGGTATTGCCTGTGACCGTGTAGGTAGCATCTGAGCAAGAATAGGCAATAGCAGGGCGGCTGCATTGCTGCGCCCCAGTGCCTGGATCGATGGTGGGGCCGGTATAGCCCGTATCGCAACTGAATACTTTTTCTTGTTTGGTGCAATATTTGCTGCCATCGCCACGGGTATAGGGTCCGCTAAAGCTGTAGGGGCAAACACTTTTTATTTGGGTATAAAGGCAATAATAGGTTCCATCCGCATCATCGCGGAATGGCCCTGTATATTGCTTGCCGCCATCGGCCTGACACTTCCAATCATAATATTCGCTGCTTTTGACGCCGCCAATTTCTGCATTGGTATAGCTATCTACCGCATAGGTATCTAACACCTTCCATGCCATAGAGCCTGAGTTATCCAGCGAAATCACCACATTGGGTTTAGCGCCCGAAGCGACAGAGAGCATAGGCATTTGCGCAGGAGATGTGGCTGCATAAGCCACGCCCCAAGTCGCAAAAGCCACGACAAGCGCAATGAGTGCCTGGTGGATGTTTCGCAAAAAACGGCGGATGGAGTAGGTGGGCGTTTTCATCGCATATGCTCCTAGCTGACCCTGACAATACAGGCAATATGAATGGTTTGCACTGTAAACCACGCTGGGTGCTGCGCCACGGCGTATGCCGCCGATCGGCTCTTGCCGTGCGATAAACGGGCAAGATTCAGGGTTTGCACTAGGGCATTTTTACCACGCCACGGATTTCCGTTCGCAAGATGATGTCGAATCGCAGTAGGGCGATCTGTCGGGCTTGAGCCTTTGTAGATCGGACTAAAGCCCGACAAAGCCAGGTGCACGGACCATGCAAGCCCATCATGGCAGCCAAAACTCATATCCACCCTGCCCTTGCGTTATCGCATAAACTCTGCGGCCTATGTCATCTTCTCTTGTTCTGGCGCGTAAATACCGCCCCAAAAACTTTGTCGAAATGGTGGGCCAAGGCCATGTCGTCACCGCCCTTACCAATGCGCTGCAGAGCCAGCGCCTGCACCATGCTTACCTGTTTACGGGTACGCGGGGCGTGGGCAAGACAACGGTATCGCGCATTTTGGCCAAGTCGCTCAATTGCGTGGGTGCCGATGAGCAAGGCGGCATCACGGCTACGCCCTGCGGCGTATGCGCGGCCTGCAGTGCCATTGATGCGGGGCGCTTTGTGGATTACACCGAGCTGGATGCCGCCAGCAACCGCAGCGTGGACGAGGTGCAAAGCCTGCTAGAGCAAGCGGTGTACAAGCCCGTGCAGGGGCGCTTTAAGGTCTTTATGATTGACGAGGTGCATATGCTGACGGGGCATGCCTTTAACGCGATGTTAAAGACGCTGGAGGAGCCGCCTGAGTATTTGAAGTTTGTACTGGCCACCACCGACCCGCAAAAAGTACCGGTGACGGTGCTGAGCCGCTGCCTGCAATTCAATTTGCGTCCAATGGCGCCAGAAACTGTGCAAGCACACCTGCAAACGGTGCTGGCGCAAGAAGGCATAGCCGCCGAAGTGGGCGCGCTGAAGCTGCTGGCACGGGGTGCACGCGGGTCTATGCGCGACGCCCTGAGCCTGACCGATCAGGCCATCGCCTTTGGCGCGGGCAGTTTGAGCGAGGCGGCAGTGCGCGAGATGCTGGGCGCGGTGGATGGCAGCTATATTTTTGATTTGCTAGCAGCGCTGGCGCGTGGCGATGGCCAGTGCGTGGTGCAGATTGTTGACGATTTGCGCACGCGCGGTTTATCAGCCGCTTTTGCGCTGGAGGATATGGCGCGGGTGTTGCAAAAAATGGCCGTATTGCAAGCTATGGGCACTGCTCCCGAAGTCGCAATAGCCGAAGATGCCCAAGATGCTGAAAACGCTACCATTGCGCAATTGGCGCAGCAGATGCCGGCGGATGAAACGCAGTTGCTCTACAGCATGGTGATTCATGGTCGCGCTGAACTGGGCTTGGCGCCTGATGAATACGCGGGGCTGGTGATGACCCTGCTGCGCCTGCTGGCGTTTAAGCCTGCGGGCTTTTTGCCGCAAACCGAGGCTGAAAAAAAAACACTGAAAGCTGAAGCTGCGGCGGAAGATGCTATTAAAAAGGAAGCGTCTCAGGCAGGTTTTTCGGCTAAAAAGCACGAAAACACCCTTAAAAATACGCCTATCGTGCAGCAGGCAGAACCCAGCTTGGGGGGCATAGATTCCCGCTTTCGCGGGAATGACGAAGTTCAAGGCTATGGCGAAGTTCAAGGGAGTAGCGCAGCCTGTGGGCAGGACGAAGCCCAGCGCCCCAGCAAAGCGGCTAGCGCCAGCAATGCCTTAGATTCCCGCTTTCGCGGGAATGACGAAGTTCAAGGCTATGGCGAAGTTCAAGGGAGTAGCGCAGCCCATGGGCAGGACGAAGCCACTGGCGCTGCCCCTGCACTCCACCTGCTCGTGCGCGAAATGGCCGATACGCCCAATCCGCGCGAAGCCAATGCCCATGCCGATGGCAATAGCGCCGCGCAAGCCAGTTGGTTGGCCCTGGTACAGCAATTGGTGGATAGCGGCGCGGTGCAGGCCCTGCAGCGCGAGCTGGCGATTCAGTCTGAATGCGTGGCTCAGGGCAGCGAAGGCGCCGATTGGCGCACCCTGTATGTGGAGCAAAGCGCCCTGCGCGCTGAGAGCGTGCGCGAGAAACTGCAGGCGGCTTTAGCCGCAGCGGGTTCGCCGTGTTTGCTGCGGGTCGAGATGGGTGCGGTGCACGACAGTTGGGCCAAGCGCGAGTACAGCAAAAACCAAGCCGCCCAAAGCGCGGCGCAAGAGGCCTTTGCTGCCCTGCCCTTGGTGCAGCATTTGCAGCAAAACTGGGGCGGCAAAATGGTGCCTGGCAGTGTGCAGGTGCAAGCCTAAAATACGCGGCTTGCCGTGCAACACAACACAAAACTATTCATTCTTAAAGGACTCTTATGTTCAATAAAAACCAACTCGCTGGTCTGATGAAGCAAGCTCAGTCCATGCAAGACAATATGAAAAAAGCGCAAGACGAGCTGGCGCACCTAGAGGTGACGGGCGAGGCCGGGTCGGGCGCGGTCAAAATCACCATCACAGGCAAACACCAAGTGCGTCGCGTGCAGCTGGATGAAAGCCTGCTGGTGCCTGAAGACAAAGACATGCTGGAAGACCTGATTGCCACGGCCTTTAACGACGCGGCTAAAAAAGCCGAAGAAGCCAGCGATGCCCGCATGAAGCAAATTGGTGTGCCCAATATGAATCTGCCCGGTGGCATGAAGCTGCCTTTTTGAGGGTTTTTGGCGTTTTAGGCCGAAAACCCTGCCTGAGTAGCTATTATTTTTGAAGTTATCGATGCTGCAAACCATCTGCATTAGCTTAGAAAATGGGCCGCGCCATGTGCCCGTGGGCAGCAGTTTGGCTGATTTGCTGCTGGATTTAGGGCATGAAGAAAAGGCCGTGAGCACGGCGCTCAACGGCCAGTTTGTGCCGCGCAGTCAGCGCGTGGCTACGCTGCTGCAGGCGGGCGATGTGGTGCTGATTTTTCAGGCCATTGTGGGCGGCTGAGCGGAGATAGGCTCGGCGCTTTGGTACACCAAGCGCACATAAATGGGCGCAAAGGCTGCGCCTTGGGTGATTTCGAGCAGGTTCTCGCGCGCCAGTTCCAGCATGGCGACAAAGGTGACCACCAGCACGGGCAGGCCTTTTTCCACCTCAAACAAATCGCCAAATTCCACAAAGCGTTTGCCTTGCAGCTTTTTCAGCACCAGGCTCATGTATTCGCGCACCGACAACTCTTCGCGGCTGATTTTGTGGTGCGTCACCAATTTGGCGCGGTGGATGATGTCGCTCCAGGCGCTGGCCAAATCCGCCACGCTGACATCGGGCAGGGCGGCTGCGCTGTGTTCCACGGCAGCGTGGCTGGTGTAGAAGTCACGCCCTAGCTGCGGCGTGGCCTCTAGGGTTTGCGCCCCCAGTTTGATTTGCTCGTATTCCAAAAGGCGGCGCACCAGCTCGGCACGCGGATCTTGCGCCTCTTCGCCATCGGCTTGCTTTTTGGGCGGCAGCAGCATGCGCGATTTGATTTCAATCAGCATGGCCGCCATGAGCAAATATTCGGCGGCCAGCTCTAAATTGCGCTGGCGGATTTCTTCGACATAGTGGATGTACTGCGTCGTGACCTGCGCCATGGGGATGTCGAGGATGTTGAAGTTTTGCTTGCGGATCAAATACAGCAGCAAATCCAGCGGGCCTTGGAAGGCTTCGAGAAAAATCTCGAGCGCGTCGGGCGGGATGTAGAGGTCTTGCGGCAGGGCAAATAGCGGCTCGCCATAAAGCCTGGCCACGGCCACGGTGTCCACCACTTCTTGCTGCTGGGCTATCGCCAGCAAGTCAGGGGTGTCGGAATCGCTATCGCTAGGGCTACTGCTCATATCACGCGTTTGCCCTTATTCCTGTCGTCATTCCCGCCGTCATTCCCGTATAAACGGGAATCCACCAGCCGAACACCCGAGGTGATACAGCAAGGCTCAGGCCATAGCGGGGTGGATGCCAGCCTGCGCTGGCATGACGGTGCATGGATTCCCGCCTGCGCGGGAATGACGAGTCCCCCGTCATTGCGGGCTGGACCCGCAATCTGCTGGCGAGACCTGGCCTATGCAGGAATAACGAGGCAAGCATTGGCAGCAGCATCAATCCGCGCGGTAATTGGGCGCTTCTTTGGTGATTTGCACATCGTGCACATGGCTTTCGCGTATGCCCGCTGCGGTGATTTCCACAAACTCGGCTTTGCTTTGCATATCGTCAATCGTGGCGCAGCCGCAGTAGCCCATGCTGGCGCGCAAGCCGCCGGCCATTTGGTAGATGATGCCGACGACCGAGCCTTTGTAGGGCACGCGGCCTTCAATGCCTTCGGGTACCAATTTATCGGCATTGGGGTTTTCGGCGCTGACTTCTTGGAAGTAGCGGTCGGCGCTGCCTTGCTGCATGGCACCCACGCTGCCCATGCCGCGATAGCTTTTGTAGCTGCGGCCTTGGAAGAGCACGACTTCGCCTGGCGCTTCTTCTGTGCCCGCAAACATGCCGCCCATCATCACGGTGGAAGCGCCTGCGGCGATGGCTTTGGCAATATCGCCCGAGAAGCGAATGCCGCCATCGGCAATCAGCGGAATGCGGCCATTGAGCGCGCGCGCCACGCTGTCGATCGCCATGATTTGTGGCACGCCCACACCCGCGACGATGCGTGTGGTGCAGATCGAGCCTGGACCTATGCCGACTTTGACCGCATCAGCGCCCGCATCAGCCAAGGCCAAAGCCGCAGCGCCCGTGGCGATATTGCCGCCGATGACATCGACCTGCGGGTAATTCTTTTTCACCCAAGCGACGCGGTCGATCACGCCTTTGCTGTGGCCGTGGGCGGTATCCACCACCAGGGCATCCACGCCAGCTTCTACCAGCAGCGCCACGCGCTCTTCCGTGCCTTCGCCCACGCCCACGGCGGCGGCAACGCGCAAACGGCCGGCCGCATCGCGGCTGGCGCGGGGGAAGTTGCTTTGCTTGGTGATGTCTTTAACCGTGATCAGGCCTTGCAGTTTGTAGCCATCGCTGACCATGAGCAGGCGCTCGATTTTGTGTTTATTGAGCAGGGCTTTGGCTTGCTCGCGCGTGGTGCCTTCGGGGACGGTAATCAGGCGTTCTTGCGGCGTCATGATTTCGCGCACGGGCAGGTCCATGCGGGTTTCAAAACGCAGATCACGCCCGGTGACGATGCCAACCACTTGGCCGCCATCAACCACGGGGAAGCCCGAAAAGCCCATCTCATCGGCCAAGCGCATGACTTCGCGCACGGTGGTGTTGGGGCTAATCACCATGGGGTCGCGCAGCACGCCCGCCTCATAGCGTTTGACTTTGCGCACATGCGCGGCTTGCTCTTTGGCTGTCAGGTTTTTATGAATGACCCCTATGCCGCCTTCTTGCGCAATGGTGATGGCCAGGCGCGCTTCGGTCACGGTGTCCATCGCGGCAGATACCAAGGGCAAGCCCAGCTGGATATTGCGCGTGAAACGGGTGGCTAGATCAGTGTCCTTGGGTAGCACTTCAGAGAAGGCGGGCACGAGGAGAATGTCGTCAAAAGTCAGGGCTTTTCCCAAAAGGCGCATGGTGCTTCACTCCAAAAGGCAGATTATAAAAGCCCGCGCCCAGCCCTAGCCTGGGGTCGTGAGCTTTTCCCAGTGGCCGAGCGTGGCTAAGGCCTGCGCGCGGCTGTTGCCACACATGGCAGGCTCAGGGCGCAAACTGCTGCAAACAGCAGGGCGGCTGGGTTGGCCAAAAATCAGGCAGCGGCCATCTGCGCCCAATTGCACGCAGGGCACGCCCGCCGCTTTGCCATGCGGCATGCCGGGTATGGGGCTGCTGATAGAGGGGGCGATGCAGCAGGCGCTGCAAGCTGGGCGGCATTCCATAGGGGCACTCAGGCAGCCAGCAGGCCTTGCAAGATCAAACGCAGCCGCGCCTGCCTAGGGCTTAAATTTGGCCAGCAGATGAAAGCATCATCAGGCGGGGCAATGACTGTACCTAGGCATTGGCTGGCGCGCACCACTTGCAGGCCTTGAGCTTGCGCTTGCTGCAAGGCCAGTTTTAAATCTTGATGCACCGTGCCGCAGCCCGTGCCCGCCACCACCAAGCCATAGAATGGATGCGTGGCGTGTTGCGTGAGCAAAGCCTGCACCAAAAGCGCACTGCTACCCGCGTGGCTGGTGATGATTTCCACCCGTGGGCAGCTTGCTAAAAGGTTCAATTTTGATAGCTGCTCAGGCAGGTTTTGCACCGTTTTTTGCCAAAAATTATCTGAAAAATGCAGTGTATCGCCATGCCACTGCACTTGCCCCGCTGCGATGCTTCCCCAAGCCGCAGGCTCACCCGCAGCCAGTGCATCTTGCACAGCTTGGCGCTGCACAAAAGGCTGCACAAAGCTGCCATGCCATTTTTGCAATTGGCTGGCGGCATACACCAAGCCACCGCACAGCACCAGCACCCCGCGTTGAGCGCAGCTGGCATCCTGCGCCAATTGCAGGGCATCAGCCAAATTCTGCGGGCCATCAGCCTGCGGATGGCTAGCTGGGCGCATGGCGGCCACCAAAACCACAGGTTTGGCCAGCGGCAGGGGCAGCACTTCACTCAAGAAAAACGCCGTTTCTTCCAGGGTATCGGTGCCGTGGGTGATGACCACCGCCGCCACAGCATCATCGGCCAGATGCGCTTGCAGACGCTGGTAAAGCTGCCACCAAAAACGGCTATCGGCATCTTTGCTATTGATGCGGGCGAAATCATCCACCAGCACCGGCAAATGCGCCACGGCAGGCGGCAAACCCGCCAACAAAGCCTGCCCCGCCAGCGCGCCCGCTTGGTAATGGGTTTGGGCATCAGCCTGCGCCGCCCAACCCGCAATCGTGCCGCCCGTGGTCAGCAGCACGGTGCTGCCCTGTGGTTTTTTCCCTTGTGACATGGATACTTTGCTATGAAATTTTTTAACTTGGCAAAAATACTGTTTACAATGCCAGTATGTTTATTTATCTAGTGTTTTAGGTGTAGCCATGACTGTAGCACTGACGCCCCGCCAGCAAGAAATTTTGCAATTGATTGAAGAAGCCATCGCCAACACCGGCGCACCGCCCACGCGCGCTGAAATTGCGCGGCAACTGGGCTTTAAGTCAGCCAATGCGGCTGAAGAGCATTTGCAGGCACTGGCGCGTAAAGGGGCGATCGAGCTGGTCAGCGGCACTTCGCGTGGCATCCGCCTGAAACGCAGCACGCCCGCGCCTAAGCAAAGTGTGTTGCCCATTGAAAGCCTGCAGCAAATGCTGCTGCCCTTGATCGGCCGCGTGGCCGCAGGCTCGCCCGTGCTGGCGCAAGAAAATCTGCAGCAAAGCTATGCCGTAGCGCCCGAACTGTTTGCGCAAAAGCCCGACTACCTGCTGAAAGTCAAAGGCATGAGCATGCGCGATGCGGGTATTTTGGATGGCGATTTGCTGGCGGTGCGCGCCACCAAAGAAGCGCGCAATGGGCAAATTGTGGTGGCGCGGCTGGGCGACGATGTCACCGTCAAACGCTTTCAACGCAACCAGCATTTGATCGAGCTGCACGCCGAAAACCCCGATTTTTCTACCATCGTGGTGGAGCCGGGCGAACCCTTTGAGATTGAAGGCTTGGCCGTTGGCTTAATCCGCAACGGCATGTTCAATTGACACTACTGCCAAAACACAGGCTTATGCGTTTGCACGCTTATGCAGAGCCTAAAAGTTTGGCAATGGGTTGGGGTAGACCCAAACCCCTGATCTGCGGCAAACCAAACCAATCAGCCTGCTGCCCAGCAGCATCCTTGGTAGCCCCTGCATCTCCAACCCCATATTGCTGCACGATGTGCAACTGCAAATCACGGTGGGTGAGCACATGCTTAACCACGGGCAAGCGAACTGCCCCCTCTTGCGCTGTGAGTGCCGCGTAGTGCTCTGCACTCACTTCGGGCAGGCAATACAACCCACCCCAAATCCCCTTACTGGGGCGGCGCTCTAGGCGCTGGGTATCGCCGCGCTGCTGCCAGTGTAAATACATCGCCTGCTCACGCCGTTTCAGCGTTTTGCTGATGTGCGGCAGTGCTGTCGGCTGGCCGCCGGCCAAGGCTGCACAATCGCTGGCTAAGGGACAGGCGCTGCAGACGGGTTGTCGTGCCTTGCAAACAATGGCCCCTAAATCCATGATGCCCTGGGTATAGGCTGGCATGGTTTTCGCCAAATCGTGCTGTGGCAACAGGGTTTTGGCAAAGGCCCAGAGTTCGTTTTTATGCGCGCTACGCCCCAAATCGGCGCTATAGCCCCAGTAACGCGCCAATACGCGCTGCACATTGGCATCAAAAATGGCGTCGCGCTGCCCAAAACAAAAGGCCGCTATCGCGGCGGCCGTGCTAGCGCCCACGCCTGGTAGTCGCTGCAATTGCTCTGCTGTCTGAGGAAAACTCCCGCCAAACTCTGCCACTACCATCTGCGCAGCGCGGTGCAGATTGCGCGCGCGACTGTAATAGCCTAGGCCTGCCCACAGCTGCATGACCGCGTCTTGCGGCGCAGCAGCCAATGCCCCCACAGTGGGGAAGGTTTGCAAAAACCGCTGGTAATAGGCCAATACCGTACTAACCTGGGTTTGCTGCAACATGATTTCGGACAACCAGACGCAGTAGGGATCGGAACTGGCTTGCCAGGGCAGATCGTGGCGGCCATGCCGACGCTGCCACGCCATGACGCGCGGGGCAAAGTCAGCGATATCGGCAGGGTCAGCTTGCAGCGGGTTTAACTGCACAGGGCCAGCTCGAACCCAGCTTGCACATTGCCCGCGTGCAGCATTTTTTCACCCTCGCGCCGCATCAGGCGAATAGTAACCATCAAGCGATGGGCGCTGATGGCGGGCACAAGTTGCATATTGGGCTGCATAGAGATGCGCAGCAACTGGTAGTTTTTACCCGTATTCAGGCTTTGCTGGTACATACCCTCTTGCGCCATGACTTTTTGCGCCACTTCGGTGTCGCGCAGTAGGCGCATGAGCAAACGCACGCAGGCCATAATGGACTGCAGGGGCTGCGTCCACTGCGCTAAATCGCGCAAACGCTGCTCGACCGATTGGTATTGCCAAGTGAAGTAGGACGGGTGATCAAAAGAACACAGGCCTGCGGGAATGTGAATGCGGCCACGCACACTGACCAACCATTCAAAGGCATTGAGTTCGCTGCTGAGGTTGCCCGATTGGCCATTAAAATTGCTATAGCAATGGTCAATTTCACCCAATAATTTATTGACACGCTGTTCCAGCCCTTCAATGCCGCGATAACTAAGAACGGTTTGCCGATAACGCTCTAACTCTTTGAGAATTTCTGATTTCAGATCGGTACGCTGGTCGCAAACATCTGCCATTTGGAATAAGGTGTCTAGCGCATAGTGATGCGACAAGGCATCGCCACGCGCCAGCAGTTCTTGCAATATATTGCCCAAATGCTCCAGACGCATCAGGATGCGCACGCGCTCGTTCAAAGGGTATTCGTAAACTATCACTGTACAGATCGTCTTTTAGGGTTCGCCACAGATTAATTGCATTGATTGTCTTTTAAGGCAGTTTGCAAGCGCTGGCGCTCACTCGCTCGCTGGGGATCACCCATAACAGCGCGCTCGCCTTTCTCGTTGGTGGTGGCAACACGCACCCCAGAATCCAAGGTAGCCAAATTGCTGCGGATATTTTTGCAATTGGCTTGTTTAACCTCTTGTTCTTGGCGCTTGGCTTGCGCTTCTTGTGCAGCCTTCTCTGCCAGTGCTTTTTTCTCTTGCTCTAGCTCTTTGGGCGTTTTAGTCGCTTGCTTTTGCACAGCAGGACTGGCGGCCTTGGGCTTCGGACTAGCTACAGGCTCAGGCTTGAATTCGTGGAAGCCATAACTGGGCGCCTTTTCCTCCGGCGCAGGCTTAGCTTTGGTTTTCTCTAACGATACATAGGGGCGACCGTCCGCGCCGCGCAAAATTTGGCTCTCTGGAATCGAGGAAGGCGGCGCTTTGTCGCTAAAAATCTTGCGACCGTCCGTATCCAACCATTGCCACTGCGCCCATGCGCTTCCCGCTGCCAGCGCCCAAACCACGCCCAGAGCCAGCCCCAACACCGGTTTATATTGCTTGTTCATTGCCATATCCTTTTGCATCCATGTGCGCTACCTTGGAGAACCTTTGTCTCATACTGCGAATAGGCATCGACCCATTCTCAGTCATCACACCCACCACAGGGTTTGCAGAGACTAATAGCTATTTTGACACGCCTTTTCTGAAAGCATGAGGCAAAAGCTAGGCAAAACACAACGCCAAGCACAACCAAGGCACGATTTTGTCGAAAAACTGCTGCAAGTACCTATTTATTGTTCGGAGATGCAGCAGGGATGCGTTCTGCCACTCTTCGCGCTAATCGGCCCCAACGCTGGTGTATGCTTGATCGATTCCTTTGTCCCCCTTCGGAGATTGTCCCTCATGAGAGTTCAAGATATTTTGCACACCATCGGCAATACACCCCATGTCCGCATCAACCGCCTGTTTGGCAGTACGCATGAGGTGTGGCTCAAGCTGGAGCGCGCCAACCCGGGCGGCTCGCTGAAAGACCGCATTGCACTGGGCATGATTGAAGATGCCGAGAAAAGCGGCAAGCTCACGCCTGGGGGCACCATCATCGAGCCCACCAGCGGGAATACCGGCGTCGGTATCGCCATGGTGGCGGCTGTCAAAGGCTATAAAGCCATTTTGGTCATGCCCGAGAGCATGAGCATCGAACGCCGCCGCCTGGTGCAGGCCTATGGTGCGAGCATCGTGCTCACGCCCAAAGAAAAAGGCACCAAGGGCGCCATTGAACACGCGCAAGCGCTGCTGGCGCAAACCCCAGGCGCATGGATGCCGCACCAGTTTGAGAACCCCGCCAACCCTGCCGCGCATGTGCGCACGGCGCAAGAAATTTTGGATGATTTCCCTGAAGGCATAGATGCCTTTGTGACGGGTGTGGGTACGGGTGGGCATTTAACCGCCATAGGCCGCGCGTTGAAAGCCAAATTCCCGGCCGTCAAGATTTTTGCGGTTGAGCCCGCGGCCTCGGCCGTGATTTCTGGCGGGCCTCCTGGGCCCCATCCATTGCAAGGTTTGGGCACGGGTTTTATTCCGGCCAACTTGGACACCAGCTTGCTCGATGGGGTGATCACCATCGAAGGCGAAGAGGCCAAAGAGATGGCACGCCGCAGCGCTCGCGAAGAGGGTATTTTTGTTGGTATTTCCTCGGGCGCAACCTTGGCTGCAATTGAAAAAGTGCGCCAGCAATTGCCCGCAGGGAGCCGCATTTTGGGCGTGAACTACGATACCGGCGAACGCTATTTCTCGGTCGAAGATTTCCTGCCCTGAATCTGCTGCGGACACCACAATTGCCGCAATAACGAGCCCGAACCCTAGTAAAAACCCTAGACCATCGGCTCGCAGCGTACCCCACAAAGCCGAGTACCATAGGCGCAAAATCAGCGAGTCACAGACTCGGGGCGCGAGGAGACAAACCCGCAGCTGATGCTTATCCAGCCATCAAGCACCGCAAACCCCCATAAAAACGCCAGCGATCCTGGCGTTTTTTTCATGCCTGCAACGCTGCGCCTGCGTGCTTACGCCGCCACATCAACGCCGCCCTTCTAGCGCATAGGCGATGGTGGCTAAATCGACATACTCCAACTCGCTGCCCACAGGCACGCCCCGTGCCAGGCGGGTCACGCGCAAACCGCGTGTGCTGAGCAATTGCGCCAACACATGGGCGCTGGCTTCACCCTCTGCCGTGAAACTGGTGGCAATGATGACTTCTTGCACATGCCCATCACCAGCGCGGCTGAGCAAGGCCTGCATACCTAGCTCTTGGGTCTTGGTGCCATCCAGGGGGCTCATGCGCCCCATCAAGACAAAATACAGGCCGCGATAAGTATGGGTGCGCTCTAAGGCAATTTGGTCGCTAGGGGTTTCCACCACGCAGAGCTGGCTGTGGTCGCGGCTCTCATCTAAACAAACCGCGCAAATGGCGGCGTCACTGAGGGTGTGGCAGCGCTGGCAGTGTTGAATATGTGCCAAAGCCTGTTGCAAAGCCTGCGCCAATTCAGCGGCCCCCGTGCGTTCATGCTGCAGCAGATGCCAGGCCATGCGCGCCGCCGATTTTTGCCCCACGCCAGGCAGATGCTGTAGTGCATCGGTCAATGGCTTTAAGGGGTCGGCACTGGGGCTAGGGTTCATACTGATTTTTGCGGGGCTGAAGGGGTAATTGCCCATTTTGGCACGAAGTTGAGTGAGGGATTTACCCTAGGGTAGGAATATCCCCCGTCTTGTTCTACCCGATTGCCAAGGCCGAAATTTAGGTGCATGATGGCTCGCAAGGAAGTTGGAAAAAGCGATCTCACCCACTTCCCATCCCGCTGGCCTTGGCCGCGCGCCATACGCCCGCGTTTTATCCCCAGAAAGGAGTTTTGTATGAATTTGATTATCAGTGGCCACCACCTGGAAATCACCCCTGCCCTACGCAGCTATGTACAAGATAAATTGGCCTCGATTGCGCGCCACTTTGACCACGCGCTGGATGTCAAAGTGCTACTGAGCGTCGAGACGCCCAAAGGCAAAGTCGGCCAGCAAAAAGCCGAATGCAATATCCGCATGAAGGGGCAAGACCTGTTTGCACATAGCCAGCACACCAATATGTATGCCGCCATTGATGAGCTGATCTCCAAACTCGATCGCTTGGTCGAGAAGCACAAACAAAAAACCAAAGCGTCGCACGCAGTACCCACAGGGCAGATGCCGGCTTAAGCCCACACCTGCATTTGCTGTTCCAGTTGCTCCACACCGCCTTCGGGCGGTTTTTTCTTGGTTGCTCGCTCCCCCAGCACAGCCCATCGCCATCCACCGGCCGATAATGCCCCCATGCAGCACCACAGCCCTAGCCCCAAAAACCTGAGTTTGTCCGAACGCTCTTTGGCTGCCGTCTGGCACCCTTGCACGCAAATGCAGTTGGCACACAAACAACCCCCGTTGGCTATCAGCCGTGGGCAGGGCGCTTGGTTGTATGACGAGCAAGGTAAGGCTTATTTTGATGCCATCAGCAGCTGGTGGGTCAATTTGCTCGGCCATGCGCACGCTGGTATCGCCCAGGGCATTAGCGCGCAGCTGCAGCGCCTGCCCCATGTCATGCTGGCGGGCTGCACGCACGAGCCGGCAGTCGCTTTGGCCGAGCGCCTATCGGCACGCACAGGCGGACATCTAGGCCATGCTTTTTATGGCAGCGATGGTGCTAGCGCGGTAGAAGTTGCGCTAAAAATGTCGTTTCACTACTGGCGCAATACGGGGCAGCCAAGTAAGCAGCGCTTTGTCTGTCTGCAGGGCAGCTACCACGGCGAAACTTTGGGCGCGCTGGCGGTGACTGATGTCGCGATATTTCGCCGCACTTACGATGCCTTGATCCAGCAGCCGATTTTGATTGCCTCGCCCGCTTGCGCCGACCCGCTGCAGCAAGAGGCGCAGATGGCAGTGGCGCTAACCGCCGTAGAAAAGGCCCTGCAAGCGCAGGCACATGAAATATCCGCCCTGATTTTGGAGCCGCTGGTGCAGGCCGCAAGTGGCATGAATATGTACCCAGCTGCGTATTTGCGCCGTGCACGCCAACTGTGTACGCAATATGGCGTACATCTGATTGCCGATGAAATTGCCGTGGGCTGTGGGCGTACAGGGCGCTTTTTCGCCTGGGAACATAGCCTGCCCGCCGACCCGAAGGCTGGCGATTGGCCCGACTTCTTCACCCTGAGCAAGGGCATTACGGGCGGCACTTTGCCCCTGTCTATCGTGCTCAGCCAGCACAACATTTTTGCGGCGTTTCTAAGCGATGACATCGCCAAAGGTTTTTTGCATTCGCACTCCTACACCGGCAATCCCTTGGCTTGCGCAGCGGCCTTGGCCACTCTAGACGCGCTGGAAGGCGGGGTTCTGGCCAGCTTAGACGAACAATCGCGCTTGCTAGCTCACGCCATGCAAGGCCTGCGTGAAGATAAGCGCACCGAAAATTACCGCCAAATCGGCTGCATCGCCGCCTGCGACATCAAGGCTGAATTTGCCCCGCCCGAATTCAGCGCGCAGCTGCATTTAGCCGGGCGCGAGCATGGTTTGCTGATACGCCCCATAGGGCGCAGCATCTATGTCATGCCCCCCTTTGTGCTCAGCCCAGAATTGGCGCAGATATTGGCGCGCAGCCTACACGCCAGCTTTGTTCAGGCTTTAGAAAAGCCCCAAAATGCTCTATCAAAAACCATAGCTATCTAGGCAGCTTTTTCGCCATTTTTTGGCTATTTGGCACTTATTTATGCTGTATCAAATACCGCATTTGATCAGCCACAGAAACGCCCTTTTGCTTTGCTAAACTGCCCGCCATCGCAGTTGCCAAGAAAGCAGTCACATGGCTATAGAGTTGTACAACAAGAATGGGCATGTTTGCCTGATGGTGTCCCATTTGGGCGAAGAGGATGGCGAGGCGGTGCAGGCCAACCAATTCCTCATCGTGCATGGCAACACAGGCGCGCTGATCGACCCGGGTGGCAATACTTCGTATAACGAACTGCTGCTGACGATTGGGCGCTATTTTCCGGTGCAAAACCTGAGCCAAATTTTGGCCTCGCACGCTGACCCCGACATCATTGCCTCGCTCGATCGCTGGATGACGAGCACGCAGGCTAGCCTCTACATCTCCCAGCTCTGGGTGCGTTTTGCCCCGCATTTTTGCAAACCTGGCAAAACCGCTGGGCGCATCGTCGGCATCCCCGATGCGGGTATGAAACTGCCTTTGGGCAACACCCATCTGCTGGCCCTGCCTGCACACTTTATGCACTCTGAGGGGAATTTTCAGTTTTGGGACCCCATCAGCCGCATTTTGTTCAGCGGTGATTTGGGCGCGTCTTTGGTCAGTGGCGCTGAGGCCGCCGTGCCTGTCACTTCGCTCAAAGACCACATCCCGAAGATGGAAGGCTTTCATCGCCGCTATATGGTGTCTTCACGCATTTTGCATTTTTGGGCCGAGATGGCGCGCCAGCTGCCCATAGCTATGATCGTGCCGCAACACGGTCGCCCCATGCAAGGCGCGGCTGTTGCGGAATTTATCGACTGGATTGACGGTTTGGAGTGTGGCGTGGATCATTTCACCCAAGCCCATTACCGCATTCCCAACTAAGCGACTGAGCACCCCACACCATGCAAGCCAAGACCGTTGCCGCTCCTAACTCTGCGCCTTTAAGGTGGGCTTGGCGTTGCGTGGGTGGCTTGGCGCTGCTGACATTGGCAGCCTGCAGCTCTGCACCTGTCGTCATGAACCCGCCCTTAGGCGCGGTCACGAGCACGCCCCAAACCGAACGCGCCAATCGCCTACCCATGCGCAAATCTGCGAATTCGCCTAATCGCACCACCGTGATTTTGGCGTTTTCAGGTGGTGGCACGCGTGCGGCTGCGCTATCTTATGGCGTACTGAAAGGCCTGCGCAATGTCCCCCTGCCGGGGCAGCCTGGCAGACGCTTGCTCGATGAGGTCGATGCCATCAGCGCAGTTTCTGGCGGTAGCTTTACCGCTGCGTACTACGCGCTCAAAGGCGATGCCATCTTTGACCATTACGAACGCGACTTTCTCAAAGCCGATATTGAGCGCGAGTTAAAAGACAATATCTTCACCTTGGCGCATTTGCTCTCGCGGCAGTCGCGCTCGCAAAAAGCCATGCGGGTGTATGACAAGCGCCTATTCCACGGCGCAAATTTCTCAGATCTCACACGCCCCAATGCCCCCGTACTCATCATCAACGCCTCGGATTTAGGGCAGGGTGCGCGTTTTTCGTACACGCAAGAATACTTTGACTTGCTGTGCTCTGATTTAAATCCCGTGCCGTTGGCTCAAGCCGTCACAGCCTCATCCGCTGTGCCTTTGGTCTTTAGCCCCGTTTTGCTAAAAAACTACCAAGGCTGCGAAACACACACCGCCCAGCGCATAGATCGTTTGGCCAGTCGCAGCAATTTACCCGCCCCCTTGGTGCATAACTTGAGCATCTTGCAGCGCTATAGCAGGCATGATCGGGCGCATTATTTGCACCTCATTGATGGCGGCGTAACCGACAACCTCGGCTTGCGTGCGCTCTATGACTTGATGGCGGCCAATGGCGGGGTCGAGAACTTTTGGCAGCGTCTTGAACGCCCAGCGCCACGGCGCTTTGTGATTATCTCCGTCGATGGCATGCGCTCTACCGATCTGCAGATTGATGCCAGCCCCGAATCGCCTTCTCTGCTCCACACGGTACAAGCCGTCACCGATATGCAGATGGATCGCTATAGCGCCGACACCCTGAGCATGGTCTCTGATAGCGCCCAAAAGTGGGTGCAGGCGTGGTCGAAACCAGGCGCGCCCGTTGAGTTGTATTTTTTACACCTGCACTTCAAGCAATTACAAGATTCCCGTTTGCGCGACGCGCTCTATCTCATCCCTACCGCCTTGACTTTGCCCGAATACCAAGTCGATGAGCTCATCACCACGGGCGAGAACCTATTGCGCAGCAACCCAGAATTTGAACGCTTGCTGCGCGATTTGGGCGCCAGCCCTCAAGCCATTCAGTCCGCCACTATGCTACCGGCGGCACACTGACGCTACCCCCCACACAGAAACGATCCTGCGAACGCGCCCCTGCCACACAGCCACAGTGCAGCCACCCTTGCTTAAAATTTGGGGAGTTCACCGTATTGCGTACCGCTCAAGTCCACACCCCCGCGTGAGAAATGCTCGTCCATCTCATCAAAATCACGATGCCCATCTAACGCCTTGCCGCTGACAAAAATACTTACAGGGTCGTCATCGTGTTGCTCTGCAGCAGCGAGCTTGCCACGCAAGGCGCGCTGAAAAGCCTCTAGCTCATCATGGTCAGCTGCCTGCCCCATGCGGATGTGCATTTGCGTTTCAGGGAAAGCCTGCGTATCCACGGATGAGGCGCCCAACTGCGGCCGTTGGATAATTTGCGTTGCCGCAAATCCAGCCGCAACATCCACACCTTGTGCAGTCGTCGTTGGAGCTTGTTCTTTGCTCTTTGCGCGATTTTTTGCACGCATTTCCGCCAAGGCTGTCGAGATCGCATCTGCTGCGCTATTTTCTACAGCCTTGGCTTTCACTTCAGTTTTATGCGCCGGAAATTGGTGTTCCGCCATCGCGCTGTCACTACCCATTCCAATCGAAGCGCTCAAACCACCAGGCTGGGTATCCCCCGTGGACAAGTGCACAGACGCAGTTTGCCCTGGTACAAAATGGCGCCAGTACACTGCCTGCACAGCCACCTGCATGCGGCTCATGGCGGTATCGGCAATCATTTGCTCAATCTCTAACAATCGTCCTGCAGGCTCGGTATCTGCCAACTCCATGGACAAATCCAGTAACACGAGGAAGTGCCGGCCTTTTTGATCAATCGACAGCACTTTGAATTTGTAAGACGAAGACAAAATACCCGAGCGCAGCATGACCTCGCGCACCACCCCGAACAGAGCTTCGCGTCGCCCCATTCGATCGACCTTACGCTGCTCACGGCGCTGTTCCATGGCACGGTCTGCAGCCTCAGCCAAGGCTACTTTGACGGTTGCACCATCACTGCGACCAGCCGCAAACCCCAAATCGCCTGCATCGGCCTGTCCAGAACCGTGGGCTGCAGAAGATTTTGAGGATTTCTCCGCTTGATGCGGTTTGCCTTTACCCAGTAACCAACCAAACATAACAGTATAACTTTCAAAAATAGCCCACAACCCTTTCAAGGGCGATCCCAGATCCCACGCTAACAGCCATGCAGACACGCGAGTAAGTGTTTCGTTTCTGCCTCTGATTTGTCAATGTCCAGCTACCCTAGCGCATTGTGCCTAGCGAAAAAACGACAGTGTAAGCGACAGTTTTCGTCCACGCGATGGGGAACCCTGCCTTTGGACGCCGTGCCTGAGCGTTCACAAACTGAAGAAATCAGCAACATTCATACCAGTCAGTCGTGATGAGTTGCTTCGGTGTGCTCTGCGGCCCCCGCGCCATGACTCAGAAACACCAAAGAGCCCCTAACACTGCGGCACAATGCCCCCTTATGCAAGAGTCACCCGCTTTTCCCCAAACGCAAGCACGCATTTTGGGTGTAGGGGTAGATATATGCAGCATCCAACGCATGGGTGCAGCTTACTCCCGTCAGGGGGATAGGATCGTACGACGCTTGCTCACGCCTGCCGAGCAAACCCTCTTCGCCCAGCGCTATGAAAAAAACCCCCATCGGGGTATGCAGTTTTTATCCAGCCGGTTTGCTGCCAAAGAAGCTCTATCCAAAGCCATCGGCAGCGGTATCCGGGGGATGATGGGGTTTCAATCTGCCAGCATCTTGCCTGACGAATTAGGCAAGCCCTGCATCCACCTGCACGGTGATTTGACAAAAATGTTTAAACACCATCGATGGCTGCCTCATATCAGCATCAGCGACGAAGATGATTGCGTCGTGGCCTATTGCCTCATCGAAATATTGGTCGCCTAGGAGTCGCCGCACCAGCTTAGTTTTGCGTTTGTCACGGCGCTGACACACACAGCTTTTACGCTAGCCGTCTATGTGTGGGCAAGGGTTCACACACCCACCAGACGCAGAAAGCTTTGTGATGTTTCAATCCATTCCCCAAAAAAAATCGCCCGTACTCCCTGCGGTGCTCGCACTGGCTGCCGCCTTCCTAGCCGCTTGCGGCGGCGGCAATGGCGCTAGCCATCCCTCGCCTAGCCCTACGCCCAGCCCCAGCGCTACGGCCACAAAAATCCCTACCCCTTCGGTTAGCATCATCACTCCAGAAAAGGCTTTGCTAACCATGAATTCAGCGCAGATGGTGCCCTACACCGGCAGCAACCCCAGTACCGCCGCCGCCCACCCCCTAGGCTTTAGCTTGGCCGCTGGCTCCGGCCTAGCCTATATCGGGCGCCAGCCTGATGGTGGCCTGCTGTTTTGGGGCATCACCGACCGTGGCCCCAATGCAGATTCACCCGATTACTTGGCCGCTGACAATAGCAGCAGCAAATCCAAAGTCTTTCCCGCACCTGAGTTTGTGCCCAAATTTGCCAAAATTTTGCTCAAGGATGGCAAAGCCAGCATTCTCAGCACGCTGGATATTTTGACGAGCAGCGGACAGGGCGTGAGTGGCTTGCCTGTGCCCGTAGGCACAGTGGGCAATAGTAAAGAAGTCGCCTTGAACGAAGGTTTGAGCATTTTGGGTAAAGGCTATGACGAGCATGGTATAGACCCCGAAGGTATAGCGCTGGAGGCCGATGGCAAACACGCCTGGATCAGCGACGAATACGGCCCATTTTTAGCGCGTGTAGATATGAGCACAGGCCGCATCGTGACAAAACTCGCGCCTGGCTCTGGCCTGCCCGAAATCATCAAAAACCGCCAACCCAATCGCGGCGCCGAGGGCGTGGCCATTGCGCCTAATGGCAAGGTGTATTTGATCGTGCAAAGCATCATGGAAATGCCCGATACCAAACTGCCCGATAACAGCACGGCCAAAACCAATAAAGCGCCCTTTGTACGCCTGGTCGAATACGATCCCGTCAGCAAAGCCACACGCCAATTTGCCTACCCGATTGATGTCGCCGCCTACGACAAAGCCAAAGACGCCAAAATTGGCGATCTGGTTGCGATTAATGACACCCAGTTTGCCCTGATCGAGCAAGGCAAGTTCAAGGCCGATGAGCAAGTGCACAACCTCATCTACACCATAGACCTGAGCGCCGCCACCGACATCAGTGACAAAAAATTGGCCAATGGTTTGGATTTGGAATACGCCAGCAGCGTCGCCGAACTCACAGCCGCAGGCGTGAGCTTGGTGCGCAAAGGCTTGGTTTCTGATCTGCGCCAAGATCACGGCTGGACCGCTGAGAAGATGGAAGGCCTGACCTTGATCGACCCCTACACCATCGCCATCATCAACGACAACGATTTTGGCGTGAAGGCCAGTTTGCAAGACAGCAAAGGCACATCGTTCAAACCCGATGACTGCACCGTGAACGCTGCGCTGCAGTGGAGCGGTAAAAAATGCACAGGTACTGCGCCTTACACCTACACGGTAGGGCGTGCGGACGATGCCGAGGTCGCCACCCACCTCTGGCTGGTGCGCCTACCCAAAGCTTTGGCTGACTATTTGCCCAAGTAACGGCGACATGGGTTGGTGCTAGGCGGCTCCCTAAACCGGCAAACCGCGCACGATGTCGATGGCTTGTTCCATACGGCTCACCCCATGAACGATAAGGCCTGCAAAGGCCTTATCGCCTTTTTTAGGCAGATTAGCTTGCGGCACGATGGCGTGACTAAAGCCGAGTTTGGCGGCTTCTTTCAGGCGCTCTTGCCCACGGGGAGCGGGGCGCACTTCGCCAGCTAAGCCCACCTCGCCAAAAGCAATAAAACCTTTGGGTAGGGCTTTGCCACGCAGGCTAGACTGAATCGCCAGCAGCACGGCTAAATCGGCCGCTGGCTCGCTAATGCGCACGCCGCCCACGGCATTGATGAAGACATCTTGGTCAAAGCAACTGACGCCCGCATGGCGATGCAACACCGCCAGCAGCATGGCGAGGCGGTCGCGGTCTAAACCCACCGATAAGCGCCGTGGGCTGGGGCCGCCGCTATCGACCAAAGCTTGAATTTCGACCAAAAGCGGGCGCGTACCTTCTAGCGTGACGAGCACACAAGAGCCAGGCACGGGCTCTTCGTGGGTTGAGAGAAAAATGGCGCTGGGGTTAGACACGCCCTTCAGGCCCAACTCGGTCATGGCGAATACGCCGATTTCATTAACAGCACCAAAGCGGTTTTTAATAGCCCGAACCAGGCGAAAGCTACTGTGCGTATCGCCCTCAAAATACAGCACCGTATCCACCATGTGCTCTAACACGCGCGGGCCTGCCAAGGCGCCTTCTTTAGTGACATGGCCGACCAAAATGATGGTGATGCCTTGCGCTTTGGCCAAACGGGTTAAATGCGCTGCACATTCGCGCACCTGTGCGACGCTGCCGGGGGCGCTGGTGAGCTGGTCGGAATACAGGGTTTGGATGGAGTCGATGACTGCAATTTGTGGCTGCTCGGCGCTCAGGGTGCTTTGAATCACCTCCAACTGCGTTTGCGCCAGCACTTGCACCCGACTGTCGCCTAGATTCAAGCGCTGTGCACGCAGCGCCACTTGCGCTGCACTTTCTTCACCGGTGACATACAAGGTTTTGCTGCCTGCACTTTGCAAGCTGTGTAAGGCTTGCAGCAATAGGGTCGATTTACCGATGCCAGGGTCGCCACCTATCAAAATCACGCCGCCGTCCACCACGCCGCCACCTAAAACACGGTCAAGCTCACTCTGCCCTGTTGGTGTGCGCAATACATCTTGCGCGGCAATGGCGGCAATAGCCTGCACAGGTGCCGCGGGCGCCAAGCCAGCAAAGCGGTTTTTACTTGCGCCGCTGGCGGCAGCCACGGTTTCGCTCAGGGTGTTCCAAGCATTACAGTGCGGACATTTGCCTTGCCAGCGCGGGGTACTGCCACCGCATTCGGCGCAGCTGTAGAGGGTTTTTTCTTTGGCCATATGCTGAACACAAATTCGATGCGTTTTTGGCAAAATAAGCCAGAAATCCTGCCCGGAAAGCTATTTAAACAATAGCAAATTTACCAAGGGCGCCACCAGGGCTTAAGCTCCAACTGCGGCCCAGTACTAAGCATCTTTCCTTGCGGGTAGCTGGCGGCATACACACGGCGACTGTCGTCTGCCAGAGTTTTCAGATTCAATGCGTCGTAGCTTTTGACCAAATAAAACAAGGCCTCTTCTTGCGCGGGGGTGGCTGGATAGTCTTTGATGGCCGATTGAGCGCGGTTAATGGCCGCCACATAGGCCTTGCGGCTGTAGTAGTAGCGTGCCACATTCACCTCAGACTGCGCCAGACTGTTGATGATGTAGCGTTGGCGCTTTTGTGCGTCTTCCGCGTATTTTGATTGCGGGTAACGGCGCAATAAATCGTTGAAAGCTTGCAGTGACAGCTTGGCTGCGTTTTGGTCTCGTTCCGACAGGTCTTGCTTGCTGATAAAACCCAAAATCCCCAAATCATCATTGAAATTGATGATGCCTTTTAAGTACAAGGCGTAATCCATGGCGGGGCTGGTGGGGTGCAGCTTTTCAAAGCGATCCAAGGTGGCAATGGCGCTAGCGCGATCGCCACTTTTGAAGTAGGCATAGGCTTTCTCTAACTGCGCCTGCTGTGCCAGTGGGGTTCCTGCGGCTTTGCCTTCCAGCCGCTCCCATAGCGGTACGGCTTTGTCGTAGCTATTGGCGTCCATTTCATCACGCGCATCGGTGTAAATTTCTTGCGCGGTGGAGTTAGGGCCAATTTTTTTATAACCGGCTTGGCTAGAACAAGCTGCCGACAACAACAGCGCTGCTGCTATTGCTAGGCCTACCGTCCAGCGTGCGTAGCCGCGCGTGCGCTGCTGCATGGATAATGCACCCCACATAGAAATCCCCTAGTTTGCCGCACCCATCTGGTGCCGCCCATAAAAAAAGTGCGCGTACCCCAGCAATCTGGCTGATCGCGCCACCTCGATAAAAGATGCAAAAGATTATAGCCAGCACCACCCCCAGCAATCCCGAAGACGCCGATGCCGAACAGGGTTTTTCTGCCGACATCGAAGTCCGCAACGGCCACATTCCCTTGACCGAGCATGGCCAGCGCTTGGATAAATTTTTGGTCGCGGCGGCGCCCGAGCTCTCGCGCGGCTTTGTGCAGCAGCTGATCGAGCAGGGCGCGGCGCAAATCAATGGGCAAACGGCGAGCAAAGCAGCCTATAAATTGAAATTGGGCGAGACTTGGCGCTTTGAGCTACGCCCCAGCGCCCAAGCACAGGCTTTTACGCCGCAAGAGCTGCCTATAGAAACCGTGTATCTAGACGAGCACATCCGCGTGGTACACAAAGCTGCTGGCATGGTGGTACACCCCGCTGCGGGCAATTGGAGCGGCACTTTGCTCAACGGCCTGTTGGCGCTAGATGCGCAAGCCGCTGGCCTGCCCCGTGCAGGCATCGTGCATCGCCTAGACAAAGACACCAGCGGCCTGATGGTGCTGGCACGCACGCGTGCGGCCATGGACAAATTGATTGCGCAAATCGCCGCCCGCGAGGTCAAGCGCGAATATTTGGCACTGGCGCATGGCGACTGGGGTGACAACGACGATCGCGAGGTCGAGGCCGCCATCGGGCGCGATACCCGCAACCGCCTGCGCATGGCCGTGGTCGAGCTAGAGCGCGGCGAACACGGCAAACCCGCACACACCTCGTTTTTTGTGCTCGATGGCAACGCCGACGCGACCTTTTTGCATTGCAAACTGCACACCGGGCGCACGCACCAAATCCGCGTACACGCCGCCCACATCCACCACCCCCTGGTGGCCGATGGTGTGTACGGCGGCCGTCCCCTGTTTGGCTTAGAACGCCAAGGCCTGCATGCTTGGCAACTGGGTTTTGAGCATCCCATCATCGCGGGCAAACGCGTGCATTGTGTGGCACCCCTACCGGCTGATATGGCAGCGGCGGTGCAGGCTGCGGGCTTTGCCCTGCCGCAAAGCGATTAAACCCACAAGCATGGGTGTGAGCACGCCCTAAAAAATCCGTAAATCGCGCAATTCGCGTGTCAGCCACGCGTAATACACAGGCGCAGCCACCAATCCGCCGAGGCCGAAGGCGGCCTCCATCACCAGCATCACGGCCAGCAACTCATAGGTACGCACACGCAATTTATGCCCCATGATTTTGGCGTTGATGAAATATTCCAGCTTGTGCACGCCAATCAGAAACAGCAGCGCCGCCACCGCCATCCAAGGCGATATGGTCAGCGCCACGAGGGTAATGGCGGTGTTCGACAGCAAGTTGCCGATGATGGGCAATAGACCCGCAACAAAGGTGATCAGCACCAAAGTGAAGCCCAGCGGCAGGTGATAGCCCAAAAGCGGCAACAAGACCAATAAAAACAAAGCGGTAAGCACCGTATTGACCGCCGAAATGCGCAGCTGCGCCGCGACGACATCGCCAAAAGCGCCATAGAGCTGCTGCAGGCGTGCACGCCAGGCCAGCGTAAAAGCGCTCAAACCCTGAGGCGGCGGCAGGGGTGACGCACCGGCTAAAAAACCAATAACCACACCGATGAATAAATGCGCAGCGGCGCGCCCGGTCCACTGCCCTGCGGTTTTTAGGCGTTCGGGGTGGTCATCTGACCATTGCAGCAAAAGCTGCTGCGCTTCGGCGGGGCTTTGTGGCAGTTTTTCTTGCAACCAGATCGGCAACCAAGCATCAAAATGGTGGATGGTGCCCAAGACGCTGGCGCTTAGGCTGTCAATTCTGCCGCTGCGGTAGGCCTCGTGCAGCTCGGCCACCCCCAAATACAGCAGCCAAACCAAGAGTACCGCCGCCGCCGCCACCACCCCCAAGGTCAGCGCCTCGGCCAGGCGCAAGCCCATGCGCCGCGCCAGCCAAGTGACCAGGGCCTGGTACAGGCTATAAGTGGCCAAAGCACTCAAAAGCGCCAACAGCAAGTGCAGGTGCAAAACCAGCACCAACAAGCCCAGGGCCAATACGAATGCGCCCCATTGGGTGCGCGTAACAGGGCTGGGCATGAGGGGCAAGGGGGCGCTCATGAAAGAATAATTTATAGAGTTTTTGGCAGTTTAGGCCGCAAAAGCTGCCTGAGCAGCTATTGTTTTTGATGGTTATCTGCTGCTGCTTGCTGCAGCACTTGGTGCGGCACTTTCGACCGCGCTTACCTCAGCATCACCGCCTTGCGACAGGGCTTGCGCTTGTTCGATTTGGTATTCGAAATAGCGCTGGAAGCTGAACACGATGCTGCTCATCAACACCGAAGCGCCCACCAATAAAGACAGGGCTACGGCGATGATGGTGCCCCAGTGCGTGCGCCCCGCAGGAGCCTCTGCGGGGTAGCCCAGATAGGCGTTCCACTGCTCGGGGCGCATCAGGCCATAGACGATGGCTGTCAGGCAGCAGGCGGCGAAAGTAAAACCAAGCAAGGGAATCAAAATCCAGCTAGCCGCATCGTCGAGGCCATAGCTGCGCACGCGCTCTATGCCATACAGACCCAAGGCGCTAGGGATGGGCAGAAACCAGCCCAGGGTATCTCCCCAGCCACGCAGATAAAAGCGGTGTGCGCCCAAAAACCCTAGGGTCAAGGCCAGCCAGGCGGTGGTGGTTTTGCTTTTCATGAATCAGGTTCGACTGCCGCTCAATCGCGGCGTTTTTTGCTGGGTTTGCTATCGGCCATGGCCAGCTCTTTGCGTTCTTTGGCCGAGCGCTTGGCTTTGCCGCCTTTTTTAGGTGCGTCATCGTGTGCCAGAAGCGAGTTTTTGGCAGATTTTTTCTTGGCGACCTTGGCGCTGTCCTTATCGTTTTTATTGCCCTCATCGCGTGCAGTCGAACGCGTTTTTTTGCTGCGTGTGGCTAGGCGCTCTCGCTTGTCTTCATCGGCGTTGGCGCATGTGCGTTTTTTTCCTTTGCCGTGACAGTTGCTGGTTTTAGCTTCGGCAAAAGCTTCGCGGGAGCTGGGCGCGATGGGGTGCTGACCAAAAGGCGTAGCCACCATCACCACCAACATTTGCCCTTTTTTCAGTCGTTTGCCGCCCGATACCCCGTTCCAATTGGCCAGGCTGGAAGCGCTAACTCCATAGCGATCAGCCAAGTGCGCCACCGTTTCGCCCCGCCCAGCGCGGATATAGGTTTTTTGCATGGTGATTTCTGGCGCCAAATCAACACGGGCATTCTCAGCTACGGCTTGGCTGATGTCGGCGGCCTCAGCCTGCGCGGGCGCGCGCTCTACCAACAGGGTAGAGCCGCCTCGAACCATCATGCCTTTGGGGATGTTGTTGAGCGCACGCAGCGTGCCTTCTTCCATACCCGAACGATCTGCGGCTTCGCCCAGGCGCATGGTTTTGGGCACTACCCAAGCGGTGTAAGTGGCCAAACGGCCTTGGTGTTTAGCCAAATTGCGGCTGAATACATCTGCGCTATCCCAAGGCAACAAAATACGCGGCGTGCCGCTAGCGACGATCATCGATTTTTTTGCCGCAGGATTGAGCGCCTTGAAATCGGCCAAACTGACTTCGGCCAACTGCGCCGCCACAGCCACATCCATATCACGGTCTATGGGAATGGCGCGGAAATAGGGGTGATTGGGGATGTTGGGCAGATCCACCGCAAAGCGCACAGGGTCAGCCACAATGTTTTTGACTGCCTGCAGTTTGGGCACATAGTTGCGCGTTTCGTTGGGCATAGACAAGTCGGTATAAGTTGTGCCCAGACCCGCTTTTTGGTTGCGGTTCATGGCTCGCATGACCGAGCCTTCGCCCCAGTTATAAGCCGCCAACGCCAAATGCCAGTCACCAAACATGCCGTAGAGTTTTTGCAAATAATCCAGCGCGGCGCGGGTAGATGCCTGCACATCGCGCCTGTCGTCGTTAAAGGCGTTTTGTTTCAGCGAAAAATGCTTGCCCGTAGCGGGCATAAATTGCCACATGCCTGCGGCTTTCACACTGGAATCGGCCTGCGGGTTGAACGCGCTCTCGATAAAGGGCAACAAAGCCAATTCAGTCGGCATCTTGCGGCGCTCTAATTCCTCGACGATGTGGTAGAGGTATTTGCGCGAGCGTTCCGTCATGCGACCGATGTATTCAGGGCGATTGGCGTACCAAGTCTCTTGGCTGATGACATAGTTGTCTTGCAAATCGGGCATGGCAAACCCCCGGCGGATGCGCGCCCACAGGTCTTTGTCCTGGGTCAGCTGCGTATCCATGAGCAAATCGCCCATCTGATCTGACGGCGGAACAACACCAGACGGGCTAGCGCTATTTGCCACAGCGCCACCAGATGGCACAGTAGAGCAAGCGCTCAAACCCACAACCAACGCAGCGGCAGCGCAAAGACGGGCTAGAAAACGAGGTATCAAAGGCGGCATGGGCACTCCCATCAAAAGCCATCAAGCCTGCCTGCACGCACCCAACAGGGGACGGGCACAGACGGACTTGCTTTTAAGAAAAATCGTTGCGTAAAGTACGCAAGGCGGCAAAAACAGACAAAGAATCCCATTGTTCTGCGGGAAACCTGCTAAGTGTAGCGTCAATGTGAGGTTGCCCTTCAGATCTAAGGCTTGTAAAAAAGGGTTAAATTTGCGCTCTTGCGCCAAATTACTGGGCAGCGTCGGCAGCCCCTGATCGCGCAGTTGTTGGCACTGCGCCATGCGCGTACCTACTGCGACGCAAGCAGGGTGAACGCTGGCGGCAAAGCGCAGATTGCTCAGGGTGTACTCGTGCGCGCAGCAAATCAAAGTCTCGCCAGGCAGGGCATTGATACGCGCCAAGGTGTGCCACATCTGCGCTGGACTGCCTTCAAACAAACGCCCACAACCTGCTGAAAACAAGGTATCTCCACAAAACAGCACGGGCTGCACTCCCGCAGACAAAGGCAGCGCCGCCGCGTAAAGCAGGATATGGCTGAGGGTGTGCCCGGGCGCTGCCAGCACCTGCCAATCCAGCCCCAATGCCTGAACCGACTCGCCGCCATCGAGTACCACGGCCTGCATCGCCCCCGCAGTTTGTGCCTGAATCTGCGGGTGGCGCGCAGCCCAAACCGCTGGCTGGTGTGCGGTAATCAAGGCCGCCACACCGTCGATATGGTCGTGATGCTGATGGGTGATAAACAGATGCGCCAAGCGCAAACCATGTTGCGCCAATGCGGTTTGCACAGGCTCGGCCGCGCCCGGATCAACCACCAACGCATCCTTGCCATCGTGCAAAAGCCAGATATAGTTATCCGCAAAAGCGGGCAAAGCCAAAAGTTCCATCAGCACCATCCTCTGCCTGCCATTATCCGCGTCCGCCCCCATGCCCGACTTCGTCCCACATCACCAGCGCAAAAATGCACCCGCCAATTGGCATACCAGCACGGCGGGGCAATATGCGTTGGGCTGGCAAGCCGAACGGTATGCACAAGCTGCAGCAGGTGTTTTTGGCTATTACGCTTTGCAACTGGGCTGCCCCGCCCTGCCCACTTTGGCCGCCAGCCGCATTACCCACCGCTGGCTAGCCTTGCAACACGAAGATGGCGATTTTGCCGCGCCGCAATTGCGTCTGGATTATTTGCAACTGCCCTTGCAAGAGGCTAGCGTCGATTTGCTGACCCTGCCCCATACCCTAGAAACATCTTGCGACCCTTTAGCCACTTTGCAGGACGCAGCGCGTGCCTTGGTGCCGCAAGGCCGCTTGCTGATTAGCGGCTTTAATCCGCGTGGCCTGTGGTTTAGCCCAGCCGCCGCGCTACGCCGCCGCCAGCACAGCCTGCCCGAGCCTGTCCAAACCATCAGCCTGCGTCTGCTGCATCAGTATTTGAGCGATTGCGGCCTGCAGTTAGAAAGCGTGCAGCACGGCTGCTGGCAAAATTTGCATGCAGGTGCTGCGCCCTACCCCCCCGCTTCACGCATCGAAAAATGGGGCGCGCGTCTTCTGCCCGCTTGGGGCAATTGCTATTTTGTGCAAGCACGCAAACAGGTGTTGGGCGCTACGCTGCTGCAAGCGCACTGGCAAAAGCGCTGGCCATTGCTGCCAGGGCAAACAACAGCCTTAGGCACACCACCAGCCCAAAAATCCAGCCAACCCAGCCCACCTAAAAGCCATTAACCCAATATAAAATCTATAGCTACCAAGGCAGGTTTTTCAACATAAACCGCTAAAAACATACTGAAAAATGACTCCTCAGCCCACACTTTCTTTACGATCATCCGACTTTGTCTTATTTGGCCTGCCTCAGCAGTTTGCGCAAGAGCGCAGCGCCATGGATACGGCCTGGAAGGCGCTGCAAGCGCAAATCCATCCCGACCAATTCGCCGCCGAAGGTGCTGCCGCGCAGCGCCTAGCGATGCAGTGGAGCGTGCGCATCAACGAGGCCTATCAGCGCCTCAAAAACCCCCTCAAACGCGCTGCGTATTTGTGCAGCTTGGCGGGGGTAGCCATAGACGCCGAGCGCAACACCGCCATGCCAGCGGATTTTTTGATGCAGCAGATGGAATGGCGCGAGGCGCTGGACGAGGCCGGACGCCATGAGGCGCAGCTACAAGCCCTGCACGATGCCGCCAGCGCCTGGCAAAAAAACACGCTGACGCGTTGCGCGCAGCTGCTAGATGAGGCGCAAGACCCCAAACAGGCCGCAGCTTTGGTGCGGCAATTGCTCTTCGTTGATAAATTTCTACACGAGGTCGATAACCGTTTTCCGGCCTAAGCCTAAGCCATTTCAGCACCATTTTTGTTTATGAATACCCACACCCCAGACGACCCCCTGTTGACCGAAGCCGATATCAACCGCATCCGCTGGCGCTGCCGTCGCGGCCTCTTAGAAAACGACATCTTTATCGCGCGTTTTTTTACCCAATATGCTACGCAAATGACGCAGGCCGATGCCCTAGCGCTGCTGGCGCTGATGGATCTGAGCGATAACGATTTACTCGACCTCAACCTAGGGCGAAAAACCCTGGATCAGGTCGCGCCAGCGTTGAATACTGAACGCAGTTTGAGATTGCTGACTTGGCTCAGGACCGCACGCTAAAACGCGCCTTAGAATAAGCAACTTCGCACTCCCCCACTTACGGCAGAAAGCCCTACGCCCATGAAACTCTCAGACCAAAAAGCCACTCTTTCGTTTTCTGATGGCCAAGCCAGCGTCGATTTGCCCATGTACCACGGCAATATCGGCCCTGATGTGATTGACATTCGCAAGCTCTACGGGCAAACGGGCATGTTTACCTATGACCCTGGCTTTTTATCAACGGCAGCCTGCCAATCGGCCATTACCTATATCGACGGCGACAAGGGCGAATTGCTGTATCGCGGCTACCCCATCGAGCAATTGGCCTCAGGCAAATACGACTTTTTAGATGTTTCGCATCTGCTGCTCAACGGCGAACTGCCCAACCCTGGCGAGCGCGACGAGTTCCACAAATTGGTGCTCAACCACACCATGGTGAACGAACAGATGCAACTGTTCATGCGCGGTTTCCGCCGTGACGCACACCCCATGTCTGTGCTCACGGGCTTGGTCGGCGCCATGTCTTCGTTCTACCACGACAGTACCGACATCAATAACCCTCAGCATCGCGAAATCGCCGCGATTCGCCTGATTGCCAAAATGCCCACGCTGGTCGCCATGACTTACAAATATGGCGTTGGTCAGCCCTATATGTATCCCGACAACAGCCTGAGCTATTCGGGCAACTTCTTGCGCATGATGTTCGCCACGCCGTGCGACCCCTACAAGGTCAATCCCGTGATTGAACGCGCGCTGGACCGCATTTTCATCTTGCACGCCGACCACGAGCAAAACGCCTCCACCTCTACGGTGCGTCTGTGCGGATCATCAGGCACCAACCCCTTTGCAGCCATTGCCGCAGGTGTGGCCTGCCTCTGGGGGCCTTCACACGGCGGCGCCAACGAAGCCTGCCTGAATATGCTCGAAGGTATCCAAGCCAATGGCGGCATTGAAAAAGTCGGCGAGTTCATGGAGCAGGTCAAAGACAAATCCAGTGGCGTCAAACTCATGGGCTTTGGCCACCGCGTATACAAAAACTATGATCCGCGTGCCAAACTCATGCAAGAGACTTGCAAAGAAGTGCTCGCTGAGCTGGGCTTGGAAAACGACCCCCTGTTCAAACTGGCTATGGCGTTGGAAAAAATCGCTCTGGAAGACGACTACTTCGTCCAGCGCAAGCTCTAC
>JAMIFN010000052.1:0-22061 GCA_035906235.1 Allobrachymonas sp. | reverse complement strand
GGAACACACCACGCCCCAGAGCGTGGTTTTTTTCGAGCTAGCACCAGTCTGCACATGGCAGCTTATTGAATTCGCCAGTCTGTAAATAGTCTGTAAATGGCACAAATGAAAAAGCCCGCTATCGTTTAAATAGCAGGCTTTCTAGTATTTACTGGGGTGGCTGATGGGGCTCGAACCCACGACAACAGGAATCACAATCCTGGACTCTACCAACTGAGCTACAGCCACCGTAGAGCCGCAGATTATAGCGTGGTTTAGCGTTTATTTTTGCGCAGGCACTTCGCGCGGCCGACCTTGTTCATCGATAGCCACGAAAGTCAGGGTGGCCTCAGTCACTTTTTTAAAATCCCCCTGGCTTAAAAAGGGCTCAGCCAATACCTCCACTGCGATCGTGATAGAGGTGCGCCCGACGCGCTCGATTTTGGCAAAAAAGCTGAGAATGTCGCCCACACCCACTGGTTGTTTGAACACGAACTCTTTCACCGCAACCGTGGCCACACGCCCCTTAGCTGCTTTGGCTGCCAGCACCGAAGCAGCCTGATCGACATGTGCCATGACCCAGCCGCCAAAAATATCGCCGTTGGCGTTGCAGTCCGAAGGCATGGGAATGACTTTCAACACGAGTTCCATATTTTCAGGCAGGTCTACTTGCATATCGCTTTAAATTCACTGGAAAATTACACATATTTATAACCGACCGCTGGGATACCAGCATCAAGAAGAGGCACAGAGAGCCTAGACCCCATGCAACTGGTCAAGAACATCATACAAAACAAAAAGGTCTTCGTAGGCTTGCAAAGTAAAAGTCCGGCGTTTATGTGGGGATAACCAAGTTTCCAGCAACAAGACTGCCCGCTCCGTGGGCCATGCTTGGGTCAGTTGCGTCAATGAATACTGGTAATCTGCAAGCCCTTTTTGCATAAAGCCATTTTGACCATCGTCACCCAGCGCCGGAGCCGAACGCCCGAACGCTTCAGCAAAACGCGCACGCACCTCTTGGTACTGTGCCGAGTTTTCAGTCTGCAGAGCGAAGTAGGCCAAGTACGCCCATGGACTCGTGGTCGACACAAGGCGAATATGCGCATACAGCAGTGCCCTTGCGTCCTTCAATCTGCCCGCATCCAGCAGGCGCTGAAGCATACGGTGTAAAGAGCGCAGGTAATCCACCAAGCTTTGTTGCGGTTGCGGTTGTGCGTCCTGCTCCCAATTCTGCCAAGGCTCTTTACCCAACATATTAGAAGAGGGCACATCCTTGCGCAATTGAGGAATTGCGGCATCATCTGCACGCAGGTCATCAGCTGGCAACAAGGATTCTGCGCCCATTACCCCAGCATCTGAGCTTAGCCAATCCTGGGAATCCACCCAGACATCTTGGATGCGGCTATCCCGATCTTCGTCGCCATTTTGCTGCGCCTCCACCTGTAACTCACCCTGAATGGATATCGCTATCGGCAATTTTCTGGCTCGCGGCCGCGCTTGCTTGCGCATCAGAAAAACCCCTAGCAGGAAACACAGAAGCAGGGCCAATGCACCTACGCCCACCATCTGGATTTGGGTTTTCTGAGTTGTCAGCTCTTGCGTCAATGCAAGATTTTTACCTTTTTCAAACTCGAGCTGCGCTTCCAAAGTCCGCAATTGATGCAAACCCTCTGCCAGTTCATCAGGACTTTTTCCTGCGACTTCCCTTAGGTAGCGAGCTTGCTCCCGCGTTATCGCATTATCCAGCCCCTGCAATTCTGGGCTAACCAACAAAGTAACCGTTATCGAATGCGAGTCGCCTTGCGCAGCAGCGCCAAGATCCCCTGTCTCGCTTTGGACGGGGGGCATCTCTTTCAATATTGAGGTATTTGTTGGCGACGAAGTCATGGGTGATTTTTATCGCAAAAACGACAGTTCATAATTTTCGGGATCTGCGAACAAGGCTCGCAAGAGCTGATTATTCATCCCGTGCCCGGAGCGAAAAGCTTCATAACTGCCAAGAATGGGATGTCCGGCCAAATATAAATCACCGATTGCATCCAATAGTTTGTGTTTAGCGAACTCATCACCGTAACGCAAATCGCCGCCATTGAGCACACTGTAATCCCCCATGACAATCGCGTTGTCCAAACCACCACCTAGAGCCAAGCCCGTTGAGCGCATCGCTTCAACATCTCGAGTGAAACAGAAAGTACGTGCACGCGCGACATCTTGCCCATAGGCTCCGTTTTCTATGGTGTACTCGGCTCTTTGCCCCGAGGCTTGAACTACTGGATGATCAAAAGCGATTTCAAATGCCAGTTTGAAACCTAGCCTGTGAGGCGATAGCCGAGCCCACTTTAAGCTTTTACCCAGCCCCTCCCGCACCTCGACAGTCCGCAAGACACGAATGTACTGACGCGGCTTAGCTTGTTTTTGCACACCAGCCGACTCTAAGAGAAAAACAAAGGCTGCAGCTGAGCCATCTAAGATGGGCAATTCAGCAGCATTGACCTCCACTAAAAGGTTATCAACCCCTAGACCGTAGCATGCCGACATTAAATGCTCGACGGTTTGGACACTGGCGCCTGCAGCGCCCTCTAGCGTAGAGGCCAACCGCGTATCACCAACGCTAGTCGCTCGTGCAGGGATGTCCACTGCAGGCTGTAAATCCACTCGACGATAGACAATGCCCGCATCTACAGGCGCAGGTTTTAAGCATAGATCGACGCGTTTTCCGCTATGCAAACCCACGCCAACAACGCTTATGGCGGTGGCAATGCTGTGCTGCTGATGCATAAGTCGCTGAACAATTCTCTCAGCTTGGCCATCTCGACCAAGCCAAGCACTCAATCTGCCTGCTTGCGGAGATAGGCTGGCACTTCAAAGTTCGACATGCCACCCTTTTCTATCATGGCATTGACTTTGCTTTCAGCCGAAGCGGCAGCGCCCATGCCCCCACCCAACCCACTCAAACCTTCGAGTGCGCCATGTGGTCTGGTGCGAATCACAGCTGGGAGCTCCTGATCTGGGCGGAACTCGGTCGGAGAGGCCAACATCCCCCCCAGCCCCCTACTCGTTGGTGTTAGCACGGGAAGATCAAAGCGCCCGCCCGTCCCCGTTTGCATCGCGCCATGGATAACAGCAATGGGTTGCGCCGCCTGCGCATTTTCATCATACAGACCCGTGGCCATGACGGTGATGGAAAGCTTATCACCCAAACTATCGTCCCGCACGGTGCCAAATTTAACGACGGTACTTGGGTCACTTGACGCACACCCCTTCAAAATATCCATGATTTTTTTGGATTCGGACAATTTCAAGCCCGTTGACCCGGCAGAGATAACCACCAGCAGGCCTTTTGCTTGCTTTAAGTCCACGCCCTCTAGCAGGGGGCAAGCAATCGCATCACGCGCAGCGCGTTCAGCCCTGCCTTCACCCTCGGCTGACGCAATCCCCATTAAGGCTTTACCGGGGGTACTCATGACTGTGCGCACATCGGCAAAGTCCACATTCATCTGCCCCTTGACATTGATGATGTCAGAGATACCGCGCACGGCGTTTTTCAAAATATCATCCGCGTAGGAGTAAGCCTCTTCCATGGTGACATCTTCGCCATAGACCTCCAACAATTTATCATTGAGGACGACAATCAAAGCATCCACATTGGCCTGCAACTCTTGCAGACCTTTGTCTGCGTGCACCATCCGCTGCGATCCCTCAAACTCAAAGGGCTTAGTCACCACCGCAACCGTCAGCACACCCAATTCACGCGCCACACGAGCCACCACAGGCGCCCCTCCCGTGCCAGTACCCCCTCCCATACCTGCCGTGATGAACAGCAAATTTGCACCCGTCAGCACTTCACGAATGCGGTCTTCGGATTCTTCCGTCAGTTGGCGCCCAACATCAGGTTTGCTGCCCGCACCTTGACCACTGGCACCCAATTGAATGGTTGTGCAATCTTGCGCCTTAACCAAGTCTTGCGAGTCGGTATTGGCAAAAACGAAGTCTATTCCACGCACATCGGAGCGAATCATGTGCGCTACGGCATTCCCGCCGCCGCCACCCACACCAATCACCTTGATCACCTGCCCAGCATGAAAGCTATTGCCTGCATCATCTTCTACCATATCGATTGCCATCCCCGTCTCCTTGCAAAAAATCAAAAATTACCGACTAAAAAATCACGCACTCGGCCAAGCCACGCCACAAACCCTGCTTGATGGCGCCCAACACGAACACCCCGCGCCTGCCCTTGACGCACAATTTCAAGAAAACCCATCGCCGTTGACATGTCAGGTTTGCATACGAAATCTGCTAAATGTCCTTTATACATCGGCAGCCCTACACGGACAGGTTTCAGAAAAATATCCTCTGCCAACTCGACCATTCCATACATGGATGCAGCCCCCCCCGTGACGACGAAACCGGAGGACAAGATTTCTTCAAGGCCAGAATTGCGAACCACCTGCAAAACCAATGCAAAAATCTCTTCCACGCGCGGCTCTATCACCCCCGCCAAAACCTGCTTGCTTACCGTGCGCGGGGAACGATCACCCAAACCCACGACCTCGACCTGCTCGTCAGGATTGGCTAGCAGTTGTTTGGCACAGCCGTGTGCAATTTTTAACTCCTCAGCATCCTTGGTCGGGGTATGCAAGGCCATGGCTATATCGCTAGTGATCAAGTCGCCGGCAATCGGAATTACTGCTGTATGACGGATTGCACCGCCCGCGTAAATCGCCACATCCGTCGTGCCGGCACCGATATCCACCAAGACGACACCCAAGTCCTTTTCATCTTCGGTTAAAACCGCAGCACTAGATGCATGTGCGTTGATAAGTAAATCTTCCAACTCGAGGCCACAGCGGCGCACGCACTTCATGATGTTGTCAGCTGCTCCGGCAGCAGCCGTGACGAGATGCACCTTCGCCTCTAAACGCAGGCCACTCATCCCTACAGGCTCACTGACCGCTTGACCGTCCAGCTCAAACTCTTGTGGCTCAACCAGCAACAGGCGCTGTTCGCTGGCGATATTGATAGCCTGTGCAGCTTCCACCACTTTTTGCACATCCGCTGCGGTGACCTCGCTGCCGCGGATTTTGACCATCCCAGGAGAAGTCGTGCCACGAATATGATTGCCCGTAATACCTGCATGCACCTGATGAATACTGCACTCGGCCATACTGGACGCCTCTTGCAATGCCTGCCGAATACTGTGCACTGCAGCGTTGATATCCACGACCGCACCACGCTTAAGACCTCGACTATCTTGCGTGCCGACACCAACCACCCGCAACTCCGCAGCGGGCGTCAACTCGGCCACCACCACCTTCATCTTGAAGGTGCCGATATCCAAACCAACCACGAAATCTTTGTACTCTTTTGCCATGTCTTACTCGACCCTGTTGCCTTCGGCATTTGAACGCAAACGCACGCCAAACCCATTTTGGTAACGCAGATCTGCAGATGCTATCATTAGTAGAGCTTCATGCACAGATTTACTGGGATAAATTTCCTGACAAGCCGCAAAAAAATGTTGCAAACGCGCTTGTAACTCGCGATCGCTACCTCGACCTAACTCTAACTTGGCATCTGAGTCAAGTATCAGACTCCAACTTCCGCCCCTACTTAAGGCAATTTCACGGATTTGCATGCCCCGCCGTTCGACCTCGCTGCGAAGCGCAACATACATATTCATCATGCGAACAGATTGACTTTCTTGCCCTTTGAACAGCGGTAAGCCATCGGCCAGCTCACTGGCGTCCGCCTCAAATACTTCTCCAAAACCATTAACATAGGCACTACTGCTTTCACTTTGCCACAGAGCCGACGGAACCTGCTCTTCGATTTGTACGCTCAGCGTATCAGGGAATTGGCGATGCAATACCGCTCTGCGCACCCATGGCACTTGTTCAAACTGCCGTTGTAGATTGCGCAAATTCAAAGTCCAGAAATTACCATCTAGACCGCTCGCCGTTTGGTTCTTTAAAGTTTGCAAATTTACCCTAGTGACCTCCCCATTAAGGGTCACACGCCGCCAATCAAACGACGGACGATGCGCTAGCCATACAACTGTGACGCACAGCACCATCATTACTACGGCATAAGCCAACACGCGCCAATAGGATGGGCTAAGCAAGCGATTTTCCAAAAATGTCAGCTTTTCGTCCATTGTGACTTACAGCGTCGATGCTGTATCAGTTTGTTCCAACAAGAGCAGGCAGAGCTGGGCGTATTCAATGCCAGCAGCACGCGCTGACATCGGCACCAAAGAATGGCTGGTCATGCCGGGCGCTGTATTGATTTCAAGCAAATAGGCTTGCTGCGTCGTTGCGTCCACCATGACATCGACCCGCCCCCAGCCCGAACAACCCAAACTGCGGTAGGCCTTCAACACCAAGGTCTGAATATCTGCCTCCTGTTGCATGGGCAAACCTGATGGCACTAAATATTGCGTGTCATTTTTATAGTATTTATTCTCAAAATCGTAGTTGCCCTCGGGGGCAATAATTTGAATCGCCGGCAAGGCGCGCGCTGTAGCGCCTGAGCCCAGGACTGGGCAGGTGAGTTCAGGCCCCACGATCAATTGCTCGCACAGCACATGCGCATCATGCCCAGCCGCAGCGGTATAGGCTTTGGCGCACTGCGACCTCTCAAACACTTTCACGACACCAATGCTCGAACCTTCACGGGCTGGTTTGACCACCATCGCGCCCAGGGCGTCAAAAGCCGCCTCAGCCTCTTGCACGCTATAAACCTCGCGCCAAGCAGGGGTGCGCAAACCCTCGGCCTGCCAAATGCGTTTGGTCATGGTTTTATCCATGCTTACGCTAGACGCCAGAACGCCAGAGCCGGTATAAGGCAAGCCCAGATGATCCAGTACGCCCTGCATCACTCCGTCTTCGCCACCCCGGCCATGCAAGGCCACAAAGCAGCGAGAAAAGCCCATGTTTTTCAAATCAAACACATTTTGCTCAGCGGGATCAAAAGCGTGCGCATCAACGCCCACGCTTTGTAAGGCCTGTAACACGCCCTGACCAGACATGAGCGAAACCTCGCGCTCGCCCGAGCTCCCACCCATCAATACGGCTACTTTGCCCAATGCTGTCACGCTGCTCATAGTGTTGCCTTTTCAACCAAGTCTTTAACTTGTGCAGGTACGGCGCCTATGCTGCCAGCCCCCATGCACATCACCACATCGCCATCTTGCACGGCGTCCAAAATTGCCTGCGGCATATCGCCAATTTCCGCTACAAAGCGCGGCTCCACCTTTTCACTCAAACGCACTGAGCGCGCCAAGGCGCGGCTGTCAGCACCAACGATGGGCGCTTCGCCGGCGCTATAAACCTCAGCCAGCAAGAGGCCATCGACCGTGCCCAACACGCGTACAAAATCTTCAAAACAATCGCGCGTGCGGGTAAAGCGGTGCGGCTGAAAAGCCAAGAGCAGGCGCCGCCCTGGATAAGCCCCACGAGCCGCGGCCAAAGTCGCCTGCATTTCCACTGGGTGATGACCATAATCATCAATCAGATCAAAGGCTTTGCCTTGGTAAGACAAATGACCGTAATGCTGAAAGCGTCGCCCCACGCCTTTGAATTCCGACAAGGCTTTTTGAATCGCAGCATCGGCGGCCCCCAACTCACACGCCACACAAATAGCAGCCAACGCATTGCACACATTGTGCAAACCTGCCGCATTCAGCACGATGGGCAAATCTGGCAAGCCGTAGGCTGCTTGGCGCTGCACGGTAAAGCGCATTTGTCCGTTCTCGGCTTGCACATCTACCGCTCGCACTTGCGCCTGTTCGCTTAAACCATAGGTCGTCACTGGGCGGCTGACCTCGGCCACTATGCTTTGCACGCCGGGGTCGTCAGCACAGACAATCGCTGCGCCATAAAAGGGCATGCGGTGTAAAAACTCCACGAATGCTGCTTTTAAACGCCCAAAATCATGGCCATAGGTTTCCATATGGTCAGCATCAATATTGGTCACCACCGCCAGCATGGGTAAGAGGTTGAGGAAAGATGCATCAGACTCATCGGCCTCCACCACAATGTATTCGCCCTGCCCTAGGCGGGCGTTCACGCCTGCACTATTAAGGCGGCCACCAATGACGAAAGTGGGATCAAATTCAGCCGCTGCCAACACACTGGCCACTAATGATGTCGTGGTGGTTTTGCCATGTGTCCCAGCAATGGCAATACCTTTGCGCATGCGCATCAATTCGGCCAACATCAAGGCGCGTGAAATGACTGGGATATTTAGAGCTTTGGCTGCCAACAACTCAGGGTTATCAGCCGCAATAGCGGTGGAAACCACCAAGCAATCAACGCCCTGCACATGCGCAGCGTCGTGCCCGATAAAGGTTTTAAGGCCCAAGCCTGCCAAGCGCTGCACCGTTGCATTTTGGTTGGTGTCAGACCCGCTGATTTGATAGCCTTGGTTGTGTAGCACTTCGGCAATGCCGTTCATGCCGCTGCCGCCTATACCGACAAAATGGATTTTTTCAATGGCGTGTTTCATAGCAATAAATTCTCACATTCGGCAGCCATCGCTTGCGCTGCCCCGAGTTTTTCTTGTTTCTTCGATTGGATGGCGTAAGCCATCAGCCGCGCCCGATCAAAGGCCAGCAGCTGCGCCGCCAAGCCTTGGGGCTTTAAGTCTTTTTGCGGACACAAGAGCGCCCCACCAGCCTCAGTTAAAAAACGCGCATTCGCGCTTTGGTGGTCATCTACCGCGAATGGGAAAGGCACAAAAATAGCGGCCACACCCACAGCCGAAATTTCGCAGACGGTGCTAGCCCCTGCGCGACAAATCAGCACATCGGCCTGCGCCATTTCACTGGCCACATCATCAATAAAGGGCAGCAGCTGCGCCTGCACACCGGCAGCGGCATAGTTCTCGCGCAATTGCGCAATTTGCTTTTCGCCACTTTGGTGCAGCACCGTGGGGCGCGCATCTTCAGGCATTAACGCCAAGGCCTGGGGGACAACCGTATTGAGCGCTTGCGCCCCTAGGCTCCCCCCCATAACCAATATGCGCAAAGGTCCACTGCGCTGGCCATAACGCTGTTCAGGTGCCAACTGCTGCGTAAAAGCTGCGCGCAAAGGATTGCCGACCCACACACCCTGGGCAAACACGGCTGGAAACGCCGTAAACACATGGCTAGCGATGCTAGCCAGCACACGATTGCTCAAACCTGCGATGGCGTTTTGTTCGTGCAAGAAAATCGGCACGCCACAAAACCGCGCCGCCACGCCAGCAGGGAAGCTGATATAGCCGCCCATCCCAACGACCACCGTAGGACGCAGACGCCGCATGATGACCAAGCTTTGCCACACAGCGCGCCCTAATTGCCAAGGCAAACGCATCAAGCGCCCAATGCCTTTGCCGCGCACCCCTGAAAACGCTACAGCTTCGAATGGCAATTGGTGCTCGGCAGCAATACGCGCCTCCATGCTGCCTGGTGCCCCTAACCAATGCACCTGCCAGCCTTGCGCTTGCAATTGCTGCGCAATGGCTAAGCCTGGAAAAATATGCCCGCCCGTGCCGCCCGCCATGATGAGCGCGACTTTAGAGTGGGGCTGTTGGTGCTTGCTGCTGGTCATCGCGTCGCCACTTTCATCATGAGCCGATTTTCGTGATCTACCCGCAGCACCACCACCAAAGCCAGCACGGTCATCAACAACGCTGAACCGCCATAACTCATCAAAGGCAAAGTCAAACCCTTAGTCGGCAAGGCGCCCAAATTCACTCCCATATTGATCATCACTTGGAAGCCCAGCCACAGGCCTACGCCTTGCGCGACCAGGCCCGAGAAATACTTCTCCAATTCAATCGCCTGGCGACCAATCAAGATCACGCGCTTAATCAACCAGAAAAACAAAATCATCAAGGCCGCGACACCAATAAAGCCCAACTCCTCGGCAAGGATGGACATGATGAAGTCGGTATGCGCCTCGGGCAACCAATGGAGCTTCTCAACGCTACCGCCTAGGCCTACGCCAAATAAGCCCCCACGACCAATTGCAATCAAAGCCTGCGTCAGTTGGTAGCCTTTACCCAGTGCGTACTTCATGCTCCATGGGTCGAGGTAGGCAAAAACCCGTTCGCGCCGCCATTCACTGGTGAACACAATCAGCGTAAAGGCGATGCCCAAAATCAGCAAAATTAGGGTCAAGGCCTTCCAATTAATGCCCCCTAAAAACAGCAGGCTCAGGGCGATAAAGGCGATCACCAAAAATGCGCCCATATCAGGCTCAGCCATCAGCAAAACCCCCACCACGCCGACGGCCACGGCCACCGGACGGACCGCCCTGAAAAAGTCTTTTTTGACCAAATCATCATTTTTCTCGATATAGCGCGCCAGGAAAAAAATGATGGCCAATTTCGCCAACTCTGAAGGCTGAAAATTCATACCTCCTAGCGGTAGCCAGCGCTTGGCACCATTGACACCCTTGCCAAAAACCAGCACCAATACCAAGAGCGCCACAGCCCCGGCAAAAATCCACCCCGCCCACTTTTGCCAAAAGTCCATAGGGATGCGAAAAAGCTGCGAACCTAAAACAATGGCCAGTAAGGCCGAGAACAAATGGCGGTAGATGTAATGCGTAGGTGCCAAGCCTGCCAGCTTAGGGTTGGACGGCAGCGCCAGCGTGGTCGAATACACCATGATGCAGCCCCACATGATCAAAGCCGCAGTCACCCACACTAAATGCTGGTCATAACCCAAATCGCGCACCCGACGCGCGGGCGTAGCGATATAGGCATCTTTGCCCAAACGCACCGGGATATAGGCCGCATCACGCCGCGCCGCCCGTTGCTGGCGCCAAGCTTGCCAGCGCGCACCCAGAGCCGTCAAAAAACTGCCACTCATGACTGCGGCTCCAGCGCTAAGGCTTGCACAGCCTGCACAAAATCAGCCGCACGGTGCGCGTAGTCTCGGTACATATCTAAACTCGCGCACGCTGGCGACAGCACGACCCAATCACCCACCTGCGCTTGCGCGGCCGACCAAGTCACGGCCTCCGCCATGGTCGCGCAAAGCTGCACCCTTATTTGAGGCGGCAAAATCGCTCCTATGGCCGCAGCATCTTTGCCAATCAGCGCAACCGCGCGTGCATAGCTGGCCAAGGGCTTCGCCAAGGGCGAGAAATCCTGCCCCTTGCCATCGCCCCCCAAAATCAGCAGCAAGCGACTGCCAGCGGGCAAATCTGCCCCCAGGCTATTGATGGCCGCCACAGTCGCGCCCACATTGGTGCCTTTGCTGTCATCGATGTACTGCACACCGGCACGCTCAGCAATGGGCTGCACACGATGCGGCTCACCACGATACGCCGCCAAAGCGCGCAGCGATGCCCCCAAAGGAAAATCCACCGCTGCACCCAAAGCCAGTGCCGCCAAAGCATTGCTGATATTGTGGCGACCACGAATATGCAGGCTTTCAGCCGGCATCAAGCGCTGCAGGCTGAGCTCAGGGGCTTGGTTTTTCTTCAAAGGCGCATCACCAAAAGCCGAGAGGCATTGCACCAGCCAGGGCATATCGGCCGCGGCTTGCAAACCAAAATCGAGGTGGTGCTGCGGCTCGTTGAGGCCAAATGAAATCTGGCGCTTGCTGCGAATTTGCCCAGTCAAGGGGAAATCGCCCTCGTCCCGATTGCGCACCGCGGTGGTGGCTGGGCCAAAAATTTTCAGCTTATCGGCTATATATTCAGCCATATCGGCATGCCAATCGAGGTGATCTTGGGTGATATTGAGCACCACCGCAGCCTGCGGATTGAAACTATGCGCGTCATGCAGTTGAAAACTCGACAACTCCAAAATCCAAGCATCGGGCAAGCAGTGCCCACGCATACAGCTGCTTAAACGATCCAGCAAACAGGGGCCTATATTGCCGGCGACTTCCACACGCAAACCGGCTGCCTGGGCTAATTTCCCGGTCAAGCTGGTAACGGTGGTTTTGCCGTTAGTGCCGGTAATAGCCAGCACCCGAGGGCGATAGGCAAAAAGCACATCCAACTCGCGCAGGCCGCGCGCAAACAACTCCAACTCCCCAACAACGACGATGCCACGCTCAACCGCAGCGGCGCGCAAAGCGGCGGCATTGCCGGGCATTTTGGCGTGCGGGCTGATACCAGGGCTGCTGGCCACCAAAGCCACACCATCCAGCAAATCGGGCGTTAAAGCGCCGCTGATGAATGCTGCGCGCGGCAACTCGGCCTGCAATTGCAAAAGCTGCGGCGGGGCGCTGCGGGTATCGGCCACGCACACCTGCCAGCCCGCAGCATCTAGCCAGCGCGCCATTGCCAGGCCGCTAGCGCCCAAGCCTAAAACCAAGGCTTTGGGCGGCATAAAAATAGCGGTGTCAGAGGTGCTCATAAGTATCAAAACAATAGCTGCTCAGGCAGGTTTTACGGCTTAAATCATCGAAAAGACTATGAAATTTAGCGCAGCTTCAGCGTAGACAGGCCTAGCAGGCACAAGAGCATGGTGATGATCCAAAAACGAATCACGACCTGCGTTTCCGCCCAGCCTGATTTTTCAAAGTGGTGGTGCAGCGGCGCCATCTTGAAGAATCGTCGCCCTTCGCCATAGCGTTTTTTCGTGTACTTAAAGTAAGTCACTTGCACCATGACCGAGAGAACCTCGGCCACGAAAATCCCGCCCATGATGGCCAGCACAATTTCTTGGCGCACGATGACGGCGATCGTGCCCAAAGCGCCACCCAAAGCCAGCGCACCAACATCACCCATAAAAATTTGCGCAGGATGGGCGTTAAACCACAAAAAGGCCAAGCACGCCCCAGCCATAGCACCGCAAAACACCAGCAGCTCGCCCGCCCCAGGGATGTGCGGAATCAGCAAATAGGGCGCGTAAATGGCATGCCCTGTGACATACGCAAACACCCCCAGAGCCGACCCCACCATCACCACGGGCATGGTCGCCAGGCCATCCAGACCATCGGTAAAGTTCACCGCATTGCTGGCACCAACGATCACGATAAAACTCAGCAGCACAAAACCAAAAACGCCTAGCGGGTAGCTCACTTGCTTAAAGAAAGGCAGAAGCAAACCCGCCTTGGGCGGCAGGCTGACATCGAAACCCGAGCGCACCCAGGTGTAGAACAACTCCCACACGCGCGCATTGCTCGTTTCAGCGATAGCGAAGGCCAAGTACAAAGCGGCCAGCAAACCGATCAAGGATTGCCAGAAAAACTTATCGCGTGAGCGCATACCCTCAGGATCTTTATTCACCACCTTGCGCCAGTCATCCATCCAGCCGACAGCACCAAAACCGAAGGTCACCACCATCACCACCCAGACAAAACGGTTGCTCCAGTCAAACCAAAGCAAAGTCGCAACGGCAATGGCAAACAAAATCAGCACCCCACCCATGGTAGGCGTGCCATTTTTTTTCAAATGGCTTTGCATGGCGTAGCCGCGCACAGGCTGGCCAATTTTCAAACTCATCAATTTATCGATGAAATAGGGTCCCACAGCCAGCCCTATCAGCAAAGCCGTCATTGCCGCCATGACGGCGCGGAAAGTCAAATACTGAAAAATGCGCAGCACGCCCCACTCGGGCATCATGCTTAAGAGCCAAGCGGCCAGACTAGGCAACATGCGCGTCCCCCTCTTTTTTGGACGCTTGCGCCGCTGTTTGCAGCGCGGCAATCACATTTTCCATACGCATAAACCGTGAACCTTTAACCAAAATACTGCGGTACTGCGCGGCATCGCGCAGGCAAGCCGCCTGCAAATTGTCCATATTGGCGAAATGTCGCGCCCCAGGAAAAGCCGCCGCCGTGTAGCGCATCAAATCCCCCAAGGCATACAAGGTTTCAATCCCGCGCTCGGCGGCATATTCGCCCACCTCGGTGTGAAACTCTTCGCCCTGAGTACCGACCTCGCCCATATCCCCCAACACCAATAAATGCGGCCCGGGCAACTCCGCCAGCACATCAATGGCCGCACAAACTGAATCAGGGTTGGCGTTGTAGCTGTCGTCTATCAAATCCATCGCACGCCCCGCCCACTGCAGCTGCAGCGCGCGGCAACGCCCAGCAACGGCAACAAACTGCTCTAAGCCTTGGGCGATCGCCGCCACAGGCACACCGGCTGCCAAGCAAGCAGCCACTGCAGCCAAGGAGTTTTTCACATGGTGGCGTCCGGCAATTTGCAAACGATAGTGAAACTGCCCCGCTGGACTTTGCGCGCAAACCTGCCAAGCGCCGCCCTGCCACTGCGCTTGGGCGCAAACATCGGTGTTGCCCTGCAGGGCAAAGCGCAGTATGTGTTTGCCCGCCGCTTGTTGCTGCCAGATAGGCGCATAGGCATCGTCACTCGGAAAAACCGCCGTCCCATCCACCGACAAATGCGCGAGGGCCGAGCCATTTTCTAGCGCCACCGCTTCCACACTGTGCATAAACTCTTGGTGCTCGCGTTGCGCGTTATTCACCACGACGACCTGCGGGCGCACCATGGCGGCCAAGCCGGCAATCTCACCCGGGTGATTCATACCCAACTCGATAACGCCGATGCGGTGCTCAGCACGCAAACGCAGCAGCGTTAGCGGCACACCGATAGCGTTATTCAAATTGCCCTGTGTCGCCAAGGCCGCATCGCCCGCATAGGCGCGCAAGATACTGGCAATCATTTGCGTGACCGTGGTCTTGCCATTGCTACCGGTTACGGCAATCAAAGGGAGCGCAAACTGCGCCCGCCAAGCGGCGGCAATCACGCCCAAGGCTTGCAAGCTGTCGGCCACTTCAATCCCCGCTAGGCCTGCAGTCTCTAAGCCTGAGGACTGCGTGATAGCCGCTACAGCACCCGCAGCTTTAGCTTGAGGCAGCATGCTGCCCGCATCAAAATTTTCACCTTTTAAGGCGACGAACAAATCACCAGCTTGCAAGCTACGGGTATCTGTGTGCAAGCGCATGAGCGGCGTATTTGCAGCGCCCACCAATTTGGCTGGCAAACCCGCTTGCTCTAGCCAAGCCTGCACTTGCCCCAGGTGCATCAACACAGGTGCAGCGGCAGTAGCTGCCATCGCCTGCGTGCTCGTTGTGCTCCACATCTTGCGTACTTCCTCTTGGTCTGAGAAATGCATTTTTTGTCCACGCACTTCTTGGTAATCTTCATGGCCTTTGCCCGCAATCAGCAATACATCTTGCGGTGCTGCACGGCGCAAGGCCCAAGCAATGGCGGCCGCGCGATCCAGTTCAATATGGATAGGCCGCTGCTGCATGCCTGCCAATACGGCTTGAGCAATCGTGGCCGGGTCTTCGTCTCTGGGGTTATCGCTGCTTAACACCACCACATCGGCATGGCGTTCAGCCGCCTGTCCCATGAGCGGGCGCTTGCTGCCATCACGATTGCCGCCGCAGCCAAACAACACCCAAAGTTTGCCGCCCGCGGCCTGAGCCACTGGGCGCAAAGCTTGCAAACTCTTCTCCAGCGCATCGGGCGTGTGCGCGTAATCGACGACGCTGGCTGGCCAATCGGCGTGATGCAAGACCTCCATGCGCCCCGGCACGGCACGCAAATGGCGGCAAGCTTGTGCCGCGTCGGCAGCGCTAACCCCAAAACTCAGCAACACCGCCAGCACGCCCAGTACATTGCTGATGTTGTAGAGGCCGTATAGCGGCAAATCGAGCGCAAACTTATCCGCCGCAATGTGCACGACAAAACGCACCCCTGCGCTGCTGAAACTGATGTCACTGGCGTACACCGAGGCTGGACCGAGCACAGAATAAGTCCAACAAGGCAAGCCGCGCTCTTGGCAGCGTTGCAGCAAAACTCCAGCCTGGGCATCATCTTGATTGACCACTGCTGCGCGCAACCCCGGCCAATCAAACAAACTCGCCTTGGCCTGCCAATAGCTGGCCATATCCCCGTGGTAATCGAGATGGTCTTGCGTGAAATTGGTGAACAAAGCCGTATGGATGCGCAAACCCGCCAAACGCCCCTCAGCCAAACCGATGCTCGAGGCCTCCATCGCGCAAGCCCCGCAGCCTGCGGCCTGTAGTTGCGCCAGCTGCGCCTGCAAAGTCATAGGGTCGGGCGTGGTTAGCCCCGTGAGCTGCAAAGCCCCTATGCGCCCTATCCCCAAAGTGCCTACTAGGGCGCAAGCGCCCAAACCATAGTGGGCCGGCAATTGCGCGATGGCTTGCGCCAACCACCAACTGCTCGAAGTTTTGCCATTGGTTCCCGTCATCGCACACAGTTTGAGTGCCGCCGAGGGATCGGCATAAAACGCTGACGCCAATTCTCCGGCGCACAGTTTGAGTTGTGGCACGGCCAGCACTCTGGGGTCTTGGGCAAAATCCCAAACCTCGAGGCCTTGCGCCTCGACCACGCAAGCGGCGGCACCGCCGGCCAACGCCTCAGCCACAAACTGCCGCGCATCTAGGCCATAACCCGGCCACGCAATAAAGGCTTGCCCTGGTTGGAGCTTGCGGCTATCGGCCACCAAGCCCTGAGCCCCCATTTGGTGCAAGGCCTGCGCTACGCCCGTCATCGGAACTGTGCTCATACTCCGCCCCTCGCCACGCTACTCGCGGTAGCCAGTGGCAAATCAGGTTGCACTTGCAAAATCTGCAAAGCTTGCTGCACTGCGCCACTAAACACCGGGCCAGCCACAGCGCCCCCGTAATAAACCCCACCTTTGGGATCATCAATCATGACCGCAGCAATGACGCGGGGGCTTTCCACGGGTGCAAAGCCGACAAAGAAACCGCTGTACTGATTTTGGGCATAGCCCCCACCCACTTGCTTGTGCACAGTACCTGTTTTGCCGCCAACGCTATAGCCACTGATGGCCGCTTGTCGCGCAGTACCACCAGACTGCGTGACCAAATGCATCATTTGCCGCATGGTTTTGGCGTCTTTATTCGTCAGCACGCGCTCACCCTGAATCACGGCGCTTTGTTTTTCTAGCGTTGCCGGTAAAAAATATCCGTCGCTGGTAAAGATGGTATATGCCTGCGCCATTTGCAACAAACTTCCTGCAACCCCATAGCCATAGCTGATCGTGGCTTTTTCAACAGGTCGCCAATTTTTGTAATTGCGCAGCCGCCCGGCACTGGTGCTGGGAAATTTCAAGGCGGGTTTTTGCCCAAAGCCCGTCCGCATCAACATATCCCACATGTCTTTGCTATCGAGCAACTGGGATATCTTCACCGTCCCGACATTGCTCGATTTTTGAATAATCTGCGCTACGGTCAGATCTCCATTGGCGTGGCTATCACGAATGATTGAGCCTGTCACATTGATATAGCCTGGCGCTGTAGAAAACACGGTGCTTGGTGTCACACGGCCCTCGCTCAAAGCCAGTGAAATCGTGATCGGCTTCATGCTGGAGCCAGGCTCGTACATGTCCATCACCGCGCTATTGCGTGTCAGCGCGGGATTAATATTGCCGCGCTGATTGGGATCGAAACTCGGGTAGTTGGCTAAAGCAAGAATCTCCCCAGTTTGAGCATCCAACATGACCAGACTTCCAGATCGCGCATTGTGCAACTGAACAGCATCGCGCAGCTTTTGATAAGCCATAAATTGAATACGACTATCAATGCTCAGGTACACATCCTGCCCATCTTGGGGCGCAACAATGTCACTGTCTTCGATCACGCGCCCTAGGCGGTCTTTAATCACGCGACGCGAGCCTGAGCGCCCAGCCAACTGCTCATCATAGGCGCGCTCAATCCCCTCGCGCCCGACTTGATCAATATTAGTAATACCAACCACCTGCGAGACCGACTCGCCTTCTGGGTACTGGCGTCGGTACTCTTTGCGCATATAAACGCCTTTGAGCTTGAGCGCCGCCACAGCCTGCGCCATCTCGTCGTCGATTTGGCGACGCAGCCAGACAAAGCTGCGCCCTTTGAGCTTTTTCTTCAGATCGGCAGGCTTCATACCCAAAACCTTAGCCAGAGCCATTTTTTCAACTGAAGTCGGCTGAAACTCATCCATTTGCACCCAAACGCTTTGCGCAGGCGTGCTAGATGCCAAGATTTGCCCATTACGATCCAAAATACGCCCCCGATTGGCGGGCAACTCCGGGGTGCGGGCGTAGCGAATCTCCCCTTTTTTGACAAAGAATTCCTGCTTCCACACTTGAATATACGCCGCACGCAAACCCAAAGCCATAAAGCCCAAGGCCACGACAAACAGCAGGAGGCGACTACGCCCAACCGGCGCCTTGCTCGTCAACACCGCACCTACCGTATAACGCTGAGGGACCGCTTTTCTTCGAATCACGGCCGTCCCCCAAGTGGCGCAGGTGCCGTTGCGGTTGCGGGAATTCGCACATAACGCACACTCCCCGCTGGGCTGCTGCGCATACCCAGTTGAGTGCGTGCCAATTGCTCGATATTGGTATTGGACGCCGCCTCGCGTTTTTCCACCTCCAGAACTTCACGCTCAACATCCAACGCCCGACTGCGCTGCGTCGCCTTGTCTAAATCCATGAAGGTGTGACGCGCCTGGTATTGGGTATTGACCAAATGGAAGGCACTGAGCAAAACCAGAGGCAGCAAGACAAAATTGATGCGTACAAAACGGCTCATCATCGCCCTCTCGCTGCTGTCGCGTACGGTGCCGCCGTTCTTTGAGCCACACGCATGATGGCACTGCGCGAACGGGGGTTGGCAGACACTTCCGCTGCACTAGGTTTAATGCGCCCGAGTAACTCGAGGGGCATGGGGCTGCTCTGCTGGCGCAACATCCACGCCATGTCATGGCGATCGACTTGCTCTTTGGCTTTGCTTTGCATGAACTGCTTGACGATACGATCCTCAAGCGAATGAAAGCTAATCACCACCAAGCGCCCGCCAAGTGCCAGCGCCTGCAAGCTAGCCTGCAAGGTCAGCTCGATCTGCTCTAGCTCGCCATTGATATGGATACGCAAAGCCTGAAAAGTGCGAGTCGCCGGATGTTGTCCGCCTTCACGCGTTTTCACCACCCCAGCAATCAATTGCGCCAACTCTGCCGTCCCCGCAATCGCACCACCAGCACGCACACGCGCTATCACGGCTTTTGCGATAGGCTTCGCAAAACGCTCTTCTCCATAATCCCGAATGATGCGCGCCAAGTCCGCCTCATCCGCACTCAGCAGCCATTCACTAACACTGACACCCGAACTCGGATCCATGCGCATATCGAGAGGCCCATCATGGCGAAAAGAAAAACCACGACTCGGATCATCAATTTGCGGTGAACTGATCCCTAAATCCAGCAAAATCCCCTGCACACTACCCGCAGGCAATTGACCCAACTCGCTAAAAGCAGCATGCCGAATCTCAAAGCGCGTATCCGTCCATAAGTGCGCAGCAGCAACAGCTTCGGGATCGCGATCAAACGCCGTTAAATGCCCTGCGCTACCCAGTTTCTGCAAAATCAAACGCGAATGCCCGCCCCGACCAAAAGTGCCATCGACATAACGACCATCCTCATCCGTAATGAGTGACTGCACGGCCTCTTGAAGCAAAACCGTCTGGTGCATCAAATCTGGACTAGCCATTACCAGCGCACCTCTTGCAAGCTTGTCTGTAGATCGCACTCTTGTGCTGCGACATCGGTTTGGCGCTGCGCCCGTTGCTTGTCGCGCTGCGTGGCGAAATCTGCCGGATTCCAAATTTCAAAATACTCGCCCACCCCTACCAGCAGCACTTGTTTATCAATCCCTGCGGCTTGGCGCAAAACTTGAGGCAATAAAAACCGTTTGGCACTGTCGAGCACCACCGGGCAGGCCCCACCCAAAATAATCCGTTTTAACCACTGACTGGTACCGCCTGCCTGCGCAAATTGCTGCGAGAAACTCCCCCACTTCGGCTGTGGCATCAACAATAAAAACCCATCTGGATGCTCCGTCAGCACCAAGGCATCGGCGCACAACAGTTGCACGCTCTCGCGATAGCGCGCAGGCATAGCTAGCCTATGCTTCGCATCAAGCGCCACTTGCTCTCGCCCCAATAGCTGCTGCACTGTCATTGCATCCCACTTTTTCCCACCTAAAAAGACCATCTTTATAGGAATGGATGAGATTTTATCGATTTTTTCTTTTAAATCAATGAGTTATGTGAATTTTTAGTAATCGTTATAAATCAAGCACTTGCCGACACTTCACACAAAACACGCAGAGATTTGGGCAAGATAAAAACCCAGCGACATTCAGCAGATCGAATATTATTTTGATAGCTGTTCAGGCAGGTTTTTCAATCAAAACAACCAAAAACATGGCCTTAAAAATCAGGTTCTTCTCGCCAGCTCAGGCGCTGGCCGGTGCTGGGCTGCGTCAGGCTCAAAAAACTGGCGTGCAGCATCACCCGCGCGGCAGGCGCTGCGCCATAAAAATCGTCGCCCACGATGGGGTGGCCGATCTCGGCCATATGCACCCGCAGTTGGTGCGAGCGCCCGGTGATGGGCTCTAGTTCGATGCGGCTTTGCTGTTTGGCAGCATCACGGTCGAGTACACGCCAGCGTGTGTGCGCGGCCTTGCCGAGCTCGTGGTGCACGATTTGTCGGGGGCGATTCGGCCAGTCGCAAATCAGGGGCAGTTGGACCTCGCCCGCATCTTGTTCGACCCAGCCTTGCAGCAACGCGGTATAGCGTTTATCCACTTGACGCAGGGCAAATTGGCGGCTGAGCGCGGCTTGCGCAGCTTTGTTGCGGGCGTAGACCATCAGGCCGCTGGTGACTTGGTCGAGGCGGTGCACATTGAGCGTATCGGGGTAGATGGCCTGCAAGCGCCCCGTGAGGTTGTCTTGGTTTTCGGGCAAGCGCCCAGGTACAGAAAGCAGGCCTGCTGGCTTGCTGACTATCAGCAAATCAGCATCCGCAAAGGCGATGCGCGGGGCAGAAGCGCCCAGAGGGTCGGAATTCACTATAAAAACAAGAGCTACTCAGGCAGGTTTTACGCTAAAAATCACGGAAAATCACCGAGAATTAGTTGACCATGCGGCTCGGGTTGGCTTCGATTTTGCCTAAAGCTTCACGCGTGGCGATGACGGTGAGGGCTTCCTCCTCGGCGGGCAGCAGCAGCGCGGTATTGAGGTAGGCGGCCAAGCCTTTGCGCTGGAAGAGATAGGCATTGCCGTCGCCAGAGACAAATAGATAGAGCTGACTTTGGGCTGAGCGCCAGCAAAACTGCACGCGGTCGATGTTGCCGTTATGGTCGAGGCGGTGCCATGAGCCGAGCAGTAGCGACTGCATCCACGCCTTGATATCCTCGCTGGGGTCTGGGCTGCCTTCGCCGGTGACGAGGTTTAGCCCCGAAGTGTCGATACCTAGCACCATTTCGATGCTTTCCGCATCCAGAGGCAGTTCGCGACCCAAATCGGTATCGGTGACATAGTCCTCTAGATTGGCCAGACGCTGGGATAAAGCGGCCAAGACTTCTTGGTCGATAGGTTCGGTTTTGGACATGAAGGCATCGGTCAGCACGGTGTTAATGCTTTCGATGATGCTTTGCTGTTCGGTATCTGGGCTGTTAATCAGCTTCATGCCCGCGCGCAGGCAGGCCATGATTTGCGGCACTTCGGCGATGGCCTTTTGGCGGTCGGCTCGGCTGGGTTTGGCACCTGCTGCCCAAATTAAATCGGGCGTAAACTGTTTAAAGGCCATGGTTTGTGCCGCCTGCGCTCCAAATTTCATGGTGGAGACAGCCAGTACCTGGGACCAGGTGCGGAAGAGAAAATCGCGCACCTCATCGCGCAGCGCGAGTTTGGATAACTGGTCGCGCAAATCGATGGTGTATTTGATGACCAGAGACTCTTTTTCTTCAACCTGACTGGCAAGCGACACCATGCGCGTGGCAGCGTCAGATTGATGAACCAGATGCTTTTCTAGGAATTTTTTAAATTCGCCATACACCAGCTCAAACACGCGTTTGCCAGTTTCTGGGTATTGCTCAATCACTTGGACAATGCGCTTGACCTCTTGTTCCAGCTCGGCATTAGGGGTATCGCCCGTAAAGCCCAGCACGCATGAACCCAAATGGTCCAACAATTTGCGAGCGGGATGGTCTAGGGATTCAAAAAACTCCGGTTCTTCTAGCGCCAAACGCAAAACGGGCATTTGCAGGCGTGCAATCCAGAT